>JAWKWE010000006.1:0-300000 GCA_041397645.1 Hyphomicrobiaceae bacterium | reverse complement strand
TCATACATCTGATGTTCTCTTTTTGAGACGTAGCGCATTACATGTTCGGGGGGCGGTCATGTTGGTCATCGCAAGGTTTGTTGCGGTCTTTTTTGTTCTGCTCAGTGCAATCTCGTCGGTCGAAGCGCAGGAGAACCGACAGATCTACAAATTGTCCGGCACCGAGTACGAGTCGCCCTCCGATGATTGTCATGAATTCTGTCAGATTGATCGTTCGTACCCTGCTTACAAATCCGGCCCCACGCGTCCCAATCCAAGCAATAGTTGTTTGAAGCAAACGCGTTGTGCGTGCCTGAATGCCTCTGGATATGAGACAATAGGTGCGGCATGGGTCGGAGCGTACTGTCCGTCCGGCTATCTAACGCGGTACTCGGCGGGACGCGTCCGTTGTGTGCTGTCGTCAGTGACAAACGTGACTTCGGACAGCAGCGTCTGCAAAGACTACGACGACCCATGCAAAGTGGGTAATCCCGTTAGTCCGATGACGGGAAGCAAGTCCGATGCGGCGGTTGATTTTGCGACTGGAGGCACGTACGCACTGGAGCTAAAGCGGTACTTCAGCAATACGCCGTTGGCTCAGAGCACGGCCGTAAAGGCCATAGATCTGAACTGGCACTTTTCCTTTGAGGTGGGCTTTCTAAAGGGCACTTCAAACAAAATATCTCTGGTTCTGCCATCCGGGCAGTACCATGAACTAACGCGCGTGGGCACGAGCACGACGTTTCAAACGTCGAACGAACAAATGAACGTGACTGCAACGGAAACCACAGGTAGTCCGGCCGTTTACGACGTGACACTGGAGGACGATAGTCAATATCATTTTGAGCAGTCTGTCATCGACACGTCGATCTATCGGCCAACGCAGATCACGTATCGGACTGGCTTTCAGATCACAATCAGTTACACGAGCGGAACGGACCGCGTCTCCAGCATCGCTGACAATCTAGGGCGCACGATCACGTTCGCGTACGACAGCAATGGTGTGCTGACCACCGCCACTGTGCCTGGCGGAAATACGGTTACATATGCCTTTGAGTATCCCGAAACCGGCATTCTAAATTCCCGCCGTCTCAAAACGGTGACAGTTAGTGACGGGACATCGTCCGAGGTGACGACCTATCATCATGAGGATAGTCGCTTTCCCCAGTTGATCACGGGCATCACTGACGCAAGAGGCGTGCGTTACGGAACGTATGTTTATGACGATGCCGGACGCGTTGTCGAAGAGTATCATCCTTCCTACAACGATCATTATACGTTCAGCTACGCAACATCGTCCACAACCGTCACCAACGCGCTCGGCAAGTCCACGACCTATAATTTTTCCAAGGTCGCCGGACGCACTCGGGTAACAAGTGTAGATGGCGCGGCCAGCACGAGCTGTCCTGCGAGTTCTTCATCAACGTCCTATGATTCCACAACCGGCGTTCTCACCGAAACCACAGACGAAGAAGGTCGTGTGACGCGGTACGTTCGGGATTCGCGCGGGCTACCGACGTCTGTGACGCGCGGGTACGGCACGGCGGATGCTGTGACGACGACCTATACGAACCACACGACGTTCCGCGTTCCGACCCAGATGGTGGAGCCAGGGCTGACGACCGACTACACCTGGGACAGCAGCACAGGCCGCCTGACGTCGATGTCTCAGCTCGATACGACCACGGGCTCGGTGCCCTATTCGTCGAACGGGCAGACGCGGACGTGGGCCTATACCTACACGGGCGCGGCCGGCTTGCTGGCCTCCGTCGATGGGCCCTTGTCGGGCACCGGTGACACCGTCAGCTATACCTACGATTCCAACGGATACGTAGCCACGATCACCAACGAGGTCGGTCATGTGACGACGGTCAACACCGTCAACGCGCGGGGACAGCCGACCCAGATCACCGACGCCAACAGCGTCGTGAGCAACCTGACCTATGACTTCCAGGGCCGTCTGCTGACGATCACGGTCGACCCGGGCACCAACCAGGCGGTGACCAGCTTCGAGTACAATGCGATCGCACAGATCACCAAGGTGACACGTCCTGACGGCACCTACTTTACCTATACCTACGACAATGCCCGCCGGCTGACGACGGTCACGTCCAACAGCGGCGAGACCATCAACTACACCCGCGACCTGATGGGCAACATCACCGCCTCCAACATCAAGGACAGCTCCAGCACCATCGTCTTCCAGCAGACCCAGACCTTCGACGAGCTGGGTCGCCTGCTTCAGAACATCGGCGCCAATAGCCAGACCACGAGCTATGCCTACGAGAAGAACGACAACCTCAAGACGGTCACCGATCCGCGCAGCGGCGTCTACTCCTACGCCTATGACAGCCTCAACCGTCTGATCCGCGAGACCGATCAGGAAAGCGCACAGGTCAACTACACGTTGGATGGCCTTGACAACCTCACGACCTATGCCGATCCGCGCAGCCTGCAGACGACCTACATCCGCAACGGCTTCGGCGAGACCAAACGGCAATCCTCTCCCGACAGCGGCAACACCGACTACGTGCGCGACCTGCGCGGCCTGGTCACCCAGAAGACCGACGGGCGCTCAATCGTCACCAACATGACCTACGACAATGCAGGCCGCATCCTGACCAAGACGTATCCTGCGGCCTCGGCCGAGGACCTCGGCTACACCTATGACAGCACGACAAGCGGCAACAAGGGCGTCGGCCGGCTGACCACGCTCGACGATGAGCCCGGCTCCATCGACTTCAAGTACGATGTGCGTGGCAACATCATCCAGGAAGATCAAACCATCGGCGGAGGCGCCAAATCCGTCACCTACGAGTTCACTCTGGCCGACCGGGTCTCGAAGGTCACGTATCCTTCCGGCCGCATCGTCCTTTACGATCGCGACAGCGTCGGGCGTATCAACAAGGTCTCGACCAAGCAGAACTCTGGCGCTTCGAGCGTGACCGTCATCGACAACGTCACCTATCAGCCGATCTCGAACCTCATCAAATCTCTGACCTACGGCAACAGCCTGGCAGAGACCGACGCGCACACCCAGGACTACGAGCAATCGCAGTGCACGGTGACGAACGGCGCCACGACCGTGATGGGGCTTACCTTCGGGCGGACCGACAACCTCAACATCACCTCGATCGGCGATACGGTCACCTCCGCCAACAACCAGTCGTTCGGCTACTCGGCGGCCAACCGCCTGAACAGTGCCAGCGGGATCTACGGCTCGCAATCGTGGACCTATGACGGCGTTGGCAACCGCACCAGCGAGACGATCGGCGGGGTCACCGATACCTACAGTTACCCTTCCACCAGCAATCTGCTGCAGGGTGTGACACGCTCAGGCGTCACGCCCGATCCGCGCGCCTTCACCTATGATGGGGCCGGCAACACCCTCACCGACGTGCGCTCTGGCGTGAGCTATGCCTACACCTACAACAACGCCAACCGTCTCAAGACGGTGTCGCAGTCGGGCAACCTCATCGGCACCTACACCTACAATGGCCGCGAGCAGCTCACCACCCGGGTGATCACGAACTCAGGTTCCGCCAACGGCACGACGTACTTCGTCCATGACCAGTGGGGCAACATCATCGCCGAGCTGGATGCGACAGGCGCCACGGTGCGCGAGTACATCTGGATGCCGGAGGCCGAGATCGCCCCCACGCGCGGGGCACGCACGACCGTGGACCGTCCGGTCGCGGTGGTATCCAACGTCGCCACCACGCCGGCGCTGCTCATGGTTCACGTCGATCAGCTCAACCGGCCTGTGAAGATGACGGATGCCACGGGCGCCGATGTCTGGTCGGCTCTCTACAGCCCGTTCGGCGGCGCCTATACGCTGTCGGGCTCAGAAACCCTCAATGCCCGCTTCCCCGGACAGTGGTTCCAGATGGAAGCCGGCTTGCACTACAACTGGCATCGGCATTACGATCCGACAATCGGACGATATACACAGCCAGATCCCCTCGGCTTCGTCGATGGGCCAAGTGTCTATGCGTATGCCGGGAATTCGCCGTATGTGTATGTGGATAAGGATGGGCGCAACGCTATTGCTGGGGCGGAATGGGGCGGAAATATTGGGCAGGTCATCGGAGCATTGACACCCTGGCCTGGCGGTGCCGCTGGTGGTCGAGTTATTGGTACTGTGATTGGCGGAGCGATTGGCGCCGGGATCGCCTATTGTATGTCATCAGGAGATGACGATGAGAAAAAGAAGCCTCCGCCACCTCCGCCCGATGACTGCAAGCGTGAATGGGAAGAGGCATATGCCCACTGCGAATGGCTATTCAGCTTGCCCAATCCTCCAAGGGGACAGACAGGTGGGTATACGAAGTTGGCAGATTGCGCGCGCGGATTCGTTAGTGAACGCTGTGGCGGAAACAAGGTGGACTACGGTTCGAGGCGGCCGAGGAAGAAGCGATTTGGTCCATTTAAGTAATGGAGGTTAGTGGATGAAAATCGACTTCGCCGACCAGATTTTTGCGCTTGTCAGGCTTGGAAAGTACGATCAAGCGTTAGAGCTTTGCAACAAGTTGCTGCCTTCGGAACCCAGACGGTGTGATTGGCTCGGCATGAGGGCGTACGTTCATCGTTCCGCCGGTGACGCTGTGCGCGCCTACATTGATTTGCGCAACGCTATAGAATGTTCAGATGACCCGCGCCCCCACCTTTCGAAGTTGGCGCGATGGTTGCTTGAGGACGGCGCCTACGTTGAATGCCGGACGGCCGCTGAAAAGCTAGTTTCACTGGACAGAACTGCTGGATCAAAATTCTTCATTGATCATGGATTGATGATCTTAGCAATGGCCTCATGGAAGTTGGGCGACATCAATCGAGCGAAGCAATTACTCGACGAAATGGAGGACGCTGAGAACATGCATTTTGGCGGTCAGTTGGTATCGAAGAGTTGGTTGCAGGCCGAGATTTCCAAACTGTAGCTCAGTCGCGCCAACCGCCTGAACAGTGCCAGCGGGATCTACGGCTCGCAATCGCGGACCTATGACAGCGTTGGCAACCGCATCAGCGAGACGATCGGCGGGGTGACGGATACCTACAGTTACCATTCCACCAGCAATCTGCTGCAGGGTGTGACACGCTCCGGCGTAACGCCCGATCCGCGCGCCTTCACCTATGACGGGGCCGGCAACACCCTCACCGACGTGCGCTCTGGCGTGAGCTATGCCTACACCTACAACAGCTTCGAGCCGCTCGCGACCCGCGTGATCGCGAACTCAGGTTCCGCCAACGGCACATCTTGTTTGCGCTTCGGATGCCCACCCGCATCCGCGCGCATGACACCGCCGCAACGCTCAAAATCCGACCCACCCAGTTGCTCCATCAACCTAATGTCGCCCCAGATCCTTACGGCTTTCTCGCCGAAGTCTTCGCTTCATCCAGTAAAGCCCCCGCTGGCACCTTCAGGGCCTTGGCGATCTTGTCCAGGATGACCACGGTGGGGTTACGCACGCCGCGCTCGATGCCGCTGATGTAGGTCCGGTGCGGGCCGCAATGGTCGGCAGCTGCCCTATTCCTCATCGGGATCGGGCTGCGTCGGATCGTTCTTCTTCTCATACCGCTCTGACCAGGATTCCAATGTCAGCCGACCCGGCACGAGCAGAATGCCAGCGCGCTTTGTCTGCGGTTGAGGATCGTACTTGGCGGCGAGCTTCTCCAAGTCCTTGAAGGCGCGGTTGCTACCCTCGAACGATTTGTTGCGAAGGGTGAGAAGGATCAGCTCAAGCGTCGTGCGTTGGACTTTGCGATTGCCTTCGACAACCTCATGCTTCTCAAGCAGCACCTTCTCGGCAATCTGACGCTTGCCCTTGGCGCCCTTGGGCCGGCCACGCGGATTGCCCGATTGGCCCTTCTTGAACTGATGCTGTACGGGAGGGGCCTTGTAGCCCTGTCGTGGCTTTGGGGGGCCTATCGCGCGTCTGTCGTCTTGGAGTGCGTCATCGTCTTGCATTTCAAGGTGTCCTATTCGGTTTGATGCACAAGCTTCAGGTGATGTCGTTGTCGGTCTTTGATTTCGTTTTGCCGATCTCGTCGCCGATCTTGAGATCGAAGAGGCCGCGCCAGATACGCACACCGCCCTCCAGGGGAGGTTCTGGCGCTGGAGCGACGAGTTCGTATTTGAGGGCGGTATCGAGCAGGCTTTTGATCGCGTTCAAGCTCTTCTCTTTGAGTGCCTTCTTCACGAGTGCACGCAGGCTGATCTCGAACGGCGTCATGCGCTGCTCACGACCCTGCTTGCCGACCTTGACCGGCTTGGTGAGAATGACCGTGACGTCGATCTTGTTTTGACCCTTGCGTCCACGCGGGGGCGTTTTTCGCTTTGCAGACATCAGACGGCCTCCGTTTCGATTGTTTCAGCGCGCTCGGCGGCGATCTCAGAGAAGGTCTTGCCGGTCTTAGCGTGCACGATCGCAACGTCGGCGATCTTCGCGACGCGGCGCACGATGACGTCGCAATAGTGCGGATCGAGTTCGATGGCATAGCCACGACGGCCGGTGCGCTCGGCCGCGACCAGCGTCGTGCCCGAGCCGCCGAAGGCATCGAGGACAATGCCCTTGCGCTTCGAGCAGTCGAGGATGGCATCGGCGACGAGCGCGACAGGCTTGACGGTCGGATGCATGGCAAGATCGTCGTTGCGGGTTTTGCTGAACGTATTGGCGCCGGCATAGGACCACACGTTGGTGCGATAGCGGCCGTGCTTGCCGAGTTCGACGTTGTTGATGTGGGGCGCAGTTCCGGCCTTGTAGACGAACACGAGTTCGTGCTGGGACCGGTAGAGCGAGCCCATGCCGCCGTTGGTCTTGGCCCAAACGCAGAGGTTCTTGAGCTCACTGTAGACCGGCGAGGCGGCCGCGAGCACCTCAGTCATGTGACGCCAGTCCATGCAGATGAAATGCACAGAACCGTCAATCGAATGGGAGGTGAGGTTCGCAAACACATCGCTGAGAAAGCGCGAGAACTCGGACGTGGTCATCTCGCCCGAGGCCATGGCGAACTCGCGATGCTTGACGCTGCCAAGGCCCGAGACATGGCCTTCGATCTTCACGTTGTACGGCGGGTCGGTGAAGATCATCTGGGCGCGCGCACCCTCGAGCAGACGTGCATAGGTGTCGGCCTTGGTCGCGTCACCGCAGATCAGGCGATGGGGGCCGATCTGCCAGATGTCACCAAGGCGTGTGACGGCGGGACCGGGTTCGACGGCCGGCACCTCATCGGCCGGATCGGACTCCGGCGCGGCATCGCTCAGCAGCACGTCGATCTCGGGCATCTCGAAGCCGGTCGCCGAAACGTCGAAATCCAGATCGAGGCTGGTCAAATGCTGCAGCTCGATTCTGAGGATCTCCGGATCCCAGCCGGCCTTCTCGGCCAACTTGTTGTCGGCAAGGATGTAGGCGCGCTTCTGCGCGTCCGTGAGGTGCTCGAGCCGCACGCACGGGACGGTCTTAATCCCGAGCAGCTTGGCGGCCTCGACCCGGCCGTGGCCGGCGATGATGCCGCCGTCCTTGTCGATGAGCACGGGGTTGTTGAACCCGAACGCCTTGATGCTCGCCGCGATCTGAGCGATCTGTTTGGCGCTGTGCGTCCGGGCATTGCGATCATACGGTTTGAGACCACCGATCGGCAGGTCAGTAACAGTGAGCTTGGTCACCAGTAACACCTCCAGAACGAGGTGTCAGAACGCTCGCCCACGCGACCGCTAACACCTCAAGCTTCAACACTTTGGTTCTGGGGGTTCTGGAGTTGGTTCGGAGCGCGCGAGAACGCACACACTACCTCCAACTCGAACTAGAATATCACAGAGCAGACTCGCGGGGTAAGCCCCCCGCTGGAATGGTTACTTTGGGCGATCTCGTTACCCTGTTATGTCGATAAAGGCGCCCTGTTAACGGGTTAGGCCGGTAAGCGTCCATTTCTGACACGTCTGTCAGGCGGAAGCTGCCGCGGCCTTCCAGTTCCAGGGGAGGAGGTCGTCGAGTCGGGACACCGGATGACCGCCCGCCATGCGCTCCAGCACATCCTTCACGTAGGCGTAAGGCTCGACGTCGTTGAGCTTTGCAGTCGTAAGGATTGTTGCGACGACGGCCCAGCGGTCGGCGCCCCCGTCCGAGCCGGCGAAGAGGTGGTTCTTGCGCCCGAGCGTGATCGGGCGGATGGCACGCTCGACCGTGTTGGTATCGAGTTCGATGCGGCCATCGTCGAGGAAGCGGCAGAGAGCCTCCCACCGAGCGAGTGCGTATCGGATTGCTTCGGCTAGACCGCTGCGTCCCGGCACGCGGTGCAGTTGGCGTTCGAACCACGGGCGCATGGCGTCAGTCAATCGCCTGGATCGCACGTTGCGAACGCGCTGGCGCTGCTCGGCCGATTGCCCGCGGATGCTTTGCTCGATCGTGTACAACGCGCCGATGCGACGCAGCGCCTCCTCGGCGATCGGCGAGCCGGTGGCCTGATGGACATCGTAGAACTTGCGCCGTGTGTGCGCCCAGCATGCCGCCAGCGCGATGGTGCCGCGCGTGGTGAGCTGCTCGAAGCCGGCATAGCCGTCGACCTGTAGCACACCTGCGAAGCCCTTGAGATGCGCCGCGGGCCGTTCGGCCTTGCGGTCGGGACTGTAGTAGTAGACGGCTGCCGGCGGATCGGTCCCACCCCAAGGTCGATCGTCGCGTGCATAGACCCATAGTCGCCCGGTTCGCGTTCGGCCGCGGCCGGGATCGAGCACGGGCACCGTCGTGTCGTCCGCAAACAACTTCGGCGAGGCGAAGACCTGCTCGGCCAACCGCGTTCGCAACGGTTCAAGCCACCAAGCAGCGCCACCAACCCAGTTGGCGAGTGTCGAGCGATTGAGGTCGACGCCATTGCGGGCAAAAATCTGCGACTGGCGGTAGAGCGGAATGTGATCGCAGTATTTGCTCACCAGCACGTGCGCGAGCAGGCCGGCGCTTGCCAGGCCTTTCGCGATCGGACGTTCGGGTGCCGGAGCTTGATGCAGTTTTCCGCAGGTCCGGCATCCGTACTTCGGCCTGCGAATGCGAATGACCTTGAGACGCGCCGGAACATAGTCGAGCACCTCGCTGACGGTCTCGCCGATCCGATGGATGGCGCCGCCGCAGCACGGACAGGTGTGGCCTTTGACATCGAGGGTCACCTCCTCGCGCTCAAGATGATCCGGCAAACTAAGCCGCTCCTTGATCGCAGGCTCTTGCTGCACGCCTTCGGTGGTGACCGCCGGGAGCGCCGCCTCGGCCCGGGCAACATCGCCGTCGAGATCCTCCAGCCCAAGATCGAGTTGGTCCTGGTCGAGGCGTTCCGAGCGACGGCCGAACTGGCTTCTTTGCAGCGTCTTGACGAGGCTGCGGAGACGCTCGATCTCAGCCTGTGCCTCGCTGCGCTCGGCATCACGCTCCGCCACAAGCGCGCCAATCATCGCCTGCAGTGCGTCGACGTCAGAGGGGAGGGCATCGAGATCGATTCTCATGATCTCGATGCTATGCCCAAGTCCGTCAGCCGGCGAACGCAATCGGGTCTACGAAGCAATCCACTTTGGACGTGAGTCTAACCCGCCACGGCAGGCTTCCATCGGCGATCTGGAACGCGCCAATCGATGCCTTCGATCAGCATCGACAATTGCGCGGATGTTAGGCTCACGGTTTGCCCTGTCGTACCCTTCGCCGGCCATTCGAACGCGCCGTGCTCGAGCCGCTTTGTGAACAGGCAGAGCCCCGTGCCATCCCAGTAGAGAATTTTGATCATGTTGGCCTTACCGCCTCGGAACGCGAACAGATGACCTGAGAACGGATCATGCAGGAGAATTTCTTGGACCAGCGTTGCCAAGCCGTCCATGCCTTTGCGCAGGTCGGTAACGCCGAGCGCGATGTGCACCTTGACGCTTGAGGCTGCAGTGATCATCACGCACCTCCGTCCAATGCGGCGACCAGTCGCTGAATGGTCTCAGGATCTGTGCCGCGTTCGAAGCGAAGTCGGCGCCCTCCGGTCAACTCGACCTCAATTGCCGGCGTTGCTCGATCAATGAGGACTGGAGTGGGCTGCTTCGTGAGATTGGTCAACGCCGCAAAATCTGCAAGGCCGTCAGGCGTGTCGGTGATCGTGACCGGCACGATACAGTGCGTCGGCCCCATGCCTAGCTCTTTGCGCCAACGGAAGAGCAGGCTCGTCGTGATCCCGTACCTGCGGGCGACGCTGGACACAGTGCGACCCTCGCTACACGCCTCTTCGATGATGCGATTCTTGTCGGCATCCGAGAAGCCGCGCCGCTTTCTCATAGGGGTGAAGGGAATTTCCTTAGACCTAGTTCTAGACCTAGGTCTAAGCCCCCCGCCGCGGCGATAAAGCAGGTTTGGCGGAACGAACGTCTCCTGATCTTTGAACTTGGCCCGCCAGTTCCCAAACCGCTTCAGAGCGAGACCGTGGCGCTCGCAGTATTCCCGCTGGTTCAGGTCGCTGTCGCGCCATGCCTTCAGGTGTTCCTTCCAGAAAAACGCTAGTTCTAAGCATTTGACTGAACTGTATCGGGCCATCCTCGTCTCTCCTGCAGCAGACCTCACCGGTGCAGAAGAAGGTCGGGATCGTTCCCTGTTCTCAAGTGTGCATTCCCTGAACGCTCACTTAGGCCGCCCTGATAACACGGCAAAAATTCCCTGATAATTTTCACCGCCAAAATTGCAAATTGCGCCGGTTTTACGGGGATAAATGCGGCATTCGTGGCCGATTTAACCCCCGAAAATCGCAAAAATTCCCTGTTATTCGGTGTCAGAGAGGGGTTCGCAGGTGAATGCCTCCACCGCCACGCAACACATTGATATGAATACATAAAACGAGTTTTGGCGTCGGATTCGAACTTGGTCCGTAGTGTCCGCCGGTTAGCGGCACGATGCCATTTTATCTGCGACCGAGAGACCGCTTCGGTGCGGGTTCTCGCGGGCCCCTCCGGTCCAAGTCTCCTATCGGCTTTTGGGTGGTACCGTTGGCGGCGGCGCGGTGGGTCGTTTCGCTCATGCGATGCTGACAAAATCGGCGTGCCGCCGTCTCATTGGCGGGCGACGGAGCGCTTCCGGGAGACTGGCGCGGTCAATCGAATCCAAGCTCGCGGCGCTGGTCGGACCAGCGCGAACCGAACTGGCCAGCGCGCATGAGCTTGATCGCACGGAACTCGGCTGGCTGGCGCCCCTGGACGATCGCCCTGGTGATGTCCGGCGCAAGGAAGCTCAGCCGGAAGACACGGGTGAAGTAGGAGGGGCTCACCCCCACCTCGTCGGCGAGATCCCTGATTGACCTGCCGTTGCTGTTCGTCACGAGATCGTGGAAGTGCCGCGCCTGCACGATCAGGCGCAGAAGGCTTCGATCGGGTTTGATTGCAATTTCGGATTGTCCCTCGATCACAAGCTTGTTCGCCATACCGGTCCGCTTAACGCGCGCCGGTATTGTCAGCTCGGCGCTCGGCCCCTCGTCCGACAAGTCGAACTGGCAAGGGCTCAACTTCCCACGGATTGCCTCGAGGAGCCGCAGCGGGCGGAGGGCGATAACAATGGTGTCGGGTTTGACCTCCACCCGAGAGAGGCACGCATCAAGGATGCCGCGTTTCTCGGATGCGGACAACTCTGGCCAACGCTGCGCGAGGCATGCCGCTTGGTCAATGAGCGCCTTGTGCGCCGCGACCGTGATCGTTCCCGCGAACGCCAGAATGGAAGCTGGTTCCTGCAGCAACGTGTGGATCTTGTCCTCGACGAGAACCTCGAGATCGGAGGCCGGAACACGACAGGCAGACTCGGAAGGTTTGACCCGGCCGCGCTTAATCAACGATTGGCTGACATAATAGCGGTAGCGCGTGCCGCTCTTTATGGCGTGCGTCGGTGACATGCGCTCGCCGCCGGCATCGTAGACAAGGCCGGCCAGCAGACTCGGAGCAAGAGCCTTGGATCGCGTCGTTCGCTCAACGCGATTGTCTGACAAGATCGCCTGGACCTCGGACCACAGCTCTTCGTCGATGATGGCGTCGTGCTGACCGGGATAGGGCTTGCCTTTGTGCACGATCTCGCCGCGATACAGCCGGTTCTGTAGAATGTGGTACAGCGCGCCGACCGCGATCGGCTTGGCTCCGGTCGCATTGCCGTTTCGGTCCCGGCGCGCCTTGCTGACAACACCCGATCCGTCCAGCTCAAGCTTCAGCGCATGCACCGATTTCAACGCCGTGTAGCGGTGATAGATATGTCGGACGGTTTCGGCTTCGGTCACCTTCACGACCAGCTTGCGATCGGCAACGTCGTAGCCGAGCGGCGATAGGCCACCCATCCACATGCCTTTCTGCTTCGAAGCGGCAATCTTGTCGCGAATTCGCTCGCCGGTCACTTCACGCTCAAACTGGGCGAACGACAAGAGCATGTTGAGCGTCAACCTGCCCATCGACGTCGTTGTGTTGAACTGCTGGGTGACGGATACGAACGAGACGCCCTTGGCGTCGAATGCATCGACGATCTTGGCGAAGTCGCGGAGCGATCGGGTGAGCCGGTCGACTTTGTAGACGACAACCGTGTCGACACGGCCGGCGGCGATGTCCGCGAGAAGGCGCTGCAGCGCCGGCCGCTCCATGGTCCCGCCGGAGATGCCACCGTCATCATACATGTCGGAAAGTGCGACCCAGCCGGCGCTCTTTTGGCTCTGGATGTACGCCTCGCATGCTTCGCGTTGCGCATCGAGCGAGTTGAATTCTTGCTCCAACCCTTCCTCGGATGACTTGCGCGTGTAGATGGCGCAGCGGACGCTCGCTGCGCCTTTGGGATGGGCAGGCGCGGGTCTCCCAGCCATCAGCCACCCTCTTCAGTTGGCGCGTCGACGCCCGGCACGGCTTTCGTCTTGCCGACCCCAAAGAACCGTGGTCCCGACCATCGGGTGCCGGTCATCTCGCGCGCGATCACGGACAGCGAGCGCCACGTCTTCCCTTGCCACAGGAACCCATCCTCGACGACCTGGACCTCGTGCGTTTCGCCATTCCATTCGCGTATGAGACGGGCGCCCGGCCTCAGAGTGACGGCACGTGCCTTGGTCAAGTCCGCTTTCGAGGCCATTGTCTGCCTTAGCGCGGCGAGCTGACGCTTGGTCGCCGCGGACAGGCCACCGAACGCACGCTCCTGCAGCTTCCACGCGACGCCAAGCTCGAGCAGATCGCGGCTCAGCCTATTGGGCGGACGAGAACGATAGTGCCGCAACCATTCGTTCCGGAGGTCCGCCGGGCTTATACCTGCGAGCGCGGACAATGCCGCCTCAAGGGCTTCGGTGCCGGCGCGCCCGGGCGCGCCGACTGTGGACGTCGAATTCGTCCGATCCTCTTTCCGCATCGCTCAACCCACCGTCGATGCAAGTCGGTAGGCCTTGCGGTTGGATTTCACATCGAGCCGGATCACGAAGCCGCGTGCCTTCAGCTTGCTCAAGGCGCCGAGGACCGAGTGCTTCTGCCATCCGGTCGCATCGACCAACTCGTCAGCGGTGGCGCCTTTTTTCGAGGCGACGCGGCCGAGGATATCGCCAAGCTTGCCGCCGGGTCGCGGCATGTCGGCCGGACCTGGAGCCGGGCTGGCGTTGGAGGCGCTTCGGGCTTGCTTTGCCGTCTGGGTTCGGCGTGTGCTCGTCGTCTTCATTGGGTGGTTCTCCAGTGTCGGGCTGCGCGGGTTGCGCCGCCTTGCACCACCCGAAGCCCCGGATTCGTGCATCCGGGGCTGACTATGCGGCCTTTGCCGCGCCTGTCACCGACAGTACCGCTCCGAAGGGCCGCAAAGTCCAGTCCAAAGGTGCCGCCTCGGTCCAAAAAAATATTTAATAACAATAGGTTATAAAAATCCTCGTCTGCACCAGCAAGGCTGGAAGGTCAGCAGTTCGATTCCTTGCTGCTCCACCAACCAGTCCTTGTCGAAACGCCGCTTTCCGGCTCTCCTGCGGAAAACCTCGTGTTGTCACGAGGTTGCCAGTCTCGAACCCCAAAGCATCGCCATCTCTGGACCCAGATTCGCGTCGAATAGCGCGCTCAGACACCCGAAGTCTCTAGCCTCGAAATTCCTTTTCCGCGCGCTGTCCGCGGCCCCGCCGCAGAGACCGCGTTCGCAGCTTCACTGAGACCGGTTCGACTCACTCCTCTGCGGTTGCCCACCAACCACTAGACTGCTTGTGCGGTCAGTTCGCGTGGTATCGGAGGCGGCTATCCGCCACCATTCTGAACGAACATGACGTGCTCTGCCTACTCTTCTGAGCAGAGATTCCGGACATGTTGTTTGTCTGTACTCCGCACGCCGAAACTTCGTCGCGGGCTGTCGCTCGACCTCCGACGGCGGACATGACGGCTATCTTCGTCCCGCTCCTTGGGTAGCTGTTGAGCGAGGGCTTGTGAGTCAGCTCTTGCGTCAGGTTGCAGCAATCACACGCCCCCTGCACGCGCGTCGAATGGGATCTACCCCCTTGACATCATACTAATAGACACCAATATGGTGTATTATTTGGAAAAGAGACCATAATGGTGCGAAAGACGTTCAATCCGGCCACGCCGAGGTCAGACCTCACGCCGGACGACATCCGGCGCATAAGGGAGACGCTAGGGCTGTCTCAGGCGGAGGCCGGCGAGCTACTTGGCGGGGGGCCGCGCGCTTTCACCAAGTACGAGAACGGGACGATCAAACCGGCGGCAGCGGTCTCTAATCTTCTCCGCTTGGTTGATGAGAACCCGGCAGCTGCAACGGCGCTGATTGGCCGGCGTGTTAAACCCATCGCGGCCGAAGGGCTCGGACCGTTCAAAGTGTCGGGCGAGCACGTCGCCGTGCTCACAGATAGGAAGCTCGTGTTGCTGGTGCGCAAGCTGATCAACGCCGAGGCGTTGTCGCACGGCATCGGCATGGATCGCATTCATGTCGCATCCAACATCACCGAACCGGATGGCGGCGAGGATGGAAGGATCGAATGGTCCGGCGGCCCGGAGCGAACGCGCTTTTTGCCGTCCCGCCTTTGCCAGTTCCAGATGAAGGCCACGGAACTCACACCGGCTGAGGCGGGCGAGGATGTGATCGCCTCCGATGGAGCGGTGAAAGCGATGGTTGCGACGGTGCTGTCCAAGGATGGCATCTACATCATGTTGTGCGGTCGCTCGTACACCAGCAAGAAAATCGAGGGCCGCGAAAAGGCGATACGTGATCGGCTAGCGGGCGCGGGTCTGGCGGTCGCGCCCCATCAGGTCCAGTTCCGCGATGCGGATCAGATCGCTGACTGGGTGAACGTCCATCCCTCTGTGGCGGTGTGGCTTCTGCAGGACACGCAGCCGGGGCTCGTTGGCCCGTTCCGGGATTGGCTGCATTGGGCGGGTCGTCATGAATATGACAGCTCACCCTGGTTATTCGACGAACGGCTGGAAGGTTTCCGCGAGAAACTGCGCGGGCTGATAACGCCCGAGCGGGGCGTAGCAAGGGTGGTTGGGCTTTCTGGCCGTGGCAAGTCCCGGCTGACGCTGGAAGCCTTAGGACCGACAACGACCGAAGAGCAAACCAAAGTCAGGCTTTGCGACCTCGTGCTCTACGCTGTTGAGCAAGAGGTAGGCACCGAGACGGTCAAGGGGGTCGTCCAGAATCTGGTCGATGCGGGCCTGCGCGCAATCGTGGTTGTCGATCGTTGTCCGCCGGAGAGCCTCCGCGATCTTTCTTCGATGGTCAAGCGATCGGGCAGCCGCATATCGCTCGTGACGATCGATCACGAAATGCTGCGCGGCGAAATCCTGCCGAATGACACGCTGGTGGTTGAGGCGGCGCCCGCGTCGGTCATCGAGGGCATGCTGAAGCAAAGCGCTCCCCGAGCGTCGGATGCGGATCGCCCGAGGCTCGTGCGGCTTTCGAGCGGCTTCCCACAGCTGGCCCGATTAATCGGTGATGCGTGGTTGCAGGACATCAGCATCGTGTCGGCACCCGATCCGGTGCTCTTCGACCGCATTCTCCTCGGGCGGAATCGCAGCGATGCCGCCGTCATTGAAAAGTCCGCGATGTTATTGAGTGTCTTTGGCCTCGTCGGAGTGAGACCACCGCTCGAGAAAGATTTGGAAGCCATTGCGGCGCTTGGATCTGGAACGTCGAGCGCCGAACTGCGCAAGGCCATTGATGACCTCGTTAGCCGAAGCGTGGCGCAGATGCGAGGCAGATTGGTTTCACTACAACCAAGGCCTGTCGCTCTGCATCTCGCAGAGAGGCAATGGCGGCATTGGGACCAAGCCAGTTGGGACCGCGTGCTCTTTGGCCCGCTGCCCGCACGGCTGCGCAAGCACGCCGCACAGCAGCTCGCGATGCTGAACAACAAGCATTCGATCAGCGTCGAGGTCGTGCGGCACGTGTGTCGCCCAGGTGGCCCGTTGAGCACGATTGAAGCGTTAAGCGTGGAAGGCAATACGGAGGTGCTGTCATCGCTGTCTGAGATTGACACGGAGATTGTGATCGATCTGCTGGAGCGACTGTTGCGTGGAGTGAGCCGAGAGGAGCTGCAGGGGATCGAAGGCGACGCGCGCCGCCACCTTGTTTGGGCCGTTGAGAAGGTCGCCTTTGTCGCAAAGACGTTCGAGCGTGGCGCGCTCCTGCTGTTTGAACTGGCTCTCGCCGAGAATGAGAGCTGGGGGAACAACGCTTCTGGCCAGTTCAAGGCGCTCTTTCCCGTTCTCCTTGGCAACACGCAAGCGGGCGCTGAGGACCGCTTGCTATTGCTCGACGAAGTACTCAGGTCGAATGATCCGGCGAGGTTGAAGCTTGCAGTCGCGGCCCTCCAGTCCGGCGCCAAGGCCGACTCGTTCACTCGCACAGTCGGAATTGAGATTCATGGTGGTCGGCCCGCGATGGAGCCTTGGAGGCCGCAACTCTGGTCGGACGCCTGGTCCTATGTGCGTGCTTGCGCGGATCGCTTGGCTCGCATTGGAACGCGAGAAGATGAAGTCGGAGAGATTGCACGCAGTGCGCTAGCTGGGCAGCTTCGGATTTACGTAATGCGAGGCTTGCTCGACGACGTCGAGAGATGGGTGAAAGAAGTCGTTACAGCGCATCCCTACTGGCCGCAAGCGCTGACGTCATTGGGCGATATTCTGCAATTCGACCGTGACGACCTCGATACTGCTGTGGCGGATCGGGTGCAGAAGCTCGTGGATGAGCTTAGCCCGGATGACGTCGGGTCAAGGGTGAAATTCCTCGTCACAGAGATGCCGTGGGACTATCCGGTCGATGAGAAGCTAGATTTTGAAGAGCGTGGACGACGGCAGTCGGCGGCTATTGAGGCATTAGCAATCGAGCTTCTGACAGATCAGAAGCGCCTGACGGAGTTTTTTCCCGCTTTGAGTTCTGGCAGCCAGAGGATGGCTGTCGACTTTGGTCGAGCGCTCGCGCGCAATGCCTCCAACCCGCTTGGGCTAAAGGAGCCGATCATTGATGCGTTGCTGGCTATCCCTTCTGGGAGCCGGAACTACGGCCTATTGGCTGGTTATATGTGGGGATTGGCGACGGTAGATCCGTCAGCCTTCGAGGAGCTCAAGCAACGGGCGGTTCAATCTGAAGATCTGGCACCAGCGTTTGCCTTTGCGAGCTGGAGCGCAGACCTCACACCGCGCGACATCGAGCTCATGTGCCAGGCGCTAACCAAGGGCATCATGCCGGCATTCGCTGTGCGCTCTTGGGTAGGAGGCGGGAAGCTGGCGAAGCTTGCTCCAGCGGTGGTCGCACCGCTCTTCGACATCCTGTTTGCGGGAGCGACTGCATTCTACGCACTAGGGCTCGAGATGTTCGGCATGTACGTATTCCAGCACAAGGACAGGCTTGAGCAACTGCGTCTCCAAATCAGACTAGCCGCGGCGAAGCTGGGGCATGCCGAGAAGCATCGCGGCGGCTCTCACATGGATCAGCATCACTTCGAGGAAGCGATGAAGTGGATCCTTGAGAAGGGCGGAGATGACCGTGACGCCTCCGTAGTCGCCCTGCAACTTGCGCAACATTTAGTCGAGGATCCGAACGAGGTCGGACAAGAATATATCCGACCGCTTCTTCCGGTGATGCTCACGAAGTTTGCACACATTGTGTGGCCCATCGTCGGCAACGCGATCGTGTCAGATAAGCAGAAGCAGTGGCGGCTGCAGCTGACACTCGGCGATTCCTTTGCGTTCGACAACGTAAAGCGGCCGATGATAGCGCACCTGCCGCAGGATATGCTGTTCGCCTGGTGTCACGCTCACCCTGATGTGGCTCCGGCGTTTGTTGCTGGGATCGCAAGCGTGCTGACGCATCGTGACAGGGA
Organism: Hyphomicrobiaceae bacterium; assembly: GCA_041397645.1. Taxonomy (NCBI): domain Bacteria; kingdom Pseudomonadati; phylum Pseudomonadota; class Alphaproteobacteria; order Hyphomicrobiales; family Hyphomicrobiaceae; species Hyphomicrobiaceae bacterium. Next base: position 281,712 of record JAWKWE010000006.1, on the reverse strand, counting down.
TGCTGCACCGCCTGAGCTTGATCCGCTGACTCGGCGTCTGCTTGATGAGTTCGGCGATCGCGACGATGTGCTGAGCGCCTTAGTCAGCAACATCCACTCGTTCGGTTGGTCCGGCTCGCGCACTGGATATTACCGGCTGTATGAGAAGCCGCTGCAGCGCCTTGACAAGCATCCGATCGGCGCGGTTCGGAGGTGGGCAAAGAAAATGCTCGTAGCGATGCAACGCGAGTTTGAAGCGGCCCGTGACGAGGATGACGAGCTTAAAGCATCGTGGGGGGAGTAGTGATGCCTTGAAGCCTCGTTGCCGCTATCCGCATAGGCCGGAACCGCGATGATGTGGGCCCCAAAATCGCGGACATCACTCAAGTGCGATCAATGATCGAGAGGGTTGCATGAAGATCTTTTGGTCCTGGCAAAGCGACGTCTCGCCGAAATCATGTCGGAGCCTCATCAAGAGCGCTCTCACTGACGCCATCAAGCAGGTCAGTCTTGAGTTGGACGTTGAAGACGCCGATCGCCCCGAGATCGATCATGACACAAAGGATGTGCCCGGTATGGTCGATATCCCTGCGACCATCTTACAGAAGATCTCGGAGGCAGCGTGCTTTGTTGCGGACATGACGCCAATTGCTCGGACGGCCGGCGGCAAGGCAGTCGCCAATCCCAACGTTTGCATCGAGCTTGGCTGGGCAATGCAAAAGCCGGGTCTGGCAAATATTATCGCCGTCATGAATCTAGCCGGTGGCTGGACGATCGACGACCGTCCCTTTGACATCAAGCAGCGTCGCACCATTGTTTTTACTTTACCAGAAGACGCAAAGCCTGAGGAGGCCGCAAAGGTCCGGAAACAACTCATCAAGGACTTTGCTGGGGCACTGAAAACGAACCTGTCGGCTCAGCTTGAGGCACGAGCGGCCGATAATCCGATCAAAGGGGTTGAGGCCAACCCGGATGACGCCTCGATCTGGGCGACGGCAAAACCGACCCTGACGTATTTCGATGACAGAGGACAGCACAGTGTCCTACTCGAAGAGGGACCGCGCGGATATTTGAGGATCATACCAGCTGCGTGGAAGAACGGCCCGCCATCCGTCGTGGACATAAAGGAACTCCCAGATCACGAAAAAATCTGGCCTCCTTCTACCGGTGGCTCGTCTGGTGACTTAGGCACGTGCGAAGAAGGCTTCCTGAACCTCTGGTTTACGGGAAAAGATGGTGCTGAGTTCACAACGGGCAATGTTGCCTGCTACTTCGACGAAACCGGAGAGTTTTGGCTGCTGCACGGAACTGCTATTCACACCACATCGAACGGCAGGTTCTTGGCGATCAACTCGCTAATGATCGGTTGGCAGAGTGCACTTCGCGCCGCGACAAGCATCTTCGACAAGTTTGGCGCGCTGCCCACTCGCCGCGTCGAGTTCGGCATCTCCGGTCTGTCTGGCTGTCGATGGCCGGGCAATGGCTCCTTTGATCAACCAATCGCACGAAAGCCGCGCTTCCGATGGGAGTGCCAACGCCGAGTCTGGACGGAGGCTGCGCAGCTGGAGGTGATTACGGACGCTTACAATGGCGTTCGGGATATATTCAGTCTTGCAAAAGCGGACCTAGCCGCCACAAAAGCGGTTCTCGCTTAGAAACTAAGCACGATTGCGGCGGCGGTTAGCGTGCACTTGCGGCCCGGCGGACCGACTTGACCTCTGCTCGGGCTGTATCGGCGCCTAATGCTTGCTCCACTTATTTGCGGATGAAACGCGGAGAGACGCGATGTCCCCAAGACCGGTCGTGTCGGCATCGTAGCAGATGCCCCCCGGTTGCTATCAGGCGGATGTCTGTTAATGGGAGTGGCCGTGTGAAAACGCGATTCAGATAGTCGATTGGCGAACAGATGGCGGTGCCCGCTTTACTGCGTCACGTCCGGATCGCCGCGATAAGCGGCTGCACACCGAGCATCGAGATCATCCGCTTCAGATTGTAAGCGAGGACGCAGAGGCTCATTTCTGCGCTCACCTTTTCGAGCTCTTTGGTGAGGAAGTGAGTGTGCCCCATCCATGACTTCAGCGTGCCGAATGGATGCTCGACCGTTCTTCTGCGGATGTTCATGGCCTCTGGCATCGCATCCAGGCGGGCACGCGTCGCGTCGACGACATGTTCGTGTTCCCACCGACGAACGCGACGTTCTTTACTGGTAGTGCAGCGCGACTTCAATTGGCAATCGGCACAATTGCTCGACCAGTACAATCGGAAGTCCTGATTGTCTTGCGTGGTTATCATTCGGAATGGAAGCAATTCACCGGAGGGACAGCGATACGCGTCCTTCTCAGCGATATAGTCGAAATCCTCCTTGTCAAACCGTCCGGCAGCCCGGGCGTTCGAAGTCCGCGGTTTCGGAACGAAGGGCTTCACGCCGATCGTCACGCACGCAAGCAGTTGCTCGCCGCTGTAGTAGCCGCGATCGGCAAGGGCATCGAGCGTCTCGCAACGTAGGGCATCCATGGCCTTCGCTGCCATCGGAGCGAGCAGCGTTCGGTCCACGACGACGTTGGTCACCTCGTGCGCGACGATTAAGTGATGTTCGGTGTCGACGGCGGCTTGCACGTTGTAGCCAACGACGCTCGCGCCCCGCATGTTCGTAGCCATGGCGCGTGAATCAGGATCGGTCAGCGAGATCTGCCGATCCGGCGCTTCCTGCACCTGCTGCTCGATCTCCTTCAGCTCGGCGAGGCGCGCCCTCATGGCAGCGATCTTGTCCGCCAGCCGCGCGACCCTCTCCTCTGCACCCGGCCCTTCCTGAAGGTCGGCTGCATCGAGAGCTTCGAGGTATCGGTCGATGCTCGCTGTAATCTGCTCCATGCGGCGCTTGAGTTTGCCGCGCGTGAAATTGCGATCCCGCGAATTCACTGCCTTGAACTTGGCTCCATCGATCGCTGTTACGGCGCTCTTGAAAATGCCGATATCGACGCAGAGTTCGACGAACTTGGCGCAGACAGATTGAATTGCCGAGCTGTTGATTTTTCGAAAGTCAGCGATCGTTTTGAAATCAGGCGCGAGTTGGCCCGTCAGCCACATCATCTCGACATTGCGCCTCGCCTCCCGCTCCAGACGCCTGCTCGATTGCACGCGGTTCAGGTAGCCGTAGAGGTACAGCTTGAGCATTGTCGACGGATGGTACGAGGGCCGCCCCGTCGCGGCTGGCGTAACACCCGAAAAACCGATCGCGCCGAGATCGAGTTCGTCGATGAAGGCGTCGACGACGCGAACAGGATTGTCTTGCTCAATGTAGTCTTCAAGGCTCGCCGGCAACAAAGAGAGTTGATCGCGCGCTCCGCCTTCGATGAATCGGCCCACAGTTCGTCTCCCGCTCTGCCTTCCCAAGCGGAATCTGATTTGTCGTTTTCACACAAGCACGGGATCTAATGGGATCAATCTTCGAATCTGCTGGCACTACGGACTAAGCCGGCGAACATCCGCTGCTCGGTCCAGTCCATTGGCAGGTCAGTCAGGGTCGAAAGGCCCTTGCGGCGGGGCAGAGTGCCCTCGATTGCCGCCTTAACGATATCCGGCGCGAGAAATGCGAGCGACAGGATCATCCGAACGGATCGTTCGCTTCGATTTTCGCGCGCGGCGATCGCAGCAAGGTGGGGGACGTCTCCCTGAACCAGTTGATCGAGCCAAACTCTTCCGATCGCAGTTGCGGTTAGCAGTCGGGCGCGAGCCTCGGCGCGGATGCGGGATCGGCTTGGCGGAGCGGTTTGTTGCCGTCCGCCGTGCGGAACCGTCATCGAGCGACGCCGCCGGTGATGGGCGGCGTCCAGGCAAGCTGGATCGGCTGAGGACCGTCCTTCGCGTCCTCTTGGGCCAGTAATGCAACCGAGATCGCCGAGGCTGAGACAGTGATCCGGTCGACGGAGCTCTGGATGGTCTCTCGCGAATCTGCCCCAACATCGTCCAGAATTCCGGCTTCCCGCAGCGCGGCGAGGACGCGGTCCTCGAGGTCCTGGGCTGTAACTCGCTTGACCGATCCGACCTCCGCCGAGTTCCCCTGCACCACCGCTGCCGAAACGTAATAGCGATATCGGACGCCGCGCTTCATGGCGTAGCTCGGCGTCATGCGGTTCCCGCGGTCGTCGAACAACTTGCCGAGCAGCAGCGCGTCTGATTTCCGCCAATACTCCCGGCTTCCCTGCCGATTGGCGTCCATGATCGCCTGTACCGTATGGAACACTTCGGGATCCACTATCGCGTCGTGTTCACCGGAATAACTCCTGCCGCGATGGTTGATCTCGCCAAGATACGTTCGATTGCGCAGGAGCGACGCCAGGGCGCCGACCATGAACGAGACCCCGCCAATTGTGCGGCCAGTGGCGAGTGTCCGCTCCCGCGTGACAAGCCCTCGTGCGCGCAGATCGCGCTGGAGAGCAGGGAGTGAGCGTAGCTCCTTATAGCGATCGAAAATGAGTCGCACCGTTTCGGCCTCTTCGGGCACGACGATGAGCTTGCGGTCCTTCACCATGTACCCAAGCGGAACCACGCCGCCCATCCACATGCCTTTCTTCTTGGAAGCCGCGATCTTGTCGCGGATGCGCTCGCCCGTCACCTCGCGCTCGAACTGGGCGAACGACAGGAGCACGTTGAGCGTCAAACGCCCCATCGAGGTGGTCGTATTGAACGATTGCGTGACGGAGACGAACGAGACGCCGTGCGCATCAAACAGTTCGACCAGCTTGGCAAAGTCCGCCAAGGATCGCGTCAGGCGATCGACCTTGTAGACCACGACGATATCGAGCCGACGCTCTCGGATCTCGTCCAGCAGAGCTTGTAGCGCTGGCCGCTCCATGTTGCCGCCGGAGAACCCGCCGTCATCGAACCGCATCTTGATCAGCCGCCACCCTTCGTGCGTCTGGCTCTTGATGTAGGCTTCGCAGGCCTCACGCTGCGCGTCGAGAGAATTGAAGTCCTGTTCGAGTCCTGCGTCCGTCGAGACCCGAGTATAGACGGCGCAGCGCAGCGGCTTGGGATGTGGTGCCGTCAGGCCGAGCTTCTTCTTCACGGTGCCGGACAGGAAGCCACGTACGCTGTGCGGCTGCCACTCGGTTGCGGACATCAACTCCGCCAGGGTCGCGCCATCGCGGCGGGCGAGGAGATCCAAGCACCGCTGCTGTTTGCTCGTTGCGACGGCTACAGAAGCCGGTTCGGGTGCTTTAGCCCGGCGGGTGCTCTTGGTTGCTGCCGGCCTTTCAGGCGCCGCACTACGCCTCGCAGGCGGCTTGGCAGGATTGGCTGGTTTGCGTGATTTTGCGGTCATGGTTGGGCTCCAGGTCTCGGGCACCGCGCCTATCGCGATGCCGGCACGACCTGAAGCCCCGCAAACTCGGCGAGGTTTCTGACCGGCGTCCTTCACGACGCTGGCCCTGACACAACAACAGCAACGCTTGCCGTGCCGACGAAGTCCAGTGGCTTGTCGCGAGTGGCCTTTGAAGTCTTGATCTTTGCCGTCTTGCACTTCAGCGATCGGCAAAATTGCCGGAGAAGTGGCAAGTTTCGCGGCAAGTCAGATTGCGATCGGATGCCAGCCAAGAGCTTCTTCGATCGCCTGCCTGTATTGCGTCCGGATCTGGCTTGGCGTCTTGCGGATGTAGTTCTCTGCAAGCGAGCGTTTTTTACCTTCGAGCGACCGGAGGTAGTCGACGACCTCAGTGCGCGACGGAATACGATTCTCACCTGAGAACTTCGGACCGAGTGCGGTCCAAACCACTGCATCCAGACGACGCGTAGTTGCCCAGTCGCCAATGGCGGGCGCGTTGGACCAACTCGACCGATCAGTGCTGGACCAGAGCCCGATCAGACGGCTGGCGTTCTTTTTGGAGACCCCTTCACGCTCGGCCAGAAGCATCCTCGCATGGTCGGGGGCGTCGGCGCGGAGATCCGTCCAGAGAACTGGAATAGACTGGACGCCCTCAGTGACTACCAGAGTAATTCGGCCATTGCTCGATTGCCTCGCGAACTCGACGGACAGATCTGGGCCGTCGCCGTACCATTCCGAAGAAACAGGTAGCGCTCCTGGATCCCAGATCAGGGATCCCCAACCAAGGCATGCAATCTTCATTTGCTGGCCCCCCATTGTGCATCGGACGGATGGTTTCCACTTGTAGCCAGCCTTCCTCGATGCCACGCGAGCTTTGGCAAGTGGGACGGAACGACCTTGGAGAGGCGGAGGTCGGACGACAGGCCGAGCGCGGTGCGGTCTGGCGCGGTTAGAGCGTCGGAGATGATGATCTGGCCGGAGTCGTCGAAGGAGATCAGAAAGGCATCGAACGCGGCGTCGAGGTGGGCGGCGAGCAGGAGGCCGTTGTAGACGTCGAGACGTTCCGCATCCGTGTCACATTCGGCCCAGGGCCTGATGTGGCTGGCGCGTAAGAGACGTGGCTCGGTGACACCGAGGACCGCGCAAGAGCTTCCCCAGTATTCCATCAATGCATCGCGGAAGATGTTCTGGCCGACGCGTTGGACGACGAGGCGCTCGGCCTCAGTGGTGCGCGGGAGGTTTCGGGTTTCGGCCTCGAAGGCGCGCAGCGGTTCGATCGGCAGGGAGCGCGCTAGGCGCCACATCTCGCGGACGAGCATGTGAAGCTCGGTCGTGTTGGTCGCAACAAAGGCGGTGAAGCCGACCGGCGCGGCGCCCGGCCAGGGCTGCCAGTGTGTGGCGAGATCAGTGGCGACGCCGTTGTGATTGGTGGCGGCGATGTAGCCTGTTGGATCGCGTGTCAGTCGAACAGCAGCGGGAGCATCGATGCTGTCGAACGCAAGCCAGTCGTCGGCCTCGCCCCGATCTATACCGAAGCCCTCATCGACGGCGGCTTTGCGGAGACGCACGCGGTCGATCGGCGTGAGGGTCATGTCAGCTCTCCTCGCTCTAGGCGATCCCAGGCATCGAGGACGAGCTTGGCGGTGCGGTATTCGCCATACTTGGCGATGTCATTGTTCTTCAAGACGCGGAAGGTCTCGGACGGATAGTCCGCGCCGTAGACGTCGGCGGGGTCTAGGATGTACCGGAGCTGGTCTCGGGTCAGCCCGTAAAGCTTCGCGACCTTCGCATCTAGCTCCGCTCGAAGCCGGGAGCGTATCTCTTCCTTAAAACTAAATGGCGCGTTATCCGCCCAGTCCAGGTCAGAAGCAAATGGCCGCATCGTGTTTGAAGTAAAAACCAATCGTAACACTCGGTCGACGATGAAACCAACGTCGGAAGATTTGATGCTGGATGGCGCAGGAAATGGAAACTGAGTTAGATACCCGTAAGTGAGGTGGGTGCCGCCAACTTTCTGCCGCGCCACGTAATCCAGAGTTATCGACGACATGATTGCTAAGAATACTGCCCAGAGCCTAGGCTCGACAGCCAAGAAGAAGACCGGCATGGTGTGTCCAACACCGGACCTGGGAATAGCTGAGGCGATAACAGTGCGTTCGTCCAGCCCGCTCGTGATGTCACGAAATCCCATCAGCCAATCTCGCCCCCAGCCTTTAACGGCTAATCTTTCATCGGCAGCCGTATTGGGAAGCCAATATCTTGGCGTTACTTCGTAGCCAGGATCGTTAAGTCTTTCTTCGCCTGCCTGAGGAATTTGTCGAAAATCGACGCCCTCCTTTATTGCAGCAAGGGAATAGTCACCGTATCTGTAGTCGTAATGGTGCACCATCTTGGCTTCGTAGAGCGGCACGTATCGGGTTTTGCCCGCCGCCTGCACCCAGTCGCGCTCCTCACGCGCGTAGCCCTCGGCCGCAAGTTGCCGGGCAGTGCGGAACAGCCCGGAGTCGTTCGACATATGGAACATCGTGGCGAACGTAATACCCCACGGATTGCCGTCCTTGGCCTTGGCCTCGTCGATCAGCACGGGCACGCGGGCATAGATCTGCTTCGTCAACTCGGCATCGGCCTTGGAGCGGAAGACAGGCGCGGTCTTTGTGTTGGGGTTGATTGCCGCGATCTCGGCGGGCGAGAGCGTGTAGTGCCGGTCGGCGTCACTTAGTTGTTCGATTGCTGTCAGGCGAAAACAGAAATCGATGGGACGCCTTTGCACTTCGCCCAGAGCAAGCAGGCAGAACCGAACTCCTTGTGCGCTTGCTGCTCCCGGAAAGAATCCGGTGTTCCTGAAATCGAACAAGCTTGCCAGTCTCTGCTTCTCGACCAGATGCGCGAAGAACGGCGCGGTTGTCGCATCGGTCGCGATGCCTGTCGGCACGATGACGCCAGCGCGGCTGGCAGCTAATGAGAACAGCTCCGCGAACAATGAATAAGTGTTGACATCACCTGTTCCGGTTAGCGGGAAGCGCCCGCCATTGACAGCGCCTACTCGTGCAAACACACTCGCGGCTTCAGCAATTCGCTTGGTTTGGACGAACTCGTCAAAGAGCATGCGCTGCATCGATCCTGGAGAGGCCTGCTCCAGCTTATCGATTAGTTTCTGCCGCGCTGCCTTGTTCGCCGCCTTGGCGATTTCTGGATCGCGAGCGGAGAAGAATTCCTGCTCTTGCAGCTTGATGCGTTCCCACGGCGGATTGCCGAGTGCCAGATCAAAGCCGGCTTTGCGTCCGGCGCTCGCAAAGAACACCTGCGGGAATTCGAGTGGCCAGTGGAATGCGCGCGCGGCGGTCGCCACCTCGATAGCTGTGGCTTCCAGATTGCTGACCGCCAGCAGTCCCGCGAGCTTGTCGCGCACTGCGCTTGTCGTCGGAATGGTGATGCCCTTGGCGCCCGCCGTCAGCTCCGGCGGCTTCACCTTGGGCAACAGGAATGCCGCAACGTAGAGATCACACGCTGTCTTGACGCGCCAGTAGGACGCACCCGTCACCAAGGCCTCGAACGCTTTGCGCTTGGCTTCCACACCAGCGAGATCGTCCTCCCCCTGCGCCTCGATCTTCTGTGCGGTTCCTGCAAGCTCGCCGGAGACCTTGGCGAACGCCATTTCGATGGTCTTGTCGTCCCGTTCGCGCGCTTGCTTGCTCAGCTTCTTCCAAGCGGCAGCGGCCGCCTTGTCGTCTCCCGTCAACGGCTTGTAGGCATCATCTGGAATGCCGATCTCAAGCGCCTTGAGGTCGTAGACGCCGAGCAGACTGTCGCCGCAGCGCAGGTGAGCATCGAGGAAGGAGAGCGGCTTGCCGGGCTCCACCGTCTCGACCCAAAGCGCCACCTTCGCCAGCTCGATGGCCATCGGGTTCTTGTCGACGCCGAACAAGGTGCGGCGAGCCACCTCGCGCAGCCAATGGCGGTAGTCGGCCTGGCTCGGTGTACCTGGGCTCGAAAGCCGCGCAATCCGCGAAGCCAAGCGTCGTGCCGCCGCCAACAGGAAGTGCCCCGAGCCACAGGCCGGATCGATGATGCGCAGGTTGAGGAGCGCCTCGATCGCGGCCTGATCGTCCTTGCCGGCGGTCGTCTCCTCGATCAGGGGATTGAGCGTCTCGTCAAGCAGCGCCTGCACAAGCGCATCGGGCGTGTAGTAGCTGCCTGAGGTCTTGCGGGCGTTGCCCCTGCCCTCGGCGCCTTCGGCAAAAGTGAAAGATTTGTCGGTAGCACTCACAAACGGCGTGAGTTCCAGAAGGCCCTCGTAGACGGAGCCCAGCTCCTCGGTCTCCATGTCGCGCCAGTTGACGCGGGTGAGCGGCTGGCCTTCAGGCCGCATCCACGCCAGCCGCCAGATGGCCGCGAGTAAGCGCCTGTTTTCAATCCTCGAATCTCTCAGATGAGGAAGCTGGCCTTGAGCGAAGAGCCCTCCGAGAGCTGGCAGGCCCAGCAGAGCCTCACCCTCAGACAGAGCGCGGAACGTAGCCTTCAGACCTTCCCAGACGTCAACATTCTTGTCCCAAGAGGTGCGGCGCGTGCAACGCTCCCGTAGGCGGCCAACGGAATAGCCCTGCGCGTAGGCACGGACTGCCGTCTGCGGTACGCCTGGCGTGTGGAGAAGATCGCGATCCTCCGCCGCAAAGAGGAAGATCAGGCGATAGACGAGGCGCAGAAGCTCCTCGAAGTAGGCCTGACGGGTGAGCTTGCCTTGGCTGAGGGCCGTCCGCAGCTCTGCGTTGGCGGGATGCTCGATGAAGCCCTGACCCAGCTCGATCAAGGCAGCTTCGAAGCCGTTCCTGAGCTTCTCGCGTGCGGCCGTTCCTTCGATACGACCGGCATCGCGCCAGTGCTCCAAAGCGCAATCGGTCGGGGGCGAACAGGCAGCGCCGAAACGGCTCTGATGGATAAGCAGCCACAGCGCCGAGAAATCCGGGAACAAGCTCTCGGAGAAAATCTTGGCGAGATCAGCCTCGATCCAGGCCGGGCGCGTGAGGCTGACGTTGTCGCGCAAGAGACGAAGAGTGAGACCGTCAGCGCAGATGCCCCAGAGGGCATCGTCCTCGGCATTGAGATATTCCTGCAGAAGGAGCGTGGCCGAGCGCCGCCGGCTGCCGTCACCGAATTGGGTCAGGCTCTCATCGATGCCTGTACGTCGAACATCTTCAGCCGGGACTGGTGCGATCACGATCGGCACTCGACCACCGAGCGCGGCATGACGAACCGGGAACTGGCGCTCGCCCTTGCTGATCGTCTTCTGGGTCTTGATGGTGTCGAAGCCAAAGCACTGTTTCAGGAGATCGATCATGAATCGGTCGGATGCGGCGGGACACTTGACTTTGGCGGCCTCGAACTGATGCCAGAGTGCCTCGGCGATGCGGAAATAGCGCGCGATCTCGTCACGGATCTTCAGGCCCGGCGGGACGCCGTAGGCTTCTTCCGTCTGATCGGCAGCATCGAAGGATGCGATGCGTGCGACGATGTCGGGCGTAATCAGCGCACCGGTAATTTCGATCGCCGCGAAATCGAGACGCGGCGTGCGACGGGAAGAGCGGCGGCGGGTGGTGTTGCGTGCCATGGTTTCTCACAGCCTCGGCATGAGAACATAGAGGCCGATGACATCGACCGGCGTGACCGCAGTGACCTCGACAGATGCGCGCGACCCGAGTGCCTGTCGGACCCGCGTGTGGTCAGAGGCTAAGGCTGTCGCGCGTTCGGCCGCATATGCTTCGAGCTGCGGTGTGAGGCCTCCGAGCGAAGCATGCGCTTCCTTCAGCTGTGCGTCCCGGATTGCTTCGGCGATCGAACCGCTGTTCGCCTCGAAGAGTGCGAAGGCCCCGTCGCCGTCCGCAATGCGCTTGTTGCTGGCAAATGCGATGGCGGCCGCTTCCTCTGCCATGGCGAATTTGGGTCCGAGCTTGCCCTTGGAGTCGATGCGATGGCGGATACGTAGCAGGAGCAGTGTCGTGACCGCATCGATACCATCGGCTTCCCAGACACCGCAGCGCGGCAGTGTCGAGGGCTCGTTGCGCGGCGCAAACTTGTCGAGCGCGGTTTCAAGAAACGTCTCGGCAAGAATACCAGGGAGCGGATGAGCCCGATGCACCGAGAGGTAGCCGGCCGGCGGTCGAGCCTCGAAGGCGATCTTGAGTGGCTTGGGATTAGCGCTCTCATCGAGTAGCCCGTCGGCCTGGAACCGCTCTTTGATCAGATCAGGGGAGAGGTGCAAAGGCGCCCGATAGGTGCGTGGCTTATCGGGGACGAGCGCGGCGGCTAGGCGCATGAGCGAGCGCGAGACGAAGCGCTCGGCGTCCTCAAAGCCACCCAGTGCTTTGCGCGTTGCATCCCACTCGGGAAGGACTTCGTCGGGTTTCAGGGTGCGCTGCGCGAAGATGGTTCGCGAGCGCTTCTCGGCTTCGGATGCATTCGTCCAGGCCAGATCAAGATCTTTGGCGGCTTGGGTATCCTCCACCGACAGATCGAGCGTGAGCTGCGCCTCGTTGTGCGCCTTGAGCAGAAGCGCGGACATCAAAGCCTTGGTCAGGCTGCCGCCCTGATCGGGCATGGGAACGCGGACACCGGTCTGCTTCTCGATCGCTTTGGCTTTCCGCAGGATGACGTCGAGGACGGCGCCGTCGACCGGATTGTTCTCGCCGTAGATGAGTACGCTGCTCACTTCCGGGCTCTTTTGGCCGAAGCGATCGACGCGCCCTTCCCTCTGCTGATGGCGGGTCGGGTTCCATGAGAGATCGTAGTGAATGACGGCGTCGAAGTAGGTCTGCAGGTTGACGCCTTCCGAGAGACAGTCGGTTGCGACGAGGATCCGCTTGTCGTGCCCTCCGTGTGCCTCGACGCGGGCTTCGCGCTCGTCGGACGGCAGGGCACCGGTGATGACCTCAATCGTGTGTTGCTTGAATTCGGCCGGCAACGCGGCGCCGATGGCTTCGGCTGTAGCGATATATCGACAGAAGACAATGGGCGAAGCGCCTTCTTTGGTGAGGCTCTTCAGGGTCGTGACGAGTTTGGCGAACTTTGGATCGGCTTTGGTGTCTGCGGCCAGGCCTTGGGCCGTTGCGACGAGTTTGGCGAGCCTTGGATCATCGATGGCCATGGCCGGCTCGCGATCATCCTCGGCCACCTCTTCGTCGTCGAGCGCGAGCGCGGCAAGCTCGTCGACGTCTTCTTCGACAACTTCTGCCGCGGCGCGGGTGCGCAAGGCGCGAAGGGCTGCAGCCGGACTGGAGCCCACGCAGCGCATCAGGGCAAGTGTTCCCCAGAAGGCAAGGCGCCGCTTTTGATCGCCCTCCTCGGCCTCGACGATGTCCGAGCAGTATTTGAGGACGTCGCGGAAGAACGACTCATAGGTTCCGGTCAGACGGTATTTGATCTCGGCGGTCTTCTTCTCGGGAAAGAGGCCGGGCTCCTTCCAATCCTTGATGTCCTCACGGCGACGTTGGACGAAATAGCCCGCGAGACGCTCGCGCAAGTTTCTGTGTGCGTCTCCGGCCGTCGTCGTCAGTTGGGCGAAATCGGGGTGTAGCAAACCGAGCAGATTGTGGAACGCTTCCTCGTCGCCGGAATGCGGTGTCGCTGTGAGCATCAGAAGGTGACGCTCACCGTTTTGGGCAAGCTTGCGCAGCAGCTCGAAACGACGGTGCCGCGAGCGCCCGCCGGAAACGGCGGCGTGTGCTTCGTCAACGATCACCATCTCGGGACAGGCGCGCAAGAAGTCGTCGAGACGCCGGTCGCTCTTGATGAAATCCAGGCTGACCACAGTATAGGGATAGGCGTCGAACACGCTCGTCGTGCTCGGCAAGTCCCGCTCAAGCCTGGCCGCTTCCGATGCCGTGACGGGAGTAGCCGACAGAGAGAACTTGGACTCAAGCTCGGCGGTCCACTGGTCGACAAGATGCGGGGGGCACAGTACCGCGAAACGCTCGATCTCGCCGCGATCGATGAATTCACGGACGATCATGCCCGCTTCGATTGTCTTGCCGATACCGACGTCGTCGGCGATCAGCAGCCGTGCGACATCCTGGCGGAGAGCCATCATCAAGGGCGCAAGCTGGTAAGCCCTCGGCTCGAAATTCAACCTACCGGCGCTACGGAACGGACCGGCGCCGCGCCTCAACGAGAGCCGTAACGCGTCACGGAGCAGAAGAGCAGCTTCTCTTGCGCCAGCACGGTCCGTTTCCGGCGGCTCGAAGGACGCGTAGGTGACAGGCTCGGCCTCGAGTTCGGGCAGAACCGTTTCGACATCTTCTTCCGATCCTGTGAGGGGGCGTAATCTCAGCGAATCTCCGGCGGTCAGAACGATCCACTCGCGCCCCCGAGCGCGAACAAGTTCGCCGGGGGAGAATGTCTGCACCGAGGTCATGCCGACACTCCTTTAAGGGTAGCTTCAAGTTCTGCGATAGCGGTCTTGCGGGCATCAGCATCGTTCGGGAGCAAGATGAGCCTCACGCCTTTGGCTTTGAGAGCGCCGGTCAATTCGCTCGATGCCAAACTGGCCTCGACAGCGGCGACGCGATATTTGCGCCAGATCAGCGGTAAGGTGACATTGCCGACAACGAGCGGCTCGGTGTCCGGCGCAGGGCAGTTCAGAAGTTCATCTCCACATTGGACAGATGATACCGTGCTTGCAGATCGCGCGTTCATCAGACGGATCAAGAGGTCGAGGGCTTGCTCGTCCTGCCGATCAATCTGTTCGTGATCCGGCTGGTTGAAGTATGAAAGCAGGCAACGATAGCAGCCGGCAACGCAGCGGGCGTCATCCGCAGCGACCAAAGCTTTTGGCCCCTTCCCACGAGCATCACCGATACTCGCATCCGTGTAATGCATCACGGATAGCGCTTCACGGGCGACGGCATTGAATGCGCCTTGTTCATTGATGAGACGCGAGAGCGCCCCTGCTCCACCTTCTGCCGCTTCGTAGAAGAATAGGGCGTTGCGACTGTCCTTGCTTGGCGTCGGCTCTACCAGGATCTCGCCCTCTTCGAGCTGGAAGACCGTCTCGATGCCACGTGCTAACGCATGTTGTAGCGTGGTCATGACAACGTCGGATCGGTCTCCGAGAGCGATCAACCATGGTGCCGGAAACCGCACCAAGAGCGCATTCTTGCGGTCCTCGACGACTGGCGTGATTTTTTGTCGGGCCTTTGTGGGGTTCGCAGCCTCTTCTTCGTCCTGGGTTCCGGGGGCGCCGGCCCAGTAGCCGCTCTTGGGATCAATCCAGAATCCGATGTCACTCAGATCCTTACGGCGGCGTAGACCCTTGTTGATCCGGCGTACGGATGCAGCAGGTGCGAACGTGGCGATTGCGATGTCCCCGAGATCATCGGAGAGCACCCGCGCGCTGACGCCCGTGGCATGGCGGAATGAGAAGGTGGTTTGGAGTTCGAACCCTTGGCGCCTGCGATCCTCGTCATTTGCCGTTATGCGCTCGGCCTGTCGGGTTCCGACATTGTCGATCCTGTGAAGCTTCTGGATCAGATCCGCTCCGCTCAAGGGTTGGCGACAAACGTGACACTCCTCGGGGGGCTCACCGTCGTGGCCCGCGCCACAAGCCGGGCAGATGGCAACCGAGAACGTCGGGAGCTGCCCTTCCGGACCTCCTCCGGCCTCCTTGAGCAAAGCCCTGTCAACGCGGTACGCCCTGCCTTCGTGATAAACGAGGCTCTGGGGACCGAACTCAGAAATGGCAAGGAACCTTGCCCGCTGAATGTAACGCTGGCCTTTGCCACCCTGGCCGCCGGGCACAAATGCCATGAGCGGGAGCCTCGGGAAGTTATACCCGGGAAGGAACCCTTCTGTGGCTAGGTATCTGTAGACATAGAAATCGGAGCCTTGGGTCTCGTGTCGCCCGAGAAGCAGCTTGATCTGGGTGTTGCCGGCAGCTTGTCGGGCCTCGGCAGCACGCCTCTCGGTCGGCGATATGGAATAGTCCTTCAAGGTGGTCGCGGCGTCCTCGACTTGTCGTTCCGCAGCCGCCAGAAGGTCGCGCCAACGATTGAAGGCCGCTTCAAAATTCTGTGGCGCAGACGATACGACCCGTGACGCGTGGTCGTCCGCCGTCGAGAACCAATCAGGCGGCACGCTTCCGTAGTCAGCGCTAAGAGCTTGAAGCACGGCAGTGACACGTTCCGTAGAGGCGTTATTGGCTTCGTCAGAAGTGATCTTTGTCCGATATTCCGGCAGAAGTGGCTTTTGCGTGCCGGCCATATCGAGATTGTCTGCGATCGAGGCCTTGAGCGCGAGCCCCGTGGCGGCCAGCCACTCCGCATGCAGGTGGCTCTCAACCAAGTCGGGGTTGGTGAGATCGATTGACGGTGGCTTGACGACGCCGTCCACCATGGCCTTGGGATCGCGGAAGAAGTACTGGTCGTGGGGGCTCTGCGCAGCGCAGTAGGCAACCACAAGGGCTGCCTGTCCGCTGCGACCGGCTCGGCCGCTGCGTTGCGCATAGTTCGCCGGTGTCGGCGGAACGTTGCGCAAGTAGACCATGTTCATCTCTGAAATGTCGACGCCAAGCTCCATGGTTGGCGAGCAGAAAAGGGTCGGAAGGAATCGGCTATCTTCGCGGAGTTCCCTCAGTCGCTCGGACTTTGTGTTCAGCTGGACGAGATCTTCGTCGCCATACCGGAACCGGGCTTCGCGAAGCTCCCGCAGATCGCTCTCAACCTGGGCAGTGTGCTCGCGGCCTTCCAGGGCGAAGAGTGCTTCGCCTCCTTCGGCAAGAAGCGACGCGATTTCCTGGTACAGGCCCTTGAAGAACTTGTTGTCTCTCTCGGGTGCGCGACCAGACCCCTGCGCGCGTCGGAATGCAATTGATGATGCGACAAGGCGCCAAGCATCGCCCTCTATAGGCGCGGCGACCTGGGTGGCTATGCCGTAGGTCGATGCGGCACTCAGAATGCAATCAATGATATCGGTCACTTCCTTGGAGTTCGGCCTCTCTCCATCGAACCGGAGCAACCGAAGCTCCCGTCCGACAGCGCTTTGCGGGCTACCCCGAAGGATTAGCTCTTCATCGCGCTGCTTCATCTCCTTGCGCTTCGGAGAGCGAGGCATGAAAGCCGTCGACGCGTGGAACTTCTCCTCTTCCAGACTCCAGGGTGACTTGATCAGGCTGCGCATGCGCCCAGCCAGGCTTTCAAGCTTCACGCGATCAAGGGCGTCGCACTCAATCGCAAGCCCCTTCCGCATGGCGTCGAACACGATGAGAGCTGCCTCTTTGCGTTCATCAGGAGACGCCTTCGAGAGAACTTTCGAGGAAGCAAAGAGAGGATCATCAGCAACCATTTCGTCGAGCGAGAGGTAGCATGCTTCGATCAGCCCAAGTTGCTCGAGGTTCGGGTTCGTGTAGCGCCAGCCTCGTCGCTGATCGACCCAGAATCGGTGTGCAAGGACGTCCCGAATAGAGCGCTCGGCGTTCAACAGGTTTGCGCCTTTCAGTTCCGGCTCGATCAGCCATTCGCTGCGCCGCGCTTGTTGGCGCCCCAGAAAGCCAAGTGCGGCCTGAATGGATGCGCCGATCTGATCATCCGACATGCCCTCTTCGGCATCAGGGAGCGCTGCGAGGATGGCGCCGCGAAGAAGGGTAACGAAAATAAAATCATTAAAGTGACCGGCCTGTAGGGCGGCGTCTTGTCGATTGTCTGTGAAGGCCAGCAACTTTCGCGTCGCTTTGCGCATGACAGAGTCCGGCGCATTCATCCAACGCAAGATCGTCGCGATAATGATCGTTGTCGCGGAGCTCCGCCCTTCGGCGCTGAGGGATGCCAGCCTGTTGATGTCACGCGTCGAGTCGCTGTGCGCTTCTCCGCAGGCCGGACAGAACTTGAAGCGGCCGGGCATGAACCAGACCCGCCGCCCGCCGACATTACAGTGGCCATCGGGCTTGACTGCGTAAAGTTCGGCTCTGGACTTGCGATATGTGGACTTGAGGCGCAGGTCGCCGGACGCAGACAACTCCAGCCACAGGTCTGGATAGTCCTCGTCGCGCCCGTTGAACTCAAAGGAACCGTCAACTGGTTCCGGCATGAGGAAACCCCATCTACCGGTCGCCTCGTCCGACTCGGTGTCGGAGTCAAGCGGCAGGTCGTCAATCTCGCGTTTTTCGAAGTACTGCTGACCGTCAGCCTCGCGCATCGTGACCGGGTGATGCTCCTGGCCGCACTTACGGCAGAAATGGGCGGCGTACAGGCGTTTTTCGGGATGTTCCGGATCGTAGATCTGGCCGTCGAAGGTGACCGTGCGCTCTCCTGCAGGATCGAGCGTCGTGTAGAGCCGTCCCGCGCCTGATATGAACTGGTGGAGCTTGAAGGCGAAGAGAGGCTCGTCTGAGCCGCCCGACATATTGCGGTTCTTTTCCGACAGACTGAATGCGAGTAGCGCAGCCTTCAGCGCATTGGCACATTTTTCTTCGTCGCGTCCGGCCTCGTCAGCCAGACGATGGGACGCTTCCTGTATGGACTGAGGCTTGGCGCGCACCGGTTTGCTGTCGTCGTAACGCAAGCCGAGGCGTGTCTCGATCCAGATGGCAAGCTCATCATTCGCAAGAGCATCGTTGGACTTTCCGTCATAGGCGCCAGCATCAAACGCTCGATCGACAGCAGCGCCCAATCCCGGGAGGCCCTGGTCCGCGCTGCGGGATGGATCTGTCGCCCGCTTTAGTGTTTCGGTGATCACCGAGTCGCGCTGAATGGAGGTGCCGAACAGTTTCGATGCGACTTCTGCCACGACCTGATTGCGATCACCGCCTGCATCCTCGCTCGCCATCGTTGCCGACGTTCCGATGCAGACCGGCGGCCGAGCCAAATCTCCCACGCGCGCGCGAAGGCGGCGCATGAGCATGGCGACGTCAGCACCTTGACGACCTCGATACGTGTGCAGCTCGTCGAGTACAATGAAGCGCAAGCCCTGGCAGTTCTCGATGACACTCTGGTCCAGCTCGGACTGGCGCGTCATGAGCAGTTCAAGCATCATGAAGTTGGTCAGGAGAATATCGGGAGGATTGTTCTTGATGCGCTGCCGCTCTTCCTCGCTCTCCTGTCCAGTGTAGCGCGCGAAAGTCACTTTCGTTGCGCCGTGGTCAGCGTCCAGAAACTTCTTCAATTCCTCTCTCTGACTATTTGCCAGAGCATTCATCGGATAGATGACGATGGCGCGAGTATGCTGACGTTCACCGGCCTTCTTCGCCTTCACGATGGCGTCAATAATTGGGATGAAGAAGCAGAGGGATTTTCCCGAGCCAGTGCCTGTGGTCACGACATAGCTCTTGCCATCTAGGGCCGCCCCGATGGCCTGCTCCTGGTGGCGACGAAGTCTGAGACTCTGGTCGGGATCGTCTGGCTTTGCTTGCGGATTGCGGAAGATGCGCGCCGTATCCGGATCGAGACCATCTTCGCCCACAAGGTCTTTGAGCGTGCCGCCACTCTCGTAATGCGGGTTCAGCTGGATGAGCGGCTCAGGCCAGAATTGCCGGCCGGCATAGAGATCGTTGACCTTTTGTTGGATTTCTTTCGAACGAATGCGCGTAAACGAGCGCGCAAACGCTTTGTATTGATCGAGTAGTTCTTCATCGAGGGCGAAGATGTCCATGGGAAGTGATGACCTCAACGGCCCCCCTTAGTTGAAGATTTGACTTTTTCATCAGCTCGAAGACCGATTCGAGTTGGTAACGACTCGATCTCGTCGCCAGCCTGTTCTTGGGCGACGCGAACCTCATGCTGTGCCTGCAGGTCCATCCAGAAGCGGGGATCGGTTCCAAACCAATGGGCAAGCCGCAGGGCAGTATCCCCGGTGATGGCGCGCTTGCCATGGATGATCTGAGAAATGCGATTGGGAGGTACGGCGATCTGGCGCGCCAGTTCCGTCGGCGTCACGCCAAGCGTTTTCAGCTCTTCGGCCAGGACATCCCCTGGATGAGCAGATCGATGCACCATCAGGCAGCCCCCATTCACTGATGTTGAAAGGGAGCTTGCCCGTCGTGTACGCCTAACGTCAATCGTCAACGGCGCATTGCTTGTGGACAAATCGAGATCACAGGAGGCAACTTTGTCAATGCCACTAGCGGCTGGCGAGCCCCAATCAGCAATCGATGATTGGCTTTGGTGCCTACGAGCGGCTCATAAGTATGGCCGCAGCCTGACGCAGTGGAATGCGCTCCTGCTCCAGCCGGACTGCACGGCCGAGACGGTCATAGCGAAGGTCGTCATACACGCTCGCCTCTGTCGGCGTGAGGTTGTCCAGGGGGGCGATGGTGGGCGCGGGCTCGGTCGTCCAATGCGCCTGATGTGCATTAAGAGTTTCAGGATCCATGAGAGCGGATCGGGCATGCGGCAGGATGGAACGGAGCCTGTCGAGAATCCGGAATCCGTGCGTGTCGATGTCGCCCCAGTAGACCACGTCCCGGCTTCGAAGCCACGGAACGTTGGCAAGGAGATCAACTGCGTACCCGAGGCCAAAGATGACGGAAGTGCGTGATATCGCAGGCATCGCCAAGCCTGTGATCTCGTTCTCAACAATGAGTACGCGCTCTGCCCCCAGATCCAAACGCGCGAGTTCGTCGATCCGGACCGTCAGGTCGGTGAGCCCTTGAATTGCCAGGTCCGGATCAAGGATGCGAAAGCGCACCAGGGCAGGCTTAGATGCGAGGTCGTAGCGGGCCTCAAACTCGGCGATTCCACTTCTTGACCGGTCGACGGCATCGTCTGGCAATACAAGATCAAGCAGTTCGGCCAGCAGAGTCTTGCGGGCCTCGATGAATTTCGTGTCGACGCCGGGTGCGTCGATCTCACGAAGGTAGCGACCCGAGCGCGGATTGGCACGTAGCCACGCGAGAACCGCGAGGATTTGCGGCCATGCGACGCTTTCATCCAGCACGGCCATTGGCTTGCGCGCGATCCACGGCTCCAACTCCGGGTAACTGTCGAGTATACCCTGTGCCAGGCTTAAAAAACGCTCTGCTTCCTCGACCTTTCCAATCAGAGCCAGGGCATCGGCTCGCGTTGGAACCTCAATGGATCTGGGGGTCCGATTGCGGCCGATTAGGCGGTTCGTCGTCTCGCTCCAAACAATGTCGTAGCCGTAGCCGAGCGATGTGCGTGAGCCATCATCGAGCGCCAGGATCCAGGTCCGCGCCTCGTCGTGGCGCGTGGCAAGCTCGCGCGGGGTTGGACCACGCAATCGCAGCTTCAGCGGAAAGGTAATCTCCTCTGCCTCAGGCCTTGCTACGCCGTGAGGACCTTCCACGACGTCACGGAGTAGGCGGCCATTGTCCCACAGCTTCTGAACCTGGGCTTCGAGATCCGCCGGCGTGGTCCAGTTCATCCGCCAGCTCCAGCGCGCCGCTGCTGCTCGGCCCGATACTCCTCGATTGTAAGGTTGCGCAGCATCGAGCGTCGGCCGTCCTCGTTGTGGACGAAGCCGACGGCCGCAACGTAGGGTTCGATCACGTGGATCTTCGCTAGTGGTGTGGCGATCAGCAGCTGCAAACCCATGCTCTGGAAGAGCTTCAACGCATAGTCGGCTGACTGGTCAGAGCCCTTGCCGAACGCCTCGTCGATCATCACGAAATGAAAGGCGCGCGAACGCTCGGCCTTGGGGTCGAGGCCGAACTGATAGGCGAGGCTGGCAGCAAGCACTGTGTAGGCGAGCTTTTCCTTCTGGCCGCCCGACTTGCCGCCCGAATCCGAATAGTGCTCGTGCTCGGCGTTATCGGCCCGGTAGCGCTCGGACGCCGAGAATTGGAACCAGTTGCGCACGTCTGTGACTTTTCGCGTCCAGCGTCGATCGATTTCGGTCAGGTCCTTGCGGCCGCGAAAGCGCTCCATAATGCGCTTGACCTCGATGAACTTTGCCTCCGAGTAGGCCGTGTCGTCGGAACCCGACAGCGAGCCTTCGGTGCATTTGCGCAAATCCTGCTGGAAATCGAGGATTTCCCGGTCGGCCGTCCGCTCGACCTCAAGCTCGATATAGCGACCCGGATTGTAGTCGATGTCGTACAGCGAGCTGTTGATCGTACCGATGCGCTCGCGGATCTCGTGTTCCTCGCGGCGCAGCCCGGCGGTGAAGCCTGCGATCTCGCGGATGGTGTTCTCGTTGAGAAGCGATTTGAACCGTGCCTCAAAACGCGGCAGGTCGTCGGAGGTGAGCGCGTCGAGCATTTGCCGGTACTCGCCTGCGGCCTCCGGCGCGGTATCGACCTCACGGGTCTCGATCGGGTAGGCGTTGGCATAGTCGCTCATCGCTCCCGTGATTCTGTCGCGCATACTCCGGATGCGTCTGTCCTCGCCATCGATCCTATTGGTCAGGGCCTCGCGCATTTCGCGCTCGCGCGCCTCCGCCCCCTCAATGGTCAGACGCGTCTCGCCGAGGAGCTCACTACGCAGCGTTTCGACCTGAGGGAACACAGCTTCGCGCTCGGCCAGCGGCAGCGAGTCGAGCGCGGCAGCTGCGGCAGTCCGGCTTTCCGTATCGCGATCGTGGCGCTCGCGCTGCCTCGCCTCTTCGCGTTGTGCGTCCTCTAGTTTGCCTCGGCGCAGGGCGAGTCGCTCCTCCGCTTCGGCGAGTTGGCCGCGAAGCGTCTTCAGCACGTCCGAGCCCTCAGCCAGCTGCCGCCGCTCCTCCTCAAGGCGCTCGATGTCGCGCGCGATCGAGGACCAGTCGAGATCGCTGAAGCTGCGAAAGGCGGCGACCTGGCGGGCGAGACAGAGACGGTGACCGGCCGTGCGTCGCTCCTGCCGCAGAGCCTCGATCTTTACCGCCAGTGACTGTCCCTCGGCGGCAAGGCGGCCTGCCTCGGCCTCGAGCGCGGCAATCTTGCCCTCATTGGACCAGCCGAGCACATACCGCGTGCGGTCGTCTATGCGCGAACGGTCATCCTTCTCATGCCGCTCGCCTCCCTTGCCGCTCCTGATCTGGCCGGCCCGCGTGATGGCCTTCGGTTCCCGTCGGAACCGTTCGAGGCTGTCGCAGCAGACGTGATCGAACCGCTCGTCGACCTGACGAGCGAGCCAGGCGTAGAGCGGGCTGTCGTCGCGGATGCGCAGCTTCTCGGAGAGCGCGTCGCGGCGGCCGCGGTCGCGATTCAGCGGCACCGACTGGGGCACCTTGAAGTAGACGAGCCGCCCGGCGAGATGCGTGTCCTCCACCCACTGAGCGACAGCACCATAATGCGCCTCGGGGACCAGCAGCGATAGCGCGAAGGGCCTGAGCACTCGCTCGGCGGCCCCCTCCCACTCGGCCTCCTCCTGGCGCACCTCGATCAACTCGCCGGCGAAGGGGAGGGTCGCTTCATCGACGCCAACGGACTGGCATAGCCGGTGGCGCAACTCCAGTATGTACGAGGGGATGCTGGAACGTCGGCTCTTTAGCGACCCGATCTCAGCTTCGAGTTGCGCCATAGTCTCCTTCAGCTGCCTGAAGGGAACGAGAACCTCCACCTCGCGGTTCTGAATGTCCGCCTCGCTGGCCGTCAACTCCTCGGTCAGCCGATCAACAGCCGACAGGTTGGCAAGGAACGCGTCGCCATCCTGTGGTGCCTCAAGTCCGAGTTCACGTGCCGGCTGGGCGTAGGCCTCGGCGCGACGCCGCCGCTCGCCCTTCGCCAAACGCTTGCCCTCGATCTCCTGGTCGAGGCTGGCAATGCGATTGCCTCCGTTCTCAAAGATCGCCTGCCGGATGGCGTCGCGAGCCTGCTCCTCCTCGCCCACATCGACCCTCAGCTTGGCGATGCGCTCGCCAAGCCGATCCAGGTTGGTCTCAATGTCGGCAAGCCGCTTTGTCAGGAGATCGCATTTCAACCCGCCGAAATAGGACCCGAGCGCCGCCCGGCAGGACCGGAGCCGCTTGACCGCGGCGTCAAGCTCGGCCAGCCGGTCACAGTCCGCGACGATCGGTGTCAGCCGACCGATCTGGTCTCGCGCCTTGAGCACCGCTTCGTGCGCCGCAGTCAGGTCGGCGAAATGGGCGAGCATCTGCGTGATCCGCTCCTCCACGGGGAACGGCTCCAGCATGTGGCTGCGGACGAACTCGGTGAGGTCGCCGACCTGCTTCATCGAGACGGTCTGCAGGAAGAGGTCGAGTGCCTGCTCGCCCGCAATCCCGAACAACCGTCGGAAAGCCGCGCCGTAGCCTGGAAAGCTGTCGAAGATCTGGACGCCCTTTAACTTGCGCAGCCGCTTGCGCAATGCTGCCGGATCACTGCCGAAACCTGAAAAGTGCACCTTGATCGAGAGGGAGGTGGGTGCCACGACGAAGAACCGTTCCGGTTGCCCTGTCGACTGCCGGAACCAAAAGACCTGTGCCAGCGTCACGTCCTCTCCAAAGTCGGCGTTGCGGAACCGGCCGAGAATCACGGAGAAGGCCTTGCCGGCCTCCCGCAACCCCTTCGGCTTGGCCGACAGCCCCGCCTCGCCTCGCTCAGCCTTGAAGTAGCCAAGCACGTAGGATCTCAGATCGCGCTCGCGCATCTCGGCGCCGGCGGCCTTGTTGTAGGCAATCTTGTGAGCCGGCACGATCAGCGTCGTGATGGCATCAACAAGCGTCGACTTGCCCGAGCCGATTTCGCCGGTGAGCAATGCGTTGGCGCCGTCGAGATCGAGTCGCCAGACGAGGGAGTCGAACGTCCCCCAGTTGAGCACCTCGACCGCCATCAGCCGCATGCCGGGGAGCCGCGCTGGCGGCATCTGAGAGGTCGGTTCGACGAGCCGTGGCAATTCGTTCATCGGCTCCCCTCGTGGCTGACGTTGCTGGACGTGTCGTCGTCGCGATGGCCGTAGGCGGCATACTCAGCCAGGCGCTCGCTGAAGGCGCTAAGCCATTGCGCATCGACGAACGAGCGCAGGATGCGCCGCACCTCGTAGGTTTCCTCACGCCCCTTGAGCGGCTTCAGGAAGCCGAGGTCGACGACCTTCGCGATGTCGCGCCCGACCCGGTCCTCGAGCCGCGCCTCGTTCGCAGTGTCGGGCTGGAACAGCCGGATGAAATCGACGATCTCCGAAGTGGTCAGCACCAGACGTGCTTCGCCGCTTGCCGCATCATGCTCGGCAAGCCGCTTCCTGAGGAGCGCCAGCATCAGGCTGACCGGATAGCTGAGCTGGCGGCGGGCAACGAGCCTCGGCAGCTCCGGTTCACCCTCCTGCGATGCCCTCTGGCGCAGGAACGCGTAGCCCTCTGCCTCGTCGACCTCGAGATCGAGGCCGATGACGGCGACGTAGTCGCGCACGCTTGATCGCCGCTCACTCAGCGCCTGCCAAACCTGCGGAGCGCTGTCGCGCTCGATGATACCCTTCATCAGGTGTACGAGAACTATCGAGAGGTCGTCGGTCGTCTGCGTCTTGCTCTCTTGCATTCGTTTACCCCGTGCTCACGACATCTGCGCGAGGTCGGCTGCGTGCGAAGATCACGCGCGGCATGGTCGCCTCGCGGGTAAGGCCTTCCGCGTCCGTCCAGCAGATTGTCTCCTTGACCGCATCGTCGATAAGGGCGCCGTCCTCCTCCGTGGCGATGGACAGGTAGGCGACGAGTTCGGCCAACCCCTGCTCCAGCGGATAGGCCGCCACGATCTCGTGCAGTGCGACCTCATCGCTGCGCTGCAGCGCGCGCCGGATCACCCCCCTGAGCCTCGCTTTGTCAACATAGACCCGGTCGAACAGGCTGTCGGCGTCAATATCTGCGCCGTCGGCCACTGACACCTCGCCATCGATCTCGGGCTTGAGCGGCGGCGAAAATAGGGGCCGGTCGAGAGTGAGCGCAATGCCGGGCTTGAGGTCGTCGACTGCGGCGAGACTCTCCTGCGGCAGGTTCATCCGCACGGCGATTGCCGACTGCTCGATGCCGCGCAGGATCTCCATGATCCGCTTGTTCTCCAGCCAGACCTTGTCGTCGATATAGCGCCTCAGTTCGCCTGACAGCTCGGCCACCGTGCGCTGCGTCACCTCGCCGGCGGCGATCCAGTCGTAATGGATCTTGAGAATGCGTTTGTCGGGCTCGAGCTTCTGCACGGCCTCCAACGAGAGAACTCTGGCCAAGAGGGTCTCAAGCTCCTCCTGCCGCGTCTCCGACATGAGGAGATCCCAGAACGCCGTGAAGCTACGGCCCTGATCGCTCTCGGCGATGGCGTCGCGGGCCTCGAAGATACCGCCGAGCAACTCGCCTTTGCTGCCCTCGGCGACAGCTATCTTCTCTCGAACCTCCCGGTCGAGGGTGCGAAAATTGTGCTCGACGGCTCGGAAATCCGAAAGCAGGCTCCTGGCGGTTGCGACCACTTCGGCGAAACGGTCGCGCACACTGGCCGGCGACAGGAGGTCGACATGTCCCTCGCGCAGCCGGGCCATCTCGGCATCGATCTCGGCCCGCTGGCGTAGCAGCGTCTCGATACGCGACCCGGCATCGGTCTCGGTGCCCTCGACGAGTTGGCGCAGGAGCTCCAAGATCGTGATCAGCCGCGACTCAGTACCGATGAAGGCGCGCGGCCCAAGGCTCTGCAGCCACCCGAGCGCTAGTTCCGTCGCCGGCGTGAGATCATAGAGCGGCTCATCTGTCCCGCTCGCGTAGTACCGGCGTAGCCATCCGCAGCGATCGGAAGCCCAGTCTTCCAGATAGCTTGTCGCATCGCGCGGGAAGGCGTCCTCACCTTCAGAGCGGCGCAAATGGAACAGGAAATCTTCGAGTTTCGCCGCGAGCACCGATTCGTTCATGGTGCGCACGTTCGGGGCGACGAACGCACGCTGCAGGAAACTCGCGATCATCGCCGCGTTGCCGGCCGTCATCAGCCGCCAGGCAGGATGCGTCTCTCGCAAAGACTGAAGCTGCCGGTAATCCATCGCTCCCGCTATCCGTTGCGACCCCTCGCGAATCGGGCTCGATTCGACGCGAGAACATATCATGAACTTCGTGAGATGTCGAACGGCTCGGGATCACGAGAAGGGAATTCGGTGCAATCTCGCCCAGATCGGAAGTGGCTGGGATGTTCCGAGGCGTCCAATCCAATCGGCGGAGCAAAACTCGACACCCGGATGCTGACTTACTCAGGCCTTCCGCGCGCTGCCCTTGACCTC
The DNA here is from genome assembly GCA_041397645.1 of Hyphomicrobiaceae bacterium. Lineage (NCBI taxonomy): Bacteria > Pseudomonadati > Pseudomonadota > Alphaproteobacteria > Hyphomicrobiales > Hyphomicrobiaceae > Hyphomicrobiaceae bacterium. The sequence continues at coordinate 255,318 of JAWKWE010000006.1, read as the reverse complement.
TTCCAGCAACTGCCCGGGCGGCACCTTCAAGGCCTTGGCGATCCTGTCGAGGATGACCACGGTCGGATTTCGGACGCCACGCTCGATGCCGCTGATGTAGGTCCGATGCAGTCCGCAATGGTCGGCAAAGCTCTCCTGCGAGAAGCCCTGCTCCTCTCGCAGTTTCTTAAGATTGAGTCCTAACCGGCGGCGCACGTCCATGCCGGTTAGGGTTTCGACACCCTAGACGATCAATCTACAGACGATGAGTCTCATTTTGCTGGACTTCACAGCAGGTTGGAGCGAACTGACATCCAGCCCTTGAAGCCAATGAGTCTCAATCGAAATGCAGTTTATCGCACCAAACGCAGTCCGCTACATCAAGCTCGGCCCGGGCGGGGTCTTCACACCCGCGTGCCTCGAACGTGGCGAGATCCACTTGAGCTACAGGGAAGTCTCGCACGAAATGTGCGTCGCGGGAGACTGGAACCGTGTCGTCGACTGGTTTGTCCAGAACGGCCGCAAGCTCGGCAAGGCGCGCGATGCGACGCGAGAAATCCGCGACTTCTATTGCCTCGGACCAGACTGCCTTTGGATCACGTTTGCCGACGGCTGCTTGTGGTGGGCGTTCGCGGATCCGGCGGTCAACTGGCGCGGCACTGACGATCCAAGTCTCGGCCCGCGGTGGCGCCGCACGATTGGACCATGGCGGAACACCTCTCTCGGTGGCCGTCAGCTGCGCATGCAGGCACTGACGAGCAGGCTCACGCAGGTTGCCAACTATCGCCAGACCATATGTCAGGTCGGTCACGAAGCTTATCTGCTGAGGAAGATCAATGATCTTCCAGAGCCGCTTGTCGCTGATGCAGAGGTCGCCAAGAAGTCGATGTTGAGAGCCGCCCAGAAGATGATCGCCGAGTTGCATTGGGCGGACTTCGAAGTGCTGGCGGATCTAATCTTAGCCCGTGGTGGATGGCAGCGCGTATCCGTCCTCGGCGAAACGATGGCGGACGTCGACCTAGTCATTGAACAGCCGACCCTGGGCGAACGCGCATCGGTTCAGGTCAAATCACGGGCCAGCCAAAGCGTGCTGGACGCCCACATCAGACACTTCCGGCGATCGGTAGAACGGCGAACATTCTTCATATGCCACTCGCCGGACGGACCACTTTCAACGAATGGCGAAGATAACGTGCATCTTTGGACCGGGGAAAAGCTCGCGGAAATCGCAGTCAAATCTGGTTTATTCGATTGGCTGATGGAACGCGTTGGGTGACTTGGGGCCTGCCAACAGCGAATCGAGTAAACTTGGGCCATGAATTTTTCGTCTCTCTCGACAATCGAACTCCTGCGTGGCTACGGCGACATCCTCGACGAGTTGCGCCGTCGCGATGTCGTGCGGAGCGCTAACAACCCCATCAGCGATCTCGCCGAGGTCCTATTTTGCCGAGCCTTCAACTGGGTTCGTGAGGGCAATTCAGCTGCGGGCTACGACGCCACGAACCCGGGAGGCACGCGTTTCCAGATCAAGGCGCGGCGGATCACCGGCGCGCAGGGTGAGCGCCAGTTGAGTGCTATCCGCAATATCGATCGCGATCCGTTTGATCAGCTGGCCGCTGTTCTGTTCGAACCGGATTTCGGTGTGCACCGCGCGGCCTTGATCCCGATTTCGGTCATCAGGGCTCGTGCGCGCCGCTCGGCTCATACAAACAGCCACGTCTTTCATCTGCGCGAAGACGTCTGGACCGTCCCCGGGGTGCGTGACGTGACCGTAGATGTTCGAGCGGCGGCCGACGTCATCTAGCTAGTTCCTTCGCGCCTCGGATCTTGTCGAGGATCGCGCGCGCTCATTCAACGTCATCATCGTCGTGAAACGGTCCGTCCTTCGGCGAGTACTTCGCCACCCACTCTTCCTGCGTCAGCTCCTCCGGCACGACCAGATAGCCGATCTTCCGGCCATCCGGTTCAATGGGCCCGAACCGCCTCTCGAGATCGGTGAAGGCCTTGAACGCGCGCTGGTCGCCACTGGCAGCGAGCTGCTTCAAGAGGATGAGGACAAGTTCGATCGCCGTGTATTTCTTCGGCTTGCCCGTCCCGGCCGGGTCGGCGCGATGCTTCTCCATAAGGACGCGCTTGGCGGTTGCCCGGCGACCTTTGGCGCCCTTCGGTCGCCCGCCCGGATTGCCCGACCTACCGGGCGGGAAGCGATGCTCGACGGGCGGCTTGCCGTAACCGACGTCGCCTTTCGCGCGAGCAGGGTTGTCAGCGCTATTACTGCTCATAGTATGGCCTCAGGATGTCGAAGATATACTTCATGCTGTTGTCTTCGCGATAGGCAAAGATGCGGCGCTGGTCCTCTTCGGAGACGAACTTGGGGATGACGAAAACACCGCCGCCGGGTGGTGTTGGCGGGTTCGCAACCAGGTCGTTGTCGATCGCGACTTTGATGACGGCCATCACTGCCGGCAGGTTCTTCTCCGTCAGTGCCTTCTTCACCTGTTTGCGGATCGCGACCTCGAGCGCCGACATTTTGCCGGCCGTGCCGTTCTTGAGGACCTCGAGGGGCTCGTTCAGAATGGCGCCAATGTCGACGAGGCCTTGGCGCTCGGCACGCTTCTTCGCGCTTGGCTTCCGCTTCCGACGCCGCTTTGCTGGTGCGGCGGCGACAGGCACAGGCTTCTCATCCGATGGGGTATCTCTGGTCATTCGGCAGCCTCCCGAGGCATTGGGTCGTTCGGCTGGCGACCCTCGGCCTGAGCCTCAACGTCTGCGGCGCGGTCTTCGGCAACGGCGGCATATGTCTGACCGGTTCCGACGAGCACGGCTTCCAGCTTTGCGACCTCGGCGAGCCGCTGCACGATGACATCGCAGTAGAGCGGGTCGAGCTCGATCGCGTAGCCACGCCGGCCGGTCTTATGCGCCGCGACCAACGTCGTGCCCGAGCCACCGAACGCATCCAGGACGATGCCCTTGCGCTTCGAGCAGTCGAGAATGGCGTCCATAGCGAGTGCCACCGGCTTGACCGTCGGGTGCATGGCGAGGTCGTCATCCCGCGTCGCGCTGAAGGCATTGGCGCCGGCGTAGGACCAGACGTTGGTGCGGTAGCGACCGTGGCGGCCGAGTTCGACGTTGTTGACGTGCGGCGCCGAGCCCGACTTGAAGACGAAGAACAGCTCGTGCTGGGACCGATAGAGAGAGCCCATGCCGCCGTTCGTCTTCGACCAGACGCAAAGGTTCTTCAGCTCCGCGTAGACGCCATCGGCGGCATCCAGGACCTCGCGCATGTGGCGCCAGTCCATCGCGATGAAGTGGATGGCCCCATTGGCGCTCGCGTCAGCAAGGTTGACGAACACCGAACGCAGGAAGGCGGTGAACTCGGCCTCGCTCATCTCTCCTGAGGCCATTGCAAATTCGCGATGCCTGACCTCTTCGAGCCCCGACACATGACCTTCGATCGGCACGTTGTAGGGCGGGTCCGTGAAGACCATCTGCGCTGTCTCGCCCTCAAGCAGCCGTGCGTAGGTCTCCAGCGCGGTCGCATCGCCGCAGATCAAACGATGCGGGCCGATCTGCCAGATGTCGCCCAGGCGCGTCACGGCCGGGCCGGTGATCTGAGGCACGGCATCGGCCGGGTCGGGCTTCTGGGCCTGCGCATCAAGGCCGCCAATCAGGACATCGACTTCAGGCATCGAAAAGCCCGTGATCGTCACGTCGAAATCGAGGTCGAGGTCGGCGAGGTACTGCAGCTCGATGGCCAGCAGCTCAGGGTCCCAGCCTGCGTTCTCGGCGAGGCGGTTGTCGGCGATCACGTAGGCGCGGATCTGGGCCTCGGTCATGCCAGTGAGGCAGACCGTCGGGATCGTCTCCAAGCCGAGCTGCTTGGCGGCCTCAACGCGTCCGTGTCCGGCGACCAGGCCGTTCTCTTCGTCGACGAGGACCGGATTCGTGAAGCCGAAGGTGTGGATCGAATCGACAATCTGCTTCAGCTGGGCCTTGGAGTGTGTCCGAGGGTTGGTTTTGCGTGGCTTCAACGCGGCCGGCGGCTGGTAGATGATGGTGAGTTCGGCCATATCAGGCTCCTGCTTGAAAATGGAGCCTGCGGTCAAAATGGGCGCGACTCCTCGATGCTGTCTCGAGGCGAAATGCACATGCACCACCTCGAACCCATCGGGCGTCACGCCCTCACTTTGGAGCTACCCCACAGGATATCGCATCACGCGGGCCTTCGGCTCTCCCACATGGGCGCCAGCCGGTCCCTCCTGCGCCTCACTCCAGGCTCCCGCAAGATAGTTCAGAAGCCTCATTCAGACAAGGTTCGGATGGCGAAAAGCGATGATTTATTAATGAGTTGCCTTTTGTCCCTGAGATCTCGCTCTGGTGCCCCGGCAGCTCAATCGATCAGCCGGCAACAAGCTTCCTCTGAGCCCCGATTAGCGATCCCTGTTTTGGAGATAAGTCGTCCCTGTTCCGAGATTAGGCGTCCCTGATCCGCACTTAAAATTCCCTGTTAATTTTGGGACCAAATCTGGCGTAAGCCACTGGCACTGCGTATAATTTCCGCATCCGGGCGGCAATTTCAAGCCCGGCAAGCGCGAAAATTCCCTGTTTTTCCGGATTTCGGGGCTTCTGAAGGGCAGAGACCGCCTCGCTCGCGACTGCCTCCACCGCCAGCACTCAACTCAATGATATTGTGTGATAAATGTGCAGTCTGCGCGGTGGATTGGGCGCGCAAACGGGCGCTTTTTCACGCGTGCGCTTTCTCCGTTTTCAAAGTCCCCTAAAATCGCCCCTCAAAGTGGCAATCATCCGCGCGTTTTCTCCTTGCGCGCTTGGCGCAGTCCGCTTCGCGCGGCCGGCTATTTGTTAAAGCTGAGACGGCGCGCTTGAAGGTCCCAGTCCAGCGGAAGATCAATGCGGTTGAGGAGGGACCAGGTCGTCAACTCAGGCGGCTGACGTCCTGCGATGATTGCTTCAACGATGCGTGGTGAAAGGCATGCCAGGGGCAGGTGGCGTGCAACGTAGCGTGGATCTGTGGCGTAGGCGTCTGCGATATTCTGAATTGTCCGATAGCGGCCCTCGACAAAATCGGACAACCATCGTCGTGCCCTTGCGATGGCGCGTATCATTGTTGCGTCGGGGTCTTCCGGCAACTGACCCGGCTCATCAAGGCTATCGCTGTCAAGGTCTATCTTTTCGATGATCTTGAGCATCGCTTCTCGCTGACCGACTGGATCGCCATCAGCGAGTTTGCCGTGAAGTTCAGATGACGCACGTGTCACGAATTGTATTTGGGCGCCCAACAGCTGATCGCTGGCAAACAGCAGCTTGGCCGTATCGATGGGCCAGCTTGTGTCCAACAACCGATGTCGAACGGCCTCGATCACAAGCGGCTCGATCTGATCGGCCGGCAATCTCCAGCCGCTACGTGAAGCGTCGCGTTGCTTGCGACGCGCTCCTCCCTCGTGCAAGGAGCGCGCAACGTAATAGCGATAGCGTTTGCCGGCCTTGGTTGCGTGACTGGCAACCAGCGTATCGCCATCCTTATCCACCAACAGTCCGGCAAGCAGGCTAGGAGACTTTGAACCGCGGCCCGTCCGATGGCCTTGCGTGTTCAAGGCGAGCAACGTCTGCACGCGTTGGAACATGTCAGATGGAATGATTGCTTCGTGCTGACCGGGGTATCGCGTGGCTTTGTGGCGGATCTCTCCGCAGTAGATCGGGTTGCCGAGCAGCTTATAGAGCTGGGCCCGCGTGAACGGACGCCCTCCAAAGACCCGATGGGTACCTGCTGTTCGCGTCGGCGCATGGATTCCTGAGGCAAGCAACTCAGCCTCGAGTTTGCGTACGGTTCCTAATTCCAGATAGCGCTCGAATATTAAACGGATCGTTTGTGCCTGATCAGGTAGGACCACAAGCGTTCGGCCGTTGGCAGAATAGCCGATGGGTAAGAACCCACCCATCCAAAGCCCCTTCTTCTTGGAGGCTGAGATCTTGTCGCGGATGCGTTCTCCGGTGACCTCACGTTCATATTGCGCAAACGACAACAAGACATTGAGTGTCAGCCTGCCCATCGAGGTTGTCGTGTTGAAGGACTGTGTTACGGACACAAACGAAACGTCATGGGCATCGAAGATGTCCACGATCCGTGCAAAGTCGGATAAAGACCGAGTCAAACGATCCACTTTATAGACGACCACCACATCTATTCTGTGGGCGCGGATATCTGACAGCAGCTGTACCAACGCTGGACGGTCCATGGTTCCGCCAGAGAAGCCGCCATCGTTGTAAGCGTCTTGCAGCAGATGCCAGCCCTCGTGACGCTGACTGGTGATGTAAGCCTCACAAGACTCCCGTTGGGCATCAAGCGAGTTGAACTCTTGGCTGAGGCCCTCCTCAGAGGATTTGCGCGTATAGATCGCACAGCGCTTTCGCTTCATTCTAGAAGAACCTCAAGGCGATCCAGAAGCTGCTCGGTCCGACGCGCCACCTTGCGGATACTGCGAAGGGCTCTTTTTGCTCTGGCACGGGTTTGAACGCGTTGCACGCCGGCGGCGATCGTTGAGGCATCTTCAAACTCAGCCGTAAGCATCGCGAAGACCTTTTGGACTTCATTTGAGGGGACGCGATCAGCCATGCATCGCATCGCTCAGCGAGCGAATCCCGAAGAAGGCCGGTCCGCTCCATCGTGTACCAGTGATCGCTCGCGCGATCGCTGAGAGGGAACGGTGCGGGGTTCCTTGCCAGATAAATGCGCCGTCGGTCACATAGACTTCATGCGTCACGCCGTGCCACTCGCGAACCAGGCGTGTGCCGGGCGTGAGGCGATGCCTGCCTTTCCGGACCGCTTCACCAAACTCTTCGGCTGCTATCTTATCGAGCTGGTTTGTGGCGGCCTTTGACAATCCGCCACGAACCTTGACCTGAATATCGTAGGCGAGGACGTGGGCCATCATATCGCGTCTAAAACGGAATGGCGCGGGGCGGCCAAAGTACTCTCGCCAGAACGCCCGCAGTTCACCTGCGTCGCTTGTGCTCAATCGAATGAGTTGGGCCGCTACGTCCTCGAGAGATGGTTTGCGGCCCTTTCGGTCAGGCTCATCCTTCGACATGGTAGCGCCGAGCCTCACCAGCCCGCTTTTCGGAACGCAGTTCAAGTCCGAGTTTCTTGCGCACTGTTGCCGAAAGGAAGCCGCGAACGCTATGCGCCTGCCAACCGGTTGCAGCCGCCAACTCGGAAATCGTCGCGCCACGCTTGTTTTGCAGCAGCCCGATGACTCTATGAGTTTTGGATGTCGGTTCTACCGATGTTGAGTGGGCGGAAGCCGCCGTCTTTGAGGGAGGGGTGGTTTGTGATTTAGGCTTACTACGTCGCGTCATGTTGCGGTCTCCTTGTGCCGCCAGCCAGATTGCTGGCGTTCGCACCACCCAAAGCCCCGGGTTTGTGCCGAGGTTGTGCAAGGAGACGCTACGTGCGCCCGAAGGCACTCAGTACGGCTTGCTTTGACGAGGAAGTCCAGCGAGTTTGAAGAATTGAAGTGGGCGATTAGATGGGTGCACCACCTTGACGTCTGCGCCGAGCGAACTCGCCAGCTCGAAATTGTAGGTTGGCATCAAATAGCCGGCGCTCGATCTCGGAAGCGGAAATCCAATCTCTCCCGATCGGCGGGCGCATTTTACGCTTCTGACTGAATCCGCTTAACGGGGTGTAGCGATCAGATGTCGATGGCGCTTCGGATGCCCACTCGCATCCGCGCCGTTTTTCTTTGCGCTTCGGATGCCCACCCGCATCCGCGCCTGTCCTTGAGCCCCGCGTCGGCGTGACCCCGGTGCGCGTGGAGCCCGACTTAAACACCACGAAATCGCCTGAACGCTGCGAGCGCTCCGGCTGACCCAAGCATTTCTGCTTCTTCCTCCGGTGTCAAGTTGCCGTCGATGCCGGTGCGAATTGCAGGATCGGCCCCGGCCGCAAGTAGCATCTCTACGGCTCGCTCGTCATCACGAGCTGCGGCTAAATGCAAAGGTGTCCATTCATTGATACCCTTAAGATTCAAAGCAGCGCCCTGTTCGATAAGCAATTGCAGAACCGTGTATTTGTCGTTGTCACAGCGATCAAGGGCGGCGTGCAAAAGCGTGTAACCTTCTTCGTCTCTGAATATCTTTTCCTTGGCGTTTTGAACAAACCAACGCACCGCGTTAGGGCGACCTACGCTTATCGCATTGATTATCCAATGACGCCCCAGAAAATCGTCTCTACTGTCGGCGAAGTTCGGATCAGCCACCTTCAGAGCGGCGAGCTCATCCAGATCACCGGAACGCAAAACTCTCATAATTCGATTATAACGATCGGGCCTTTCCCTCATTAAGACTTTACCTCCAACTATTTACACTGTTGGCATTCCGGATTTGAATTGAAAAGCTCTTCGCAGCGGTTAGCCCCCTTTAGATACTCATCAAACCTGTTGCCGTGGTCTTCGTTCTCCGGGGAGCCAAAGCAAACGTTGAGTCGCTTTTGCGCAGCGACACAAGCCACTTTTTGCGCGAACTTTGTGGCGAGCGTCGAACAGTCGTCATTGTCTTCGCAACGTGGCGAGTTGAAGTGTCAATAGTAAATGACGAGAAACCGCGCCGTTAAGCAGGGTACCGGCCACGGTGGAATCTCCGTCAAGGTTATCTCTCCAGTAAAATCTGTGAGATGAAGGGGTGCGCTACGAGCATAGGCATAGATACTGGGCCCATCTTTGAAAACAGGGAGTCGTGGCTTGCTCGCTGCGTCTCGTAATCCCAAAGGATCTGGCTGTGTGTATCGTCCGATTGTGGGATCGTAATGCCTGTGCCAGTTGTAGTGCAAGCCTGCTTCCATCTGGAACCACTGGCCGGGGAAGCGGGCGTTGAGGGTTTCGGCACCTGAGAGCGTATAGGCGCCGCCGAACGGGCTGTAGAGAGCCGACCAGACGACTTACTTGATGGCGCTTCGGATGCCCACTCGCATCCGCGCCGTTTTTCTTTGCGCTTCGGATGCCCACCAGCATCCGCGCGCTCACTGGCCGGTTGAGCTGATCACGCTCAACACCGGCTTGCCGCGTGTTGACCAACAAAAGAGTGCACCATGAGCAGCGCCGGCGACGTGGCGACGTTGGAGACCACCGCGACCGGACGATCAACGGTTGTCCTTGACCCCCGCGTCGGCGCGATCTCGGCCTCCACCAGCCAGATGTATTCCCGCACGGTTGCGCCCGTGGCGTCCAGCTCGGCGAAGATGTCGTGGACGAAGTACGTCGTGCCGTTGGCGAAACCAGAGTTCGGGATCACCCGGGTGGTGAGCTGCTCGCGGCCGCCGCGCGCGCAGGCGCGCAAACTAAAGAGTAGGTGTAGGTGCCAATGAGGTTGCCCGACTGCGACACCGTCTTGAGACGGTTGGCGTTGTTGTAAGTGTAGGCATAGCTCACGCCAGAGCGCACGTCGGTTACGAGGTGCTTTATCAGGAATACCACCGTGGTCTTCCGGTATGCGTCAAACTACCTGCATGCAAGATAAATTCGTCCGACTGCGCGACTTCGGTTAAAGTTGAAGCTAATCTCCGCCGCTTCGACATCATTCCGAGTACACCTCGATTAGCGACATAGCTGCAGCGTGAGCAAGTACCAATCTCTCATACGGCAAACCCATTAGCTTCTCTATATAGTCGAACTCTCGCAATCCTTTTGACACAAATAGTTTTGTGGCTCCGTCTTCTGCAATTTGCCACGGCAACTGAGAGAAAATATTCATTATGAGCGAATTGAACGGTATCCTGGTAATGTGATTGGTTGGCATCCAAAAGTCATAACTGACCACAAATCCATCTGCGATCCGTCGAGAGAGAACATAAATAGTGTCACCATCGCCGCTGACCCATCCTGGATGGTTCGGATCGCCGTGGTAAAAAGCCTCGTGATCAGGCCCATTCGCCGGGAAATATGTAATCAGTCCATAGCAACCAGAAAACTCCTTCAAGTCAGAGAACTCTGGATCCTTCCAATAATGTTCAGGTATATCGCCAAGAATGACAAGATCCATGGGCTTTAACACGCTGCCGTATCGGTCCTTCGGGACAGTATTAGAATAGAAGCGATCAATCATCATTTACTCCAAGACCCAACCACCGTACCACTTCCACTTCGCCTGGTCCCATCGGAACACTTAGCCTGAGAATGGTGAACGTTTCCCCCCGCGGTAGTACAATAGTTCGCGGCAGTCTTGCATGCGTCCTTCGCAGCCTGAGCACAATTGTTCGCAGTGCGCTCTGCGAAGCGGAACGAGAAATAATCATCTGGATTACCCGCGCGACAGCGGCATGTGCAGTTCTTGCCAGATGGTTCATCGGGTGGATAGATTTCGGGCATTGGCTTGGACTTGGGTTCGGGCAATGGAGGCGTGTCTGGCAATGTGAGCCAAACACCGAGTGTCGTTATCATTGTGATTAGTTCGGGGATGGCCGGAATTAGGATTACAGCAAACCTCCCATCCCGGTCGACATACCGATGAGGACTGCTCAAAGCATAACTAAACACACTTGGCCCATCTATAAACCCGAGCGGGTCGGGCTGGGTATATCGTCCAATCGATGGATCGTAATGCCTGTGCCAGTTGTCGTGCAAGCCGGCTTGCTTGATGCGCCTTCCGACTCACGTTCCGCGAGCCGGCCGGAAGGCGCGCAACATCTGGAACCACATCAACACCGGCTTGCCGAGTGTTGAGCAACAAAACTGTCCCGGGAAGCGGGCGTTGAGGGTTTCCGCACCTGAGAGCGTATAGGCACCGCCGAACGGGCTGTAGAGAGCCGACCAGACATCGGCGCCCGAGGCATCCGTCATTCCTGATCGCCTTGACGTTTGCTCCAGATTACTCAGCGCGTTCTCTGCAGAACCTTTCGATCAAATCGCGTGCCCATCCCTGAAAGGACGGGCCACTCAATCTGCACATGTCTGGGTCTGCGCCTTTGAGAAGCAACATTGATGCATACTCCGGTCGGTTCCAATCCACCGCTAGCTCAAGGGGTCTCGAACCACCACGGGATAAGCCATTCGGATCGGCGCCGGCGGAGAGGAGGTTCCAAAAAATACGTATTGTATGGCGCTGCCGGGTACTGCCGTCCAACGCTTGACCAAGAGCTGTGTCGCCAATTTCATTCCGAAAACTAGGATCCGCTCCATTTTTTAACACTGTTTTTAGCCAGGTCGGTTCGCCCCCATAATAGCTTAAGTCGACAAGCAGCTCCGACCACCTACCTATATCTTTGCACTGAAATTCCCTTACACCTACGTCCAAATCCCTCCACCGTCGTTCTTCCGCTGCCATAACGAGGCGCTGCATCTGATGGGGTAACAAGTCATCCTCCCGCCACGCATTGTGCTTTGCACTGCTGAAAGACGAGCCTTCACAATCTCATCAAGGTGTGTTCTATCGGGGCCTCCATAGCACATTGAACTCACCTGAATTCGCAGCCAAACGCAAGCTTCCGCTGCAGCTAACTTAAACTGGAGCGTCGCCTTGTGATCTCCTGGCATACAACCCGGAACGTTGCAGGCGAATTTGTATGTGAGATTGCCGGCTTTACAGAATTTCTTTTTACAGTCGTTCGGGTTCTTTGCGCAGCGAATTATCTCGGCACACACACGCGGGAACCGTATGCAAAGTACTGCGATTGGATTTTCTCCGGTGGGATCAGCCGTTGATTGCGGATCACCATTTGCATACGCATAGAGATTTGGTCCCGGCTCTAATCCCAGCGGATCTGGCTGTGTATATCGTCCGATTGTAGGATCGTAATGCCTGTGCCAGTTGTAGTGCAAGCCTGCTTGCTTGATGCGCCTTCCGACTCACGTTCCGCGAGCCGGCCGGAAGGCGCGCAACATCTGGAACCACATCAACACCGGCTTGCCGAGTGTTGAGCAACAAAACCGTCCGGGGAAGCGGGCGTTGAGGGTTTCGGCGCCTGAGAGTGTGTAAGCGCCGCCGAACGGGCTGTAGAGGGCCGACCAGACTCTCCTTGATTGCGCTTCGGATGCCCACTCGCATCCGCGCCGTTTTTCTTTGCGCTTCGGATGCCCACCAGCGCTCACCGGACGGTTGAGCTGATCACGCTCAACACCGGCTTGCCGCGTGTTGACCAACAAAAGAGCGGACCATGAGCAGCGCCGGCGACGTGGCGACGTTGGAGACCACCGCGACCGGACGATCAACGGTTGTCCTTGACCCCCGCGTCGGCGCGATCTCGGCCTCCGGCATCCAGATGTACTCGCGCACGGTTGAGCCCGTCGCATCCAGCTCGGCGATGATGTTGCCCCACTGGTCATGCACGAAGTACGTCGTGCCGTTGGCGGAACCTGAGTTCGTGATCACCCGCCCGCGCTCCGATCGTCGCGCATCCTTCCATGCGCGACGTGAATCGGCAGCGCAAAGCAACGAGCGAGCTGCTCGCGCGCGCCCCCCCCGCGCGCAGGCGCGCAAACGTCAAGAGCTAGGTGTAGGTGCCGATGAGGTTGCCCGACTGCGACACCGTCTGAGACGGTTGGCGTTGTCGTAAGTGTAGGCATAGCTCACGCCAGAGCGCACGTCGGTCAGGATATTGCCGCCGTTGTCGTAGGTGAACGACCGCACCGTCGTCGTGGTGTTGCGCACGATCGACTGCACGCGGTTGTTCGTTGCCGGGTAGGTCAGATTATCCGAGGTCGTGACGCCCGCGACGGTAGAGTTCTCGAAGGTGCGGTTGCCTACGCCATCGTAGAAGAACGTCTTGGAGCCCCACGGCCCATCCGCGTTCTGCAAGCGGTTCGCCGGCGTGTACCAGAAGCTCTGGTTGTTCGTTCACGGGTGCGTTCGCAAGACCCTGAAAGAAACTCAATAATGAAAATCTAGATTTAAAGGGATCGTGACGCCTTTAGGCTTCTCGCCAAGCTTCTGAAAGAAAATCTGTTTGCATTTTACTTCTGAGATCTCACCTGCTTTCCCGTCCTCGGGATGGAACGCCCCGTCATTTTTTACCAAATTCACTATGTCGTACCTCACGACTATTCCATACTTTGGATCTTTGGAAATCTGCTCGCTCCCTTCGATAATCCCCGTTGTTTGTGAAGCAATAAGTCGTGCTAAACGGACAACAGAGAAGCCACTCGCATCGTCCGAGCTCAACAAAGTCTCAGTACCGCTCATTTTCTCTGGCGGATGATCAAGCGGTTGCGCCTCTTCATTCATGCCGGCATCTCCCTGTACTAGAATGGCGGATTGGTCGGCGGGATGAAAGTTGAGCTTCCGCCACTGTGGTATACCGAACCTCCTCCTCGTTCATTCTTATTCGGACGAAATAATGTTTCTAGATCTATAATCGGCATGAGTTTGGTCCAATTCTCATTACTGTAGCAGGTTGTGCGAGCGTTTACGCAACCTAGATACAAGTCATTCGAATCTTGCACATCCCCTCGGTCATGGAGTCTTTCTGCAGCAGCACGGCATGTAGCAAAAGCTTTTTCGCAGGCATGTGGACCACCTCCTGCATCACATTGTTGCACAATTGGTCTGGGTGGCTTTGATTGCGGCGGCGTTAGTAGCCCCAGCTTGTCGGTGAACTGGTGCGGCGCGCTCCGCGCATAAGCCCACACGCTTGGCCCATCGACGAAGCCGAGCGGATCGGGCTGTGTGTAGCGGCCGAGGCTGGGATCGTAATGCCGGTGCCAGTTGTAATGCAAGCCGGCTTGCTTGATGCGCCTTCCGACTCGCGTTCCGCGAGCTGGCCGGAAGGCGCGCGACATCTGGAACCACATCAACACCGGCTTGCCGCGTGTTGACCAGCCAAACTGTCCGGGGAAGCGAGCGTTGAGGGTTTCGGCGCCTGAGAGTGTGTAAGCACCTCCGAACGGGCTGTAGAGAGCCGACCAGACATCGGCGCCCGTGGCATCCGTCATCTTCACCGGGCGAGATCGACGGTTCAATCCGACCTTGATTTGATTCCATTATCCCAAAATAGGACCTTACCGTTTAAAGTGTCTAGCTGGAGTTGAGTGACATCAAGGTAAACCTTGCACCCTTCGATATTCAACCAATCGCACGCAACCAATTCCGTGAGCCTCTGAGCCGCAAAGTTTCCTGTATCATGCCTAGGATCGCCAGCCCATTCGCGCCAATACATACATGGCGCGAGATCATGCTGTCCTTCAAACTCATGCAAGAACTGGTTTGCTATCCGTAATAGTTCGCTTTCAAAATGCAGCCTTCGGCCGCCATGCGTCACGATTTCCTTTGTGGTCAACGTTGCAACTCTCCTATAGCTACTGGCCGCCAAGCAGACCCTGATTAAATTCGTCGAATATCCACTCGCGACACGGTGCATGTTTGCCACTCTGGCGCTCAGTCACCGGACGATAATCAGCACCACACCTATAATGGCACATTTTACCACCCCAACCATCCATCGGCTCGCTTTCGGCTTCTAGGCAACATAAGCCAGGCTTACAATTGAAATTGTCCGGTGGCGGGGGCCACGTGTCGATCCACTTTTTCAGCTTCTTGATGCAGTAGGGCGCTGCAATAATCGCAGCCGCGACGATTGTCCCACAAACGGGTCCACAAACCGCGGTTCCGCCGGCGAAGCCAGCTCCTGCACCAGGGTTTCTGCCGTCAAAGTCCTTGAGCTGAAGAGGTTGGGCTTTCACATACGCATACACACTCGGCCCATCCACAAACCCGAGCGGGTCGGGCTGGGTGTAGCGGCCGATTGTGGGATCGTAATGCCTGTGCCAGCCGGCTTCCAACTGGAACCACTGGCCGGGGAAGCGGGCGTTCACTTCTTGAAGTATTTTGTCAATGCAGACATCAGGTCTGGAAAAATACATTCGGAATCTTTTAAGAAAAAAGCGCCTTGATCTGCAATAATCCAACAGTCATCGAGAGCTTCCTGGATATAACTGGCCATAACGAATGCAAGCCCACTTATCACCACTATATCTTCTGGTCGGCAACGAGAACGTTCGCAGGCTGAAATCGCCAACCTTGGGATTAAGTGTGCAGAATTCTCCTCGTAAATTTTTTGCCCGATTTGCTCCATAGTTTTTTGATCTACGCCTGCAGAATACAACCGTTCCAACTCGTCAAAAGCGCTAGTTGGCTCTGCTGTTTCGTACAGCATCAGGACTGGCTCAGCGCAATCACTTTGCCGCAGAATCCTCTTCAATTCATCCGCCGTATTCTCGTCAAAAGACAGCATTCTTCGCTCTCTTCATGCGGGTCATTCGTTAGGTTGGCGTAGTGTTTCTTCCTGGCAATCGTAAGGCGGATTGTATACCGACTGTATGCGAGAAATAATACTGTTTCTAGGGGCGGGGCACACAGTGCTGCAATCATAGATGCACCAATTTACTTGAACCGGTCCAGGCAAAAACTCAAAGTGCCTCTGGTAGAGTTTCATCTGAAATATCAATTTACACCTAGCAGCATTTTCACCGCCGCCACCACCGCCACCACCACCGCCCGCATCCAAACCCTTCGGATCAATCTTTGAAAGAGGCGAATTCCGCGTATACGCATACACACTCGGGCCATCTATAAACCCCAGCGGGTCGGGCTGGGTGTAGCGGCCGAGGCTCGGATCGTAATGCCTGTGCCAGTTGTAATGCAAGCCGGCTTCCATCTGGAACCATTGGCCGGGGAAGCGGGCGTTGAGGGTTTCGGCGCCTGAGAGTGTGTACGCGCCGCCGAACGGACTGTAGAGGGCCGACCAGACATCGGCGCCCGTGGCATCCGTCATCTTCACCGGCCGGTTGAGCTGATCGACATGGACCATGAGCAGCGCCGGCGACGTGGCGACGTTGGAGACCACCGCGACCGGACGATCAACGGTCGTGCGTGACCCGCGCGTCGGCGCGATCTCGGCCTCCGGCATCCAGATGTACTCGCGCACGGTTGAGCCCGTCGCATCGAGCTCCGCGATGATATTGCCCCACTGGTCATGAACGAAGTATGTCGTGCCGTTGGCCGAGCCCGAGTTCGTGATCACCCGGGTCGCGAGCTGTTCACGGCCATTGTAGGTGTAGGTGCCGATGAGGTTGCCCGACTGCGACACCGTCTTGAGGCGGTTGGCGTTGTTATAGGTGTAGGCATACGTGACGCCAATTTGGTTGCGCCTTCCGACTCGCGTTCCGCGAGCCGGCCGGAAGGCGCGAAAAGAGTGCGCACGTCGGTGAGGGTGTTGCCGGCTCCATCATAGGTGAAGGCGCGCGGATCGGGCGTTACGGTTGCGCGGATGCGGGTGGGCATCCGAAGCGCCACAAAGGAGAGCGTGTCACACCCTGCAGCAGATTGCTGGTGGAAGGATAACTGTAGGTATCGGTGACCCCGCCGAACGTCTCGCTGGTGCGGTTGCCAACGCCGTCATAGAAGAACGCCTTGGAGTCCCGTATAGGTTCGACGACGTGTACTTCTACCAAGCACCCGAAGAACTTCTTGATGCTAGCAAGCGAACGGCGTCCCCGTTATCGGGGCCGTCAGCACTGCCTCGAAGCCACTGATAACGATCGTCGCCTGAGCGAGCCAAGGCATGTACCAAACCACCAATCATCAAGAACGTTTCCTCGGACAGCGCTAGTTCAAATAATCTGTCAGACAGACGTCTAAATCCCTGATTGAAGTCGGTGATCCTCAAGTTGATCTCTATGCCATCCCGCGAAGCGGCTCGTATTCGGGCTTCATGCCGCTTTGCGTCCCCCAGTTCCTTAAAAATCAACTCCAGAGATAGCCAAGCCTCAACGTCAGTCCCATATATACGTACGACATTTGTCTCATCTGCCCCACAGGATAGTTCATCTATCGTCAGTTGGCCTATCACCTTTTCCTCCTTAGTAGGTAATCGAGGGGTCAAAATTCTGCATAGTGGGTGGTGCAGATGGGATATTTTGCCAAGGACTGTTCCATTCGGTCCAAGGGTTGTAGTCCCAGTGGTCCTTGGGATGCCATTTGTCAGCTTGGTGGTAGCGCCATTCTCCACCCCTGGGATCGAACCATCGTGGGCAGGCTTTTGACGTCCCTTCCGGGTATCTCCAAATCCACTCGGGCATCCAACCAGGCGGCTTCGGCCAAGACTCCGGCGGAAACGGTATTCTGAGCCAACTAGGTAGCCTAGTAAATGGGCGCCACCATTGACGACCATCCGGATCAACATACCGATACGGGTTATTCCGCGCATACGCATACACGCTAGGCCCATCCACAAACCCTAGCGGATCTGGCTGTGTGTATCGTCCGATTGTCGGATCGTAATGCCTGTGCCGCGCGCGGATGCGGGTGGACGGTCGTCGTTCGTTATGAAACGTCGGGAACTAGATCGGGGTATTCCTTACCAACAGCTCTTACAATTTCATAGAAATGGAACTGAGCCTCCGCCACGGATCCGCGTACGATGGAGCGCTGCGAATTGTCGGGAATGCGATGTGATATCTCAACTACGTGATTCAAAATATCTCCAAAACGGAGATATTCTGTGATTAGGTCTTCAGCTGCTTCACGGTCCATCTGTCTCTCTTAGAGCTTAGTAAGAACATCCATGTGCCGCCGCACAATCTTTGACGCAGCGAACAAGCCTTGGTTGAAGATTTCGGCCTGAGCCCGGAAGACTATCAGGATCCTCATCCATAACTTGCTTGCAACCGTCAAAGCAGCCCCTAATGATTGCCTTACATCTGTTCTCATCAGGAGGATCATCTGGCGGTGTGGTGTCTCTCTTCCACCATTCCAGTATTTTTCGCCTGCAATATTCGCCTACTATGATGATCGCGCCAGCGGCAGCTCCTCCTATTACTATGTCATCTCCGATAGCAATTCGACCATCCGGATCGTGTAGGTGCCGATGAGGTTGCCCGACTGCGACACCGTCTTGAGGCGGTTGGCGTTGTTGTAGGTGTAGGCATACGTGACGCCAATTTGGTTGCGCCTTCCGACTCGCGTTCCGCGAGCCGGCCGGAAGGCGCGAAAAGAGTGCGCACGTCGGTGAGGGTGTTGCCGCCCCCATCATAGGTGAAGGCGCGCGGATCGGGCGTTACGCCCGAGCGTGTCACACCCTGCAGCAGATTGCTGGTGGAAGGATAACTGTAGGTATCGGTGACCCCGCCGAACGTCTCGCTGGTGCGGTTGCCAACGCCGTCATAGGTCCACGATTGCGAGCCGTAGTGGCCTCAGTCAGCCGTCAATCACGAGGTTGATACAGTGATCCGAAAGGTATTTGCTAATTTCGGGACTGAGACACATTCTGACACCGATATCGTTCTCCGACACTTTGGCGATTACAAAAATGTTTAACTCCACATTTTTAGTCTTAAAGATTGGACTCTCCATAATTGTATGCGAGCTATTCGCAAGTCTTTCAATGATCTTGGCGACATGCTCTTCAACAAAAACTGAGTCAATCTCTTTTTGGTCAAATTCCCAATACTTAAATCCGCTCCTATCAGGTGCCTCGGTTGACGTACGAGTTGGCACGATACCAAGCGCATGCGTAATCTCCGATG
Source organism: Hyphomicrobiaceae bacterium (assembly GCA_041397645.1). Taxonomy (NCBI): domain Bacteria; kingdom Pseudomonadati; phylum Pseudomonadota; class Alphaproteobacteria; order Hyphomicrobiales; family Hyphomicrobiaceae; species Hyphomicrobiaceae bacterium. The sequence continues at coordinate 236,809 of JAWKWE010000006.1, read as the reverse complement.
GATCGCAATCGAAGCCGCTAATTGCGAACGATGAACGCACGGTGGTTCTGTTACGCATTCTCATTCACACATATGTCCCGTTCGTTGAGTTGAAGCCTTACAGCCTTTTTCTCTTATTGCTACTTCTCCGTTTTTGCACTTGCACAGCTCATAAAGGCTGATCTGCGCACGACGACCAAGAATGTCCATTTTGAAGGCTTCTGCGTCATCGATCTTACATTGGTTCTTAATTCGCCAATCGGATAGACGATCCTTGCAATCATCGTCGTTATCACCTTCATGACACTGATAGTCCGTCTTCGGGTCCGGTGGTTTCGGAGGTTCGGGCAATGGAGGCGTGTCTGGCAATGTGAGCCAAACACCGAGTGTCGTTATCATTGTGATTAGTTCGGGGATGGCCGGAATTAGGATTACAGCAAACCTCCCATCCCGGTCGACATACCGATGGGGACTGCACAAAGCATAACTAAACACACTTGGCCCATCTATAAACCCGAGCGGGTCGGGCTGGGTGTAGCGGCCGAGCGATGGATCGTAATGCCGGATGCCCACCAGCGCTCACCGGACGGTTGAGCTGATCACGCTCAACACCGGCTTGCCGCGTGTTGACCAACAAAAGAGTGCACCATGAGCAGCGCCGGCGACGTGGCGACGTTGGATACCACCGCGACGGGCCTATCGACGCTTTGGTGGCGCTCCGGATGCCCACTCGCATCCGCGCCCGTCCTTGACCCCCGCGTCGGCGCGATCTCGGCCTCCGGCATCCAGATGTACTCGCGCCAATGCGCTTCCGGCCAGCTCGCGGAACGCGAGTCGGAAGCGCCTACCTCAACGTGGCGCGCCTGTCGCATCCAGCTCCGTGATGATGTTGCCCCACTGGTCATGGACGAAGTGTCTGCGCGGATGCGGGTGGGCATCCGGAGCGCAATCATTAAAGTGCCGTTGGCGCTGCCTGAGTTGGTTATCACGCGCCGGATCAGCTGCTCGAAGAGTTCAAATTCTGTCGAACCTTTTCAAACTTTTCTGCCATAAACCTACTGGACTCTCCTGCTAGTGCCAGACCATGCTCTAGCTCTATAAAAGCAATACGCAAAACTTCGAGTTGATCTTGCGTGAACGCCCCTAAATACTTTGAGGCTGGCTTCAGATTAGCACACCTGAATATAACTCGCTCCGCCACATCGCTAGTTGGATGTATTAGTGCAAATCGCAAGTAAAATGGTAGGATCGTTGCAAACCCTTTTGGAGTGAAGTTGGCCAGCGAGTCAAAGAAGTAGCCAACAAACTCATCATCGACCTTCCCGTTCTTAGCCTGGAGCGCGGTCAGAATATCCTGATCTTCCCAGGCTGATCCGTATACTAAGCCATTGGTCGAAACATCCGATCTCAGGTCGAAACAATCCTCTAACCGGTCCAATATAGTTTGTTTGTTAGTTCGGGACATATGCGAGGACCGATCAGTTTGGCAAGCAGCCGCAGCCATTGTCGCTGAAATATTCACGGCATTTATTGATTGCGTCACTCTCGTCTTCGTAACGTTTGAGATGGGTAATGTTTGCACCGAAGCAGTACGAACTGAGTATGGCTTGATATTTAATGCAGTTTCGGCGCTTCTTCCATTTCTCTTCGAGAACACTGCAAGAGTCTTGTTTCGAGCAAGCATTATTCTGAAAAAGGGAATATGGAAAGCTTTTGCAATAGAATTGAACAGCTTCCCTCAACTGCAGGCAAATCAGCGGTCGCTTTATTGGGTCTACCAGGTCAGGAATTTTGTCGGGCGCGCCCGTGCCGTCAAGCTCGGCGATTTAGCCTGCCCCGGCGAAGGCCGGGGTTTCCGAAGACGTCGTGCACCGTACAGACGCGCGGATGCGGGTGGGCATCCGAAGCGCAAAGCAAAACGTGTGATTGCCCGCTCAAGCCGTATCGGTAAAAAATGTTCGCTTAGAAGTTCTTTCCTTAACCCATAAGCCCATCGGATAATATGGCGAGTGATCCAATTTATCATCGTTAAAGAAGCGTGCGAAAGCCCCGGCCTGTCTTTCGTCCTCCAACAAGCCAAACTCATTGCCCTGGCCGCGCGGAAAACGACTTTTTTCTGGGTCCGTCAGCTTTGACCAATCGAAGCCGTAAAGCGCGCTGGTTAATCCGCCTGGCGCTGTGACGTCATAGCCGAGGAAACGCCAATTCGCAGATGCCGCAATTAGACCGATTGGAAGTAGGGTCAGTCCAAACCGCTGCTCTAGCGAAAGTGCTGTTCGGGTACTCATTGCAACTGCAAGCAAGCACGACTTTTCTGGAATGGCGTCTTCCAGACCAAACGTGTCGGGAATCGATAGCAGATTCATCCCATTTCGCTCTGAGGCGAAATCTTCCTCCTCGACGATATCCCAGAAATCGAATCCTAAGCTTATCGGATGTTGAAACTTCAGACTTGGTCCTTCAAGCAAGGCGCATCGTCTCGACGAAGTCGAATCTGTGGGTTTCTGGGGACTTTGCCTCAGGCTGAATCCCACAATCAATTGATGACCAACCAATGCACTGATTGGAATGGTTGATCTATCCTGCAGCAACGACAATTGTCACCCCTCTAAGACCTACCTGCGCCATATGAGCTACACGGTAGCATTCCACCAAGATCAAATACGGGGAACACCCCGACTCCAATTTTATCTCGCAATTCCTGCCATTGACACGCATTTGTTGCTCGAATTCTTCGATGCTCAAGAATGTGGTAATGCGAAATTGTTCCAAGCCGACTGCGGCTACCGGGTACATGTTGGTCGAGAACGTAGCATTGCGTGCCTTCTGGAGGGGTGCAGGGCTGAGGCGGAGGAGGCGGCGGCGGGGCAGTCCGACGATTCCACCATTCCAGTATTTTTCGCCTGCAATATTCGCCTACTATGATGATCGCGCCGGCGGCAGCTCCTCCTATTACTATGTCATCTCCGATAGCAATTCGACCATCCGGATCAACATACCGATACGGGTTATTCCGCACATACCCATACACCCCCGGTCCATCGACGAACCCCAATGGATCTGGCTGGGTATATCGTCCGATTGTCGGATCGTAATGCCTGTGCCAGTTGTAATGCAAGCCTGCTTCTAACTGGAACCACTGTCCGGGGAAGCGGGCGTTGAGGGTTTCGGCGCCTGAGAGCGTGTAGGCGCCGCCGAACGGGCTGTAGAGAGCCGACCAGACGACTTACTTGATGGCGCTTCGGATGCCCACTCGCATCCGCGCCGTTTTTCTTTGCGCTTCGGATGCCCACCAGCGCTCACCGGACGGTTGAGCTGATCACGCTCAACACCGGCTTGCCGCGTGTTGACCAACAAAAGAGCGGACCATGAGCAGCGCCGGTGTGGTGGCGACGTTGGATACCACCGCGACCGGACGATCCACGGTCGTGCGTGACCCGCGCGTCGGCGCGATCTCGGCCTCCGGCATCCAGATGTACTCGCGCACGGTTGAGCCCGTCGCATCCAGCTCGGCGATGATGTTGCCCCACTGGTCATGCACGAAGTACGTCGTGCCGTTGGCGGGACCTGAGTTCGTGATCACCCGGGTGGTGAGCTGCTCGCGGCCATTGTAGGTGTAGGTGCCGATGAGGTTGCCCGACTGCGAGCCCGTCTTCAGACGCTACCTGATCCTTGGGTCAATCGAGTTTATAAAAAATTGTTCGACCTCATCGCTCAAATCTCCTTTCTCCTTTATCGACTCAAACTCAGCCCGGGAAATACGCACCCGATATTCGTCCGTTTCCCCGAGCAGTTTTCCCCCCATTATTTTCAGCCGTTCCCCGTAGTTGGACCTCGCAAGGATCCACATTCGGTCTTTGCCGTCGAGTGTGAGTATGCCGATACACGGATTGCACCCATTATCATATTGATACTCGATCCGATTTTGGGTTGGCACTTTTCCCGCGCGGAATATCGCTCCTTGCACCACAGACCATTCGCGTTTGGATTTCTGGTCTTGAGTGAAGAAGTAAAACCAAGTTGTCGCTCCAAAAAGAATGACCAAAAACATAGACAACCGCCATTGCATCGCTATTCGACCCTGGTTGGTTTTTCTCACTTGTTGAAATCGAATAGATTGGGCGGCGGTCCGCCCTTGGGAATGCGCAACGTGCGAGTCGTGCTTCGTTGGATAATCCGGAAAGTGGATGCCGGGAACATGCACCCAACACCACTAAGATCGAATGAAGTGCATCGTCTTAGCGCTTCGAGCGTACGGCAGGCGCACGTGTCAGTGGTGAGCAATGTATCAGGAAGATTGGGTGACAACGTGTTGAGGTAGTCGCGAATGCACTTTTCCTCGTCGGGCGTTGTTGGGAGAATTTGTATGGTTTGATCTCTCTTTCTCGACTGCGAAGTTACGTAATTTGAAGTGCTTGACCCGGGGGGAGTTCTAGTTCCAAAGCTATGAACACCACATTTGGTGCAAGCTAGCGCTGTATGGCCAAACGGATTTCCAGGTACCGGGCCGCCGGTTATCACCGCCGTTTCCAGTCCGTTGAGGTCTACCCCAATTTCCGGCGAACTCCGCCCATACGCAAACACACTCGGGCCATCTATAAACCCCAGCGGGTCGGGCTGGGTGTAGCGGCCGAGGCTGGGATCGTAATGCCTGTGCCAGTTGTAGTGCAAGCCTGCTTCTAACTGGAACCACTGTCCGGGGAAGCGGGCGTTGAGGGTTTCGGCACCTGAGAGCGTGTAGGCGCCGCCGAACGGGCTGTAGAGAGCCGACCAGACGACCGCGCCCGTGGCATCCGTCATCTTCACGGGCCGGTTGAGCTGATCGACGTGCACCATGAGCAGCGCCGGCGTGGTGGCGACGTTGGAGACCACCGCGACCGGACGATCAACGGTCGTGCGTGACCCGCGCGTCGGCGCGATCTCGGCCTCCGGCATCCAGATGTACTCGCGCACGGTTGAGCCCGTCGCATCGAGCTCCGCGATGATATTGCCCCACTGGTCATGAACGAAGTATGTCGTGCCGTTGGCCGAGCCCGAGTTCGTGATCACCCGGGTCGCGAGCTGTTCACGGCCATTGTAGGTGTAGGTGCCGATGAGGTTGCCCGACTGCGACACCGTCTTGAGGCGGTTGGCGTTGTTATAGGTGTAGGCATACGTGACGCCAATTTGGTTGCGCCTTCCGACTCGCGTTCCGCGAGCCGGCCGGAAGGCGCGAAAAGAGTGCGCACGTCGGTGAGGGTGTTGCCGGCTCCATCATAGGTGAAGGCGCGCGGATCGGGCGTTACGGTTGCGCGGATGCGGGTGGGCATCCGAAGCGCCACAAAGGAGAGCGTGTCACACCCTGCAGCAGATTGCTGGTGGAAGGATAACTGTAGGTATCGGTGACCCCGCCGAACGTCTCGCTGGTGCGGTTGCCAACGCCGTCATAGGTCCACGATTGCGAGCCGTAGATCCCGCTGGCACTGTTCAGGCGGTTGGCCGCCGAGTAGCCCAACGACTGGTTGTTGGCGGAGGTGACCGTATCGCCGATCGAGGTGATGTTGAGGTTGTCGGTCCGCCCGAAGGTAAGGCCCATCACGGTCGTGGCGCCGTTCGTCACCGTGCACTGCGATTGCTCGTAGTCCTGGGTGTGCGCGTCGGTCTCTGCCAGGCCGTTGCCGTAGGTCAGAGATTTGATGAGGTTCGAGATCGGCTGATAGGTGACGTTGTCGATGACGGTCACGCTCGAAGCGCCAGAGTTCTGCTTGGTCGAGACCTTGTTGATACGCCCGACGCTATCGCGATCGTAAAGGACGATGCGGCCGGAGCGGTAGGTGATCTGTGTCACCAGATCGGCGGCGGAGTAGAGGTAGGAGACCGTCTTGGCGCTGCCCGCTCCCGTGATCGTGCGGGCGTCGGAGAAAATATTGCCGCGTTGATCGGAGGTGCGAACAATGACGGAATGGCGACGCGATGTTCAGGATCTCGCGAACCCTCCTTCGTCTCCTAATTCCAACCAGTATATTTCTTCTTCTGGCTGGACTCTTGGGGATCTGACATCCGAGGCTATGTGGGACAACGCAAGAATTAGGGCCTGCATTGAATCAACCCCCATGGCATAGCCTTTCTGCGTGCATTGCGGCCAATTGATAGCGTAGCGGCAACAATAATCCTCTCCGTCGAGAACGGGACATTCTACAGAAATCTCGACTGGAGTAGCACCGACGTGCAGCGTCCGTCGAGCGATAATAGTCTTCGTCATGTATTCACCATGTAATAAGAGGTGGAAGCGTCTTGCCGGCACGGCACGCCCCGTATCGAGCGTCGGCGCTATCCCAGCACCTAGATCGGACAGCTTTCTGCGCGTTCGTTCGGTTTGGGAGCAATCTGCAAATACTGAAATCTCGCTCTTGTTGCTTTGCGCAAGGATCATCGTCATCATCATCTCCACCGCCGCCTCCACCGGTATTTGAAGGCTTAAACAACGATAGGCATTGATCAATGATCTTCCGACACTTTTCTGGATAAACGGAGCAATACAGGGCTGTTATAGTGATGGGTATCAAAATTGGGTGCGGCAAGACGATAACTTCTCTCCCATCCTTGTCGACATATCGCTGAGGCGCACCCCGCGCGTAAGCAAACACCCCCGGCCCATCCACAAACCCTAGCGGATCTGGCTGTGTATATCGTCCGATTGTTGGATCGTAATGCCGATGCCAGTTGTAATGCAAGCCGGCTTGCTTGATGCGCCTTCCGACTCGCGTTCCGCGAGCTGGCCGGAAGCGCATTGGCGCGAGTACATCTGGATGCCGGAGGCCGAGATTTCTCCCACGCGCGGGTCACGCACGGGCGCGGATGCGAGTGGGCATCCGAAGCGCCATCAAGTAAGTCGTCTGGTCGGCCCTCTACAGCCCGTTCGGCGGCGCCTATACGCTGTCGGGTTCAGAAACCCTCAACGCCCGCTTCCCCGGGACTTTTGTTGGTCAACACGCGGCAAGCCGGTGTTGAGCGTGATCAGCTCAACCGTCCGGTGAGCGCTGGTGGGCATCCGAAGCGCAAAGAAAAACGGCGCGGATGCGAGTGGGCATCCGAAGCGCCATCAAGTAAGTCGTCTGGTCGGCTCTCTACAGCCCGTTCGGCGGCGCCTACACGCTCTCAGGTGCCGAAACCCTCAACGCCCGCTTCCCCGGACAGTTTTGTTGCTCAACACTCGGCAAGCCGGTGTTGATGTGGTTCCAGATGTTGCGCGCCTTCCGGCCGGCTCGCGGAACGCGAGTCGGAAGGCGCATCAAGCAAGCCGGCTTGCACTACAACTGGCACAGGCATTACGATCCATCGATTGGACGATACACACAGCCAGATCCCCTCGGATTCGTCGATGGGCCGGGGGTGTTTGCTTATGTGAAAAGTTCACCGCATGAGTACATCGATATTGACGGGCGGCAATCGTCCTCACAATCTTTCCCACCGAGTGAGACTAGGGTCTGTTTGAAAGATACCTGTCAAAAGTGCATACGCGCATGCAATGCAGGGAAGACGACGATGGAAAATTTCTGCAGAGTTACACCAATGCCACCCCAGGCGAAGGCGCTTTGTTGGGCAGCTACATATTTGGGCACGGCCGGCTGCCTTGGCTATTGTTACAATAATCACTGTCTCGATGTTCCGCTTTAGTTGGGAGTAGAACAAATGGATGGTAACGCGATTTTGCGTCGCTCGATGTCATTCGCCGGTTCAGACCAGGAAATATTGATAGAGATTGATCAGCCAATCCGTATTGACTCAATGGAGTTCCAATGCGCCATCAGAATAAGTGCGGCAGGACTATTAGCAAAGCAAGCGAGTGCTTTCGGCGTCGATGAGATGCAATCAGTAATGCTAGCATTCGACGCTCTCAGAGGACTTATAGGAGAGGCCTATCCTGGGGCCACATGGTGCGGCCTGCCGGTAGAAATCGCATTTCCACGAGCAATTCCTTATGCTGCTGGCGTCGAAACGTACCGACAACTCGAAACGCTGGTTGATGAGGCGCTACAGGCAAAATTTAACACGACCTGAATACGCTCTGTCTGGTCCGGACTCGGGCTCAACTGTCTTGTGAAGATGACGGATGCCACGGGCGCGGTCGTCTGGTCGGCTCTCTACAGCCCGTTCGGCGGCGCCTACACGTTCTCAGGTGCGGAAACCCTCAACGCCCGCTTCCCCGGACAGTTTTGTTGCTCAACACTCGGCAAGCCGGTGTTGATGTGGTTCCAGATGTTGCGCGCCTTCCGGCCGGCTCGCGGAACGTGAGTCGGAAGGCGCATCAAGCAAGCAGGCTTGCACTACAACTGGCATCGGCATTACGATCCGAGCCTCGGCCGCTACACCCAGCCCGACCCGCTGGGGTTTATAGATGGCCCGAGTGTGTATGCGTATGTCCATAACAGCCCGATATTGCGAGTGGACCCGACGGGACTGGTTGATGAGTGGCTTCCGCCAAACGTTCCCGACCCTCAAATCGACCCACCCTCCACGCCACCAGGTAGCGGGGGCAGCCTAGCTCAGTGCTACTGGTTAAAGCTCCAAACGAAAGTATATTGTAAATGGAGGAATGAAACTTGCCACGGAGACAATGATCAGTGCTCGGATATTGTTGATAAAATTTCCAACGCAGCCAAATGTATACTGGCGCAGTCCCGATTGACCGCAAATTGCTTTGATCCCGAAGATCAAGACCATTGGCAGCGCATCCCTGATGAGGAAAACAAAATCAAAAAGTGCCTCCGAATTGCCAAACAGAAGAAATGCAACATCTGCGTTCAGCTACCAAGTAATTTTATTCCGGATCCTTAAGCGATGATAGACGTAAGTTCTGATGGTCATGCTCTAGCTGTCTGTATTAGGTCCGCATTTTCGGATGTCTTTCGGCCACCTCTTGACGTCAGCATCAAGCGTTCCCACTGGGAGGTCGAAGACATTGCAGCTATGCTGGCTCGGCTAGAAGCACTCGATGCAACGCAAATTTTGGCGAGCGATATCGAAAATTTTCGCAATTCATTATCGGCGTTCACGCCCAAGGGCTTAGCGTTCGTGTTACCCCAGTTTATGTTGTACGCAATCAAGAATCCGTCATCTAGCGTCACTGACTATACAGTCTATCGTCTGTTCAACCTAAAAGATGAAAACGATGGACCAATACTAATATCGCTTTTGAGCTCCGATCAAAAGAGCACCATCTGCAAGTTCTTGAAATTCATTTCGAAGACGATTCCTGATCGTGATGCGATGAGTGATGAGATTGACGGAGCGATAGAGTTTTGGTGCCCTGCAGCCCGGCGTTACGCCAACGGGTAGCGACCGGTGAAAGGCTTGGAGCAGTTCGACGGCTTGCCGGGCTCTTTCGATTGTTGTCCGCGTCGCGTAACCTGGCGCAGGCTTGCATTACAACTGGCACAGGCATTACGATCCTACAATGGGCCGCTACACCCAGCCCGATCCGCTCGGCTTCGTCGATGGACCGGGGGTATATGCGTATGCGGGATCAAGCCCGCCGCAAAATGTCGATATCACGGGCCTTTTCCAGATGTGTCACAGGCCGCTGAGGAACATCGGGTTTACAGGATATCGGCACTGCTATCTGAGGTTCAGCGATGGAACCACCATCGGCTTCGACCCGAACGGAGTGGGTCCCGATGCCGAGCCCGAACACCCGCAAACCCAATGTACCCGCGAACAAGATCCCGAACGGGATAATTGTCTGCGAAATGCGATGAGACGATGTACACAGTACTCGATCGCCAGAAATAACTGTTGCCATTGCGTCCAACGAGCGCTGGACGCTTGTGGCGGAACCGTTCCACCGCAGAGCTTCCCGAACAATTGGCCGTTTAACTGAGTTTTCCAGGACAAGAAATTAGAGATGAGCGATCTGAAAATTTGGCTTGTGGGCCTAATGCTGCTGTTGGTATGGTTTACCTTGGGACTCACATTTGAGAAATGGGCATATGGTGTCGAGGGATATGCGGAAATTGGGCGGAAGAGCCTCTATTTGCTTCCGTTTTTGGCAGCACTTCTAGTTTCTTATTTCTCCGTCGAGCAAGCTACGCTCAAGGCGCTTCTACTGATCGTTCCAATCATTATTTTGGGTCCGCTTGCCAATCTGGTGATAGAGCAACTGGGATATGGAACTGACTTTCCTGGTTTGAAGGGTTTGCAATCAGCATTTCTTATATTTCTCATTACGGCCTTATCTACTGTTGTCCCGGGGATACTGTTGGGGCTTCTAATGAGGAAAATACTCTGAGAGGCCTTCCTTCTTGCCAGCGCGGCCGGATCGGGTACTGCAAATGCAGCGCGAATGCCTCGCCGTGGTGGCGCTGCAAGGATGCGCGAATGGTCTGCAACGACGGCCCACGAAGATCACGCATGCCTCGGGCGCGGTCGCCTGGTCGGCCCTCTATAGTCCCTTCGGCGGCGCCTACACGCTCTCAGGTGCCGAAACCCTCAACGCCCGCTTCCCCGGCCAGTGGTTCCAGTTGGAAGCCGGCTTGCACTACAACTGGCATCGGCATTACGATCCCAGCCTCGGCCGCTACACACAGCCCGATCCGCTGGGGTTTATAGATGGCCCGGGTGTGTATGCTTATGCGCGGAGTGCTCCCAACGCGCTAGTCGATTTCTGGGGATTAGAAACGGCGGTGATCACAGGAGGTGCAGTGCCGGGCAACCCGATGGGTCATACGGCAGTTACCTGCACGAAGTGTGGAACTTATAGCTTTGGCAACAATACGCCATTGGGGTCCAGCGTCTCGAATTACGTGACTTCGCAATCGAAGAAGAGAGACCAAACAATTCAAATTCTGCCGACGACACCCGATGAAGAAAGGTGCATCAGAAACTATTTGAACACTTTGTCGCCGAAACTGCCGCATTGGACAACCGGCGATACTTGCGCATGTCGCACTCTTGAAGCACTCCGGCGTTGCACCAACTTCGACTTATCCGGAATGGGGTGCATGTTTCCAGGTACGGTCTCTAACATTGTAAACCGCAGCACGACCCGCACCATTTACATACCGAAAGATGGTCCTCCACCCAATGTGTTCGAATTTAACAAGTGAGCGCCGGGATGCGGACTTGGCAAATAGCTTTGATAGTTTTTGCAATGGTGGTCATTGCGAGCGTATATGTTTTTGAGCAAGACTACGCTTCCAAAAGAGAGTGGTCTGTTGTGCAGGCCGCAGAGATGGCAGGCCGCAATCAACCTATCCAAGAGCGTATTCAGTATTATAACGATCGTGAATTCGGTTCTGTTATCGGCATACTCGACTTCGAAGGTCGAGGCAGAGTATGGGTTCTCGGCAATGCAAAGTATGGAGAGCGATTGAAGATTCTGCCAACTTTGGCGTCACAAGAAGGTCTACGGGTCCGGATCACACCGACTGAATTCGAGAGCATAAAAGACAAGGTTAGCTTAAGCGACGATGTGAAGGAATTTCTGGCGAACTCGGTACAGACGGGTATTTCCAAACCTTGAGCGGCCACTGAAGATACCGATCGCAGGCTAGGTCAAGCGATGGACCCACCCCCGATGATTAGCAACGCCTGACTCCTCGTGCAGTGCGGGGGGGGGGGCGTACCCGATCGCCGTCGTGGACCTACGACGGCGTGGTGATCCTCCGGAAGGCACCCAATGCTTTGAAGTCAGTAGTCCCACTGAGGGACCCCATGGAGGAATGAAAGTTCATTACCACATACATGAAATGCAGCGAGGTCCGTGGACGGGTAACAAATGCGAGTGGCGGCGCTGACCTGCTCCAGGGTTTTCGGGCCAGGGATTACTTGAGAGACTGCGAAGCCGACCATCAAAGTAGTTTAATGCGCCTCATTTCTCACTCCCGCGATGAGCATCAAGAATGCTGCGTCGTGACTATCAGTTGGCGAATGAACTCCAGCTTTGTCCTCAGCGGACGAGCGACGGCAGTTCCTGGTCCCAGGTCATGCCCTCGCCGAGAATAGTGATGGTACGGACGTTCCGTGATTGGTCGGCAATGCTTTCTTGGGGGCACGCATTTGTAAGAAGCCATTTCCGGTTCTCATTGCGAACTATTCACCAAATCTTCATAGGGCGGTAAGCCTCGTTATCCTAGCAATGGTTCATTGTCACAGTTTCCAAGGCGCGTCTGGCATCTGTGACTGGGTTGGAAGTCCCTAAACTTTCGAAGCCGTGACGAGGACAACGTAACGTCTGATTGCCACCGCGAGACGGTGTCTCGTCACGGCTGACCGTCTGTCCTGTGGATCTGCCCCCAAATGAAAGGCACCCTGATCACCCAATTACGCAGGGATCAGGGTGCCCCCGCCACAGCCGTTTCCCCGGGGGGAGTGCGGTTCTGCAGCGGAGGCCATTATGGCAGGGGGACGGCAAGATACTAGTCATGACATCACTATGTATAGAATTTGAAGCTGTATCTCTTGCCATGGATGACAATGTCTCTTTGAACGAGAACCCGACCCAGCGTCAGTCGATGGCGTGCATAGACGTTTTTTCTGGATTTTGGATGGAGTTCGAATATGTGGGTCGGTTCCCCGAACGCCTGCCCGACAGCTTTATTTACCAAAGAGTCGAATGCATCTAACGATATGAAGTCGGGATCACCGCTCAAGAACGATTGAACGCAGGGCGTATCGCGCAGCGCGATATATTCACGAGAAACAGAACTCTCAAACCACGTATTCTCAGCTCGCAAGCTCTGATGAAATGTTTTAATCATGGCATCTCCCCAAGCCCACATTCCCATCATCGTGGTTCCCGGGTTAGGTCCAAGAGAGGCGAAGAAAGATTCGCGACGCTCGTGATATTGGGCTGGCGTCAGCATTATTGGCATCGCGCGGCCGCCCAGCTCACCTCCAAAGGCCGTCCTGACCACAGTCGGTGGTAACTCGAGTGCCTCAGGCAGTCTTTGAATAAGCGTGCGGCGGGTGTGATCGCCGAAGGTGCTGTTGACCTGTGTGCATTTTTCGATAGCCGAGACGATGCAGAAACTCAGCCTCAGTCAACCCAAGATCATTGAGCCGTGAGCGTATCAACGATTCTATTGGCGAGATTTGCTTCGGCATTTTGCCCTCTTCGTTGCCACTGTTGTGACCGCATCCCGCTTTCGCGGCTCCACCTTGCCAGGGTTGGCAGGTTGGCTCGGACTTAATGTCCGTCTCTTGATGCTGTGCGAAACGCGTTACGTCCCGCACTTCCAGAAACATGACGTCGGCTAGCAATTTCTTCAAGGCCCGACGCTTGATGCAACGGGATACGTCAGGGTGCATGGGATTGAGTTGCCATTGCGCGTCGAATGACACCTGAGCGTTGACCTGCTGAACAGATCCGTCTCAGCGGGGACAGTGTTTCAATCTCTCTGCATTCTTGATACTGGCAATTTCATTGCGCTCTGCATCGGACAACGGCACTTGTTTAATGTCGTCGTACTTGCACCCGGAATTGCCGAATTGCGAGATCGCGCGTGATGTTTTGAAACAGTACCCTTCCGCCTTGAAGATGGCGTTACGTGCCTGCCAAAGGTCCGCGCAAGTGAAAGAGCCAAAGTCTCGACGTTCCGTGACATCAGTCTCTCGACCCTCGGTCTCGTCACCGGGTGTCAGGATTAGAACTTCCAGATTTTGCTTGGGGACAAAGTCCGTTGCGGTGATCTCAAATCTCGTCGGAGTGATTTTTGTTACGCCGTCGCCGCAGAAGCTCACCAGATTGCGAGGTGAACCTTTATCCACAACGAGGCGGAAGCGGCGAATTGGAGATGCCCAATTTGCGCCCGTCGTGAGGATGTATTCGACATTTAACTCTCCGAACCGCGGATAGTCTTCGCCGGGCTTGATGGAGCGGTTGACCGCGTCGATCAATGACCGCTCTACGCAGTACTTTTTGTAGTCCTCTCGGATATCAGCGTTCGTTGGTATGTGGTGAATGCTCGTCATCACAGATCCGCCCGCAATCGGCTTGTAGCGATGGCTGATCTCGATCGTGCGACCCTTCGGGAATGTCTGCTGCCAGTAGAAGACCGTCTTGAGTTTCCAAAGCGGCTGATTGTTTTCATCCAATAGGTTTTCCCGTCGCATTTCATCGAGAACGCTTTTGCTGGCGGCGTTAATGACGCTGCTAGCTTGATAAGGGTTCAGCGGCATTCCTAGCCTTTTCAGCTCCTCCGTTTTGTCGACGCCCTGAACGTTAGATTTCAGCTCTACGTCGGCCTCAATCCGCCGACCTTCAACAAGAGTTACGAAGTCGACGAAGTTCACGGAGTCTGGCGATGGAATTCCGACGTCGGCGTCGGCCTGATATTCAATCTCAGGCAGGGGAAACGCGACCAGAGAAGTGACGTCGTGGCTAGATCGATTGTAAAATTTGTAGTCAACAATGATTTGTTCGCGAGACACGAAAAGGTCTTCGGAGGTCATCTCGACATCATCATTTTTCGAAAAGATGAGTCCTCCAGCACCAAGCTCAGCGGTGCTGTCATTAGCTTTGAGTGTATTGGGTGAGAGTGTGGCTGCTGCGCTCAGTAGAGCCAAGACTACAACACAGCGTTTCATCATCATTGCATTCCAGATCTGCACTAGTTGATGGGATTAGGTCTCAGGCGAAAAAAAGAGCCGCAGGTTTGCGGCCCTAGTCTAGGGAGGAAACGCCCATGCGGGCAGCCACGGAAAGAAGCCCGCCGTGGCACGGGAGCTCATCGAAAAGTGCGGCCCAAATAACCGCAACATATCAGAAACTAATGAATTCCTGGCCAAGCTCATTAAAACGCCATTGGCGAAGCTTGGCACCCCATTTCAATTTCGGCGGTTATTATCGAACGGGGCAAAAGTGGCATCAAGACGTCGTTGAATGTGGATCCGCACCGAAATTTGAGATTGAGCGATCAAATATTATTTCGAAGCTAATTCTCCATTAGACCATAATGGGTTAGGTGCTTGACTTCGGAGCTGGTCGGCGCAGACTTAACCTGGGGTTAGGCGGGTAGGGTGCTACGTGTCCATATTGGGTGCGTCGCATGAAAGTTATTGAGTACGCGAGCTGGGAGCCACAGGTCTGTGCTGCTCCGACGGCCGATAATTCGGTTCGCGCTCCCAAACAAGAGTCTCAATTCCAAGGTGCGCTTCGGCGGCATGTTCCCAAAGGCACGATGCTCTTTCGCAGCGGAGAGCCGCGTCAACTATACGTGGTCGAGACCGGTGCCCTTTGCCATTACAGCCCTTCGACGCTGGGACAGTACGACATCATTGAGTTTGCATTCCCCGGCGACATCATAGGATTGGGGTCGCTCGGAAAACACGTAAGTACCGCAGCAGCCATAGCAGACACCTATGTACGCGCTATCAGTGAAGCCGAACTTGAGGATGCGTTGGCGAATGATGACCAATTGTTCTTCAGGTTGGCTGAGGCGAAAGAGCGTGAATTCAAATATCTGAAGGACACGTCGCTGAATGCCGATTTGCCGTCTCCGATCCAACGGGTCGCAAATTACTTGGCTGCGGTATCCGGTATCAATTCTTCTGAAGGTCGTGATCCGCTTGTCGTGAGTGAGGACATGTCGTCGGGCTATGTGGCGAAACAACTCCAGTTGGATATCGATGCAGTCTCCGATGCCTTAGTGAGGCTTCAGCAGAGCGGACTGATAAACGTGTCAGATGCAGAGCTACGCATTTTAGACATGGCTGCACTTGAGGAATTGGCTTCCGAGCCCAGACGAGATCGGTCTAATTTCAGTCGTGCACATCCAAACCGCGGTCTCTACGAGAGTCGTGATCGGTCTAACAATCCCAGATAGCGAGCCTGCAGTGATGGGTCACCACCGACGGCGGGGACCCCAGCCCGCGCGGTGCCAGCCGTTAAAGCGCGGTCCCCAGCGATAAGGATAGTACCCGGCCGGATAGCGGGGGTAGGCGCGGTAAACGGGGTAGGGTGCATAGTACGGATATGGCCGGTAAGCGCGACGCGGATGGATCGTCACGACGGTCGCGTCATCATCGTAATAACCCGGATCGTAGTACCGGGGTGTTACGTAAACGACGACGGGTGGCCGTGGCGGAACCCTCTCGACGTACGCATCTGGTTCGTCGTAGACCTCATCCAAATCGGCTGCGCGCACTGTTGTCGAAGCAAAGCTCGCGATTGCAACTGCCGTAAAGGCGCAAATGAATGATTTCATATCAGTCCTCCCAGCTTGTCCTCAGCAATTGAACTCCAACGAGTTTGAACGGTAGCTGAACGCTTAGTCAGAGACCGAAGATAGCCCACTTCTGCTCAACGTCGGTAATATCTGTATTAATTTCCAATAGCACCGTTTGTTCCGGATCGTGGCCACGAGGTGCGGGGTCGGAGAAATTTAACAGCCGGGTAATGACAAAGTCGCGTTCGCTTGCCGACGCGACTGAGCCAAAGAAATAGATAAAGCCGAATATTTTAACGTCAGAACTCAACCTCAAGTTCGACGATCTCGTCTGGTTCGGCAATGGCGGCGTCGGTCCATTCTTTCATCAGCGGCCAATCGAGTATGCGATCGCAATATGCGGCAAGCTCAGTCGGCAGCGCCACGCTATAGGTATGAAAGCGCGTGCAGACCGGGGCATACATTGCGTCGGCGATCGTCAAGTTGCCGAACAGATAGGGGCCGCCGTATTTTCCAAGGCACTCTGACCAGATCTCCTTGATCCTTTCGACGTCAGGCCGCGCGCCGGAAAAGATTTTGAAAGACGAGTGCCGTGACTTGAGATTCATCGGCAAGGCTGAGCGCAGATTGTAAAACCCCGAATGAATTTCACCGGAGACAGCGCGGCAATGGGCGCGCACAGCTTGATCTGCGGGGAGCAAGTGGGCTTCGGGTGCAATCTCGGCGACGTATTCGGCGATCGCAAGTGTGTCCCAAACAGTAACATCGCCATGCGTCAGGCGTGGTACGCGGACCGAAGGAGAAAGCAGCAGAAGCTCTTGGCGCGCCTCGGCGTCTTCCGGCGCGATGGGCTTTTCCACGAATTCCAGCCCCGCCATCTTACAGAGCAGCCAGCCGCGAAGGGACCATGATGAATAGTTCTTCGACGATATGGTCAACGTCGCGGTGGCCTTGGTCATGCGCAATTCCTGTTCAAACTGACCTAATATTCATCTCGCAGCGCAACAAGTCTTGCACTATCATCCGTCCGAGACAAGCGCTTGGTAATTCGCCTAAATTTTGGGCTGACGGAGAAGAGACTGCTAAATGCTTTATCAAACCTATCAGCTTCACGACGACTTCTATGCCGCAATGCGGCAGGCTGCGACCCACATGCGCGCGATGTCGTCGGACCATTTTTGGCCGTTCGTCGGGACCGCGAGGAAGCACTTCGACGCCGGGCTTGAAATGGTCGAGAGGTTGAAGTTGACGCACGTGCGTCCAGAGTTCGCTATCCGCGAGGTGATGGTAGGCAATGCGCTGGTCGAGGTGAAAGAAGAGGTCGCCCTTGATCTTCCGTTCGGTCAGCTTTTGCACTTTGCCAAGGACGTAGACACACCTCAGCCGCGCGTCCTCGTAATTGCGCCGCTCTCGGGTCATTTCGCGACATTGCTCAGCAAGACCGTTCAGACGCTTCTGAGCGACCATGATGTCTACATCACGGATTGGGTGAATGCGCGAGACGTTCCGCTTGATGCCGGGCGCTTCGGTGTCGAAGACTACGTTGACTATATTATCCGCTTCATCGAAGAAATTGGGCCGGGGTGTCATCTCCTCGCAGTCTGTCAGCCCTGTGTTCAGGCGCTCATTGCGGCTGCCGTCATGTCAGCCGATAATCATCCGGCCACGCCGCGTTCCATGACGCTGATGGCCGGACCGATCGATCCGCGGGAAAGCCCAACAGCCGTCAACGAGTTGGCCAACGACAAGCCCCTGGCGTGGTTCAAAACGGTCGTCACCAGCGTCGTTCCTGATCGCTTTAAGGGGGCAGGGCGGCGCGTTTATCCCGGCTTCGTTCAGCTTTCCAGCTTCGTTGCGATGAACCTCGAGCGGCACAGGGCTGCCCACCAGAAGCTTTATGAACACCTGGCCGCAGGCGAAACTGCAGAAGCAGAAAAGATCAAGACGTTCTACGACGAATATTTTGCGGTGCTCGATCTCACCGAGGAATTTTATGTCGAGACGATAGACAGGGTCTTTCAGAAGGCGGAACTGGCGACCGGCAGCTTCACGCATCGTGGCCGCAAGGTGGATCCGGGCGTGATCCGAAAAACAGCCTTGCTGACAGTCGAAGGCGGGCGTGACGACATCTGCGCACTCGGGCAGACCTCAGCCGCGCATGACCTTTGCTCTTCACTGAGGCCTCACCTCAAGCGCCACCATCTACAAGCCAACGTCGGTCACTACGGAACCTTCAACGGCAAGCGATGGGAGAAAGAAATCTATCCGGTGGTGCGCTCTTTCATCTTGTCGATGGAGTAGCCATCGGTTCGTTCCGGCCTGGGCGAAAACATACAGCCTGAACTCGAAGCTGATGGTTCAGTAGTTCCAGACGAGAATGAGTTCGTAACCGTCGTCGAACCTTGTCGTTGTGCCCGTGCTGTCGGTGACATTCCATTTGACGTATTCTGCGTAGGCAGTCACGCCCTTGGAAATCTGGAATGTAAGCCCGGGATTGAAAATGTACTGATGACCCGACGGGTTGTCGTCCCAGCCTTCAGAATAATTGACGCGCGCGGAGACTGGGCCAAGCGTATAATTGAAGCCTACTTCGACGCTTTCCTGCTTATCGCTCGGTCCGCCGGAGACGTACCTTGCCGGGGTGATGGCGCCGTGAGAGTTTGTGTATTGCCCGTAAACACTAAGGTTGTTCCAAGTGTAGGTAAGATCGACAGCAAAAGCCGTCTGTCTTGAATCGACGTTTGGAAAACCGGCGTGGTCGATTTCTCGCGTTAGAGCGGAAAGCCCAAGTTTGATCTTGGTGTCGTCATTCAGGGTCCATTGTGGGACAAGGCGAACGTTGAAAGTATTGCGCTCGCTAAGTGGCGGCGACGCTTCAGCGTTCGCGTCGGCGAAGGCACCGCTCACGCGATCGTCGATGATGAAGTATTGAAGCGTGCTGGCGACGCTAAACTTGTTCGATACGTTCCAGTTGCGATCCCAGCTGAAACCCCATGCGGGATTCGATCGATATCCATCGAAGAACGGTACGGCTTCCCACCAGCTATTGTCCCAAGGGATGCCGAATTCCTGCACAATCTGTCCGGCCTTGAATCGTCCCACGCTGGTTTTGGCGTAGGCGTAGGTTTCGTAGGTCCATATCGTGTCGTTATAGAAACTGCGAAGCTTGTCACCGCTGTCACGAAAGCGCGTTTGGTTGTGGAAGCCTATTTCGTCCACGATCCCGTTGCCCTCAACCTTCATCGAAGGGTCGAACGCGACGAAGTAGTAGTATGTGCCCCGCAGCCCTGGCAGGCCGTAGCCGTTGCCGTACAGGTGGTCACCGGCATCGATGTGCCACCAGTGTTGTGCGCCAAAACTTATGGGGATGTGATTGTCCGCCTTCCACTGTTGCACTCTGTCGTAAGATGCATCCAGGGCGTTACCAGCGCCCCAGAAAAAAGCTGCGAGCGTTCCTGTATCAGCGAAAGACGGCGTTGATCGAACGGGCGCAACCGTGTCAGCCAAGGCGCTGGTCAAATTGGCAGACGTGGCGAGCAGGAAGACGCCGACCATGTATCGGCATCCGGTCAAGCTTCGACAAGCTGGGGTTCCAGGCTTGACGTTCCTAACCAATTTCTCCCCCTGTCGCGGTTCATCGAGATTGCGTGTTTGGCAACCCTAGCTGAATCGCGGACGGTTGGGAGGGCGGGAGCGCCACAGTCTTGGGCACCAATGGTCTTATACAACTTCAGGCATTCGCGTGCGCACGGCGTGCCGCCGTCGCGAAGCAAAGCTCAAAAGCAGCAAAGGCGGAAGCCTGCATGACCTGAACTCTGAGCAAGTCACCAAGCGCGCTCATTGTAGGAAGCGGTCAGCGGTGGCCGCTCCTGCTTGCCGCGCTCCACGATCGCGCTCAGGTCTTCCACCATCCACGTGAAGAGACTTCGCCCCTCATCCACGCTCGCACGGCTGGGGAAGCCGGTGACGCCGTTTCGGCTGGTCCTGTTCACGGGATGCGAAAAGACCAGTCCGCCGGTTCGATCTTCGTCATCGGTTGATGCGTTCAGTTCGGCCCGCGCGATGTGAGGCGCAACGGCCATCATCAGCGATGTCTCAGCCGCATTTGCATGCCAATCTTCTCCATCCGCGAAGTACACCCGGCGGACGCGTTTGCTGATGTGAGGAGTGTTGATCAAGGCGACAGCAAGATCGTCGTGTTCCGCACGAAGCATCTCCAGAGCGCATCGCAACGGGGCCGCGTTCGTCACATGACTGTTGACGATAAATAACCGGCGCACGCCGCTGATATAGGCCCAGTCGCCGATTTCCTTGACGAGATTGATCAATGTGATCGGCTGTAGTGAGATCGTCCCGGGCCACCGCCGGCTATGGCCGAGGGAGCAGCCGTAAGCGAGAAGTGGCAGCATGGGAACCTTTGTCCTTGCAGCCACTTCCTTGCAAAGTTTGTCGGCCAGCACATAGTCCATGCCGGTGGCCAATTGAGGCCCATGCTGCTCGGTAGCTCCGACGGGAAGCAACGCGCAGTTTTCTGCAGCTGCTAAATCCGCCGGTAGCTCACACCATGTCCGCTCGCCCCATTGCATGTCTTTGCGCTCTTCTTCTGAGATGCGTGTTGCGTTAGTAGAATTTGAGGTAGCGTGCTTTTTCCCAGTCGCTGACGTGATTGATGTAAGACATCCATTCGTCACGCTTGAAGTCGAGCCACGAATTCCACATCCTTTCGCCAAATGCCGATTTGGTCAGCGGATCGGCTTCGAATGCGTCCAGCGCCTCTTCCAGCGTGCGGGGCAGATGCGTAATGCCGAGGGATTTCAGCTCCGCTTCGCTCTTGAGGTACATGTTCTCCAGATGCGGATCTCCAGGATCGAGATCTTGTTCGATGCCTTCGAGCCCAGCCATCAGGACGAGCGCGGCGCCAAGATAGGGGTTGCACGAGCTGTCTGCTGCGCGCAGTTCTACGCGCCCGCCGCCGAGCGGTATGCGTAGCGTGTTGGTACGGTTGTTGTTGCCGTAACACGCCCAGACCGGCGCCCAGGTAAAGCCAGACATCGAGCCCTTGAGGACGAGCCGTTTGTAGCTGTTTACGGTTGGAGCAACGACTGCGCAGATCGCCGGGAGATGCTTCAATACGCCGGCAAGGAATTGATAGCCGAGCTTGGATAGACCGCATCCGCGTGTGTCCGCTGCATCGGCAAACACGTTGCGTCCGCTTTTGATGTCGGCAAGCGACATGTTGAAGTGCGCCCCGCTGCCTGCACGATCTGCGTATGGCTTGGGCATGAATGTCGCAAAACCGCCGTGCTTGCGGGCGATCTCGTGCGCCATCAACCTGAAGAATACGTAGCGATCGGCCATTGAGAGCGCGTCGAAGTACTTAAAGTCGATTTCGAACTGGCCGATACCGTCTTCGTGGTCGAAGCTGTAGACGTCCCAGCCCAGACTGTTCATGGCCTGCACGAGTTCATCCATCCAGCCCATGTTGTCCAACATGCGAGAAACATCGTACGCGGGCTTTTCGAGGTTCTTGCGATCCGATATCGGCCTGTAACCGAGAACGGGATCGTCTTTTAGAACGAAGAACTCCGCCTCCATGCCGAGGTTCATTGCGTAACCCATTGTGGCCGCCTTCGCGAGGGCACGCTTTAGGATGTTGCGGCTGCAAGCCTCGAACGGCTTTCCTTCGCACCACAGGTCGCTGGCGAACCATGCGACGTCTCTCTTCCAGGGCAGGACGATGCCGGAGTTGGGATCGGGGTGTGCTGCAACCTCCTCATCGCTGACGTCTTGAGGCACGCCGTCGAGTGCGGCTCCGGTACAAAGCTCTGATCCCGACATCATGCGATCGAGATGGGCGATCGGGACGACCTTCCCTTTCGATACGCCGTGCATGTCGACATAGCTTGCGAGCATATAGTTCACACCGGTTTCGGCTAGACCCCCGCTGGGGCCGTCAGACTTCTTTTCGACTAGGGCATCCACTGGTCATTCTCCATTTGCGGATGGTCTGCAACTGCAGGGGAGGCAGACGGCTCGCACTGCGCAAGCCGCCACGCCGGCTGATCACTTCGCCGAAGCGAGTTTTTCGACAAACACTTTCGTGTAGGTGTCTTCGATCTTCGGGGCTGCTTTGATTTGTCCGCGTTGGACGAGGATCTCAGCGATAAGCGCGCCTGTGGTGTAGAAGGACTTGGCGTCATTGCGCGGTCCGAAGTAGCCGGCCCATTCCGCCATAGGAACGTTGTAAACGCCCTTGGCTTGTTCCTTCACGTCCTCGATCGTGGTGGCAAAGTACTTCGCGACGATAGCATAAGCATCGTCTGGATTTTCTTTGAGGTACTTCAGGCCATCGAGGTAGCCATTGATAATGGCCTCGACGGTCTTGCCGTTCGCAGCGATGTAGGAAGCAGGGAAATAGAGCACGTCGGTGATGAGTCCTGGTGAGGTGGCGGAGGTATAGATGGAATGGAAGCCGTCACCCACCTCGAGCTTCAAAGCCTTGCTGACGTTGGGCTCGTATGTGGCGCCTGCGGAAGCGCCACCGACAAGCGCGGCGGGGACGTTTTCGGGCGTTGTGTCGAGGCCCTGCACGTCGGCTTCAGTCAAACCGACGGACTTGAGCGCGTATGCCACCAGGAGATTGTCGCAGGTAGCGAAGGGATAGGCGACCTGCTTGCCCTTCAGATCAGCCAGTATCTTGATCGACTTCGACGCGATGATTGCGTCAGCGCCGTTCGAGTAGTCGATCGGCATGACGACGCGGTAATCGTTTCCGTTGGCCACAAGATTGATGACCTGATCGTAGGTGTACATGGCGCCTTGAATGCCGCCACTCGCCAACGCCGCGGGGATCAGAGCCGGGTCCGCAAAATCCTTAAGCTCGACTTTTACGCCGTATTTCTTGAACAGGTCCTTCTCAACCGCGACATAAAAGGGCGCGTAGCCGATCCACGCCACAGTGGCCAACGTTACCTTTTCTTCGGCCTTGGCCTGCGGGACACCGGGGATTGAGAGCAATGCAGCCAATCCGGCTGCCGCGAGTGCAGCACTCCGCAGTCGCGAACTTAAACCAGTGAACATTAAGTCTACTCCTCTCATATAATCGGATAGGGCGCCTTATGCGCTCACCCGGATGCGTGGGCGTCGTCGGTGGAAAACGATGCCGTGACTGTCTCGCGCACGCGTCCCATGATGCGGCGCTTGAGTTCAAGGAATTGCGGATCGAGCCGAATGTCGGCGTTGCGCGACTGTCCGAAGGGAACGCGATAGATGCTGTCGATGCGTCCGGGATGCGGAGACATGAGAACGACGCGGGCGCCCAGGTAGATGGCTTCCTCGACGTCGTGTGTCACAAAGACGATCGTCGTTCCCTCGTTGCGCGCGACGTCAAGCACAAGCTCCTGCATCACCTCGCGCGTCTGTGCGTCGAGAGCGCCGAATGGCTCGTCCATCAATAGGATCGATGGCTTCGACATCAACGCGCGAGCTATTGCAACGCGCTGTCGCATGCCACCCGACAATTGCGATGGGAAGGTATTTCTGGCCTTCGACAATCCTACAAGGGAAAGCAGGGATTCGGCTCTGCGCTCCTCGGCTCCGCGCTCCAGAGCCAGGTTGTCGCTTGTGTTGGCAGCAAGGCGGCGGCTGAACATGACGTTGTCGATCACGTTTAGCCAGGGAAACAGGCTGTAATCCTGGAAGACCATGGCGCGTTCCACGCCGGGGCCATCAATGCGCTGGTCTCCGCACGCAATAGTACCGCTATCGGCAAACTCCAAACCTGCCATGATGCGAAGAAGGGTGGACTTTCCGCATCCGGACGCGCCGACGATGGTAACGAACTCTCCCGGTGCTATATCGAGGCGGATTCTGTCTAGAACGGTGACCCCACCGAATGATTTGGTCACGTTGTTTGCTGTGATGGCCTTGGTCATGAGTTGTGCCCTTTCAGATAAGGGAACAACACGGTCCGAAGCGCGCGCAGAAGCTGGTCCTGCAGAAGACCGATTAGTCCAATGACGATGAGGCCAGCGAAAATCTTATCGGTTTGCAGAAAGCGTTGAGCTTTGAGGATCGCGTAGCCAAGTCCAGAGTTTGCAGCCACCATTTCAGCCACGACTAGGTAGGTCCATGCCCATCCAAGCGTGATGCGGCAGCTGGTCAGAAGCGCGGGAGCGGCAGAGGGGAAGATAACCTTGAACAGGATTTCCCGGCGACTGCCACCCATGGTCTGCGCAGCTTCAATCTGCTGCATCGGGACGCGACGTACGTCGTCCGCGAACATCAGGAGCATTTGAAAGAAGGTGCCGACGAAGATAACCGCGACCTTCGAGCCTTCGCCGACCCCGAACCACAGAAGCATGAGCGGAACGAATGCGACCGCAGGCATGTAGCGCACGAAGTCCATCGCCGGTTCGAGCGTCGCTTCGACGGGTTTGAAAGTTCCGCACAACAATCCCAACGGCAATGCGAGTACGAGGGATAATAGGAAGCCGCTGGTAACACGAACGACGCTGATCCACAGATCTGCGCCAAAGCCTTCGGACGTTAGCCAGGAGATAAATCGGGTCACGACCTGCGTCGGTGAAGGCATGAATACCGTTGGCACCGCCGCGCCGGCGACCAACGCCATCCAGATGGCAAAGGGCAGGGCGATGCCGAGACACGCGAATGCGAAATAGAGCCGCGAGGAAAGCACGGCGCGGATGTTCCACAAAGCACGCCGGGGGCTAGGCTCCGGCGTTTTGCGCGTCACAGACGTCGTTGAATTGTTCGCGATGTTTAGCGGTCCTGCATCCATCACAATCATTCCGGTCGCCTCAAGGGAGCCCCAAAACGCAGCGTGGAAAGAGGGCAGCGTCAGTGGCTATTGCGATTAATTAAATGATCAATTAATTTTCCATTCAAGTAAAAAAGCGCGCAAAACTGCGCATAGTTTGAGCATTGCAGCCACCAACATGCTCAGGTGTCAGGCATTGAGCGTAGCCGCGAACGCGTTTAAGGAAACAAGGATGAGAAAAGAAAATGCGCAGGGAGAACGGATGAGGCGGGAGCAGAAGCAGCAGCGCGCGAGTGGCCGCAAGGCCGGCGCGAGATCTCGTTCGGGGCGCTCGGGCGCAGGTCGCCCAAAGCTCAGCGTTGCTACAGCGGACGCCGAGGTGAAGATTAGGGAAGCGGCTCTTGAGCTTTTCTCTCAGCGAGGGTTCTCGTCGGTTACAACGAAGGACATCGCTGACACGACCGGCTTCAATCCAGCGCTCATCTATTACTATTTCGGTAGCAAGGAGGAGTTGTTCCGTAGCGCCGTGACGTTGGCTGTCGAAAGAGCATTCGAACAGTTTCGAATTTCGCGCCAAGGTTTGGACCATCCGCGCGACATAATCTACGGCTGGCTCGATACGCATATCCTTCAGTTCGATACGATCGCCAAGTTGATCATGATCTCGATCGACTACGCCAAGGCGACACGGCGCAAGTCGCGGATCGACGAAGCGATACACAAATTCTACGACGAGGAACGGGACGTATTGCGCCAGACGCTCATGGCGGGCTTGAGATCCGGCGATTTCCGATCGCTGGATGTTGACGAGACAGCAACCTTCATCTCGACGTATCTGGATGGCGTTTTTGTGCGCGCGATGATCTTAAAGAAGTTCAATCCGGTGGCTGCAATTCATCAACTTCGCTCCTTTCTGGATAGGTTGCTCGGGCCATAGAGGGGCTATCGACCGGCGCAATTCTCTGGACGATTGCGCCGGTCGAATTCGTCTGAATTTAGGGATGCAGGTAGGCATAGCCCTGCTGTTGCAGATAGACGAGATGAGCGATGCCGCTAGGCACCAGATCAGCCTCCTTCACGCCATAGAGCGTATGCCAGTCGATGTTGCGCTCCTTGAGCGTATTGCGGCAGATGAGAAACTGCACGCCCTTTGCGCGCAGTTCATCCAAGGTCTTTGCAAGCTCTGCGTCGGTATTGGCTAACTGAAAGAGTTTGATGCCATCGCTGTGGTCTACGACCTTGATGTCGATGCGGCCTCTTCCAACAGCCTCGATGTTGTTTGTGATGTTACGTAGAAGTCCCTTGAAGTATTTGGCACTATCGTCGCCGCGTCCGTTGTTGTGAAAGACGACCTTCTGCGGTGCGTAAGAAAAACTTGCGCTAGAAGGTTCGCCTGCACGGATTGCAGCAGGAAGGATGAGGGCGGCGAATGCCGCAAGGGCGACCATTGAAAGGGCGACATTACGAGTCATTTCTATCTCCATGAAGTGTGGATGCGTCTGGTGATGATTGGTGTGCGATCGTGTTTGCTCCCTGCAGCACAACGACCTTGCTGCCGACGGGCGTGCGCCGGTAGAGGTCGATGATGTCGTGGTTCAAAAGGCGAATGCAGCCGCTTGATACGTTGCGGCCAATCGAGCTCACCTCGCTTGTTCCGTGCAGCCGGTACAGCGTGTCTTTGCCGTCCTGGAAGAGATAAAGGGCCCGTGCGCCGAGTGGATTATCCAGACCCGGCGCCATGCCATGGCGATACGGCTCAAGGCGCGGCTCGCGAGCGATCATCTCTGTTGGTGGTGTCCATTTCGGCCACTGCGCCTTGCGGGCAATCGTTGCAGTTCCGGTCCAGCCGAAACCTTCTCGGCCGACACCGATGCCGTATCGCATCGCTTTTCCGTCCGGCATTACCAGGTAAAGGTGATGTTCGGTTGGATCGACGACGATTGCGCCCGGTTGATAGTGGGTTTCATAGGCGACTACCTGGCGGACGTACTGTGGTTTGATCCGCGTAGCCGGCACTTCTGCGATCGGGAACGGTTCCTCAGGCAGGCTTCGATATCGCGTTCGGGCAAGCTCTTCGAGCGGCGGCTGAGGTGCGGGGACTTGGCTGCAAGCGGCCAACAGCAACGACGTGCTGACGGCGAAGGCGCGCAGGCTCAAGCCAACACCATGCCCCCCGCGCGAAGGCGCGTGGTGGTTTGACATGACTTCATCCTGAAATGGTTTTGCTTTGACGGTCTAACGCCGGAGTGGCGGCCACGCTCAAGCAGCCCGACAGGGCGGACGCTCCAAGGGATCCTTGCCGCGTTGCGCGGTGCTACCGTCGTTGCCGGGCTTAGGCAGTCTGACCTCGACAGCACGTGGTAACGGAATGGCGTGACCAGACGTGGCTGCGGAAAAGACGAGGCCGGCAAGCACGCAGGATGGCAGGGCAAACCGCGACCCGCTGCGTGGGCACGTCTTCTTCACCTGAACATTCTGGAGATAAGATGCGCGAGCATCGGGCTGCAGCTTCTCAGGGCCTTGTGTGGACGTTGAAGGTCGTCAGATTGACAGCTGGATCAGCGCTTTCTGGGCCAAGGTGGACGGTCGCCGTCGCCGAGGCAAAGCTCATGAAGAGCAGGCAGAGGGATAGGAACCCCTCTGAACAATGGAGCATGATAAGTGCTTCGGCGCATGATGACGATCATAACTATTCGCCGCTTTGCGGCAAGCCAGAATGGTAGCAATGCAGCCATTCAGGCGAGTCTTGCACTCATAACGCACTTTTGGCCGCGCTGAGCTTTAGACTCCGCGCAGGTAGAGGACCCACGAGTTCAGCACGTAGGTGAGAACAAGCGCCAAGCTCACCCAGCCCGCAACTTTCAGGATGCGCTTCTTAGGACGGTAGTGCACGCCAAGGATTGTCGCTCCGGTCATCATCATCGCAGATACACCCGATAGTGCATGTGCCTGCGAGACCTGCGATAGAAGTGGACCAGAGGCGTAGGCAATGTCATCGATGGCAAGCGCCAGAATGTTGAACAGGTTGCTGCCGAACAGGTTGCCGATAGCAAGGTCAAGCGCTCCGATTCTGACTGCGCCGATGGTCGATGCCGCCTCGGGCAGCGAAGTCGCGACGGCAACCAGCAATGTGCCGACGAAGGTTTGGCTCCAACCCATCGTCTTGGCCAGCTTGTCCGCGACGAGTGGCATCGCAATGCCAGCGGCCACGACGACGCTTGCCGCCAGACAATAACGGATCAGCGCGGAGCGCAAAGTGATGTCCTGGTAGCGCAGATCGAGACTGGGCGTTCCGGCTCCATTTTTCTCTTGGATGAAAACTGCCCGGACGGCGATGAAATAGAGCGCAATGATCGCCGGTGTATAAATACCGATGTGGCCGATACTAATTGCAGCATCGCCCGACAGTATGCTGAAGACGACAAGGCCGACCAGGAGGATCGAAAAGCCTGCAGCAAGAATATGCCCGCGGCTGGCCTTCTCGTAGATGACACACTCGCGATGAATTGAGTCGAGCAACGCGATCAGCAAGAGGTTGAAAACGCAACTTCCCATCACGTCGCCGGCGGCAAGGTCCGGCGCGTTCGCCAGAGTGACGGCCGATACGCCAGTAACCAGCTCCGGCAGCGACGTCACCGTTGCAACGAGAATGAGGCCGACCCAGGTCCCGCTCATCCCGGTTTTTTCAGCAATAACGTCGCCGTAGTGGGCAAGCAGATAGCCTGCAACGACAATCGCGAGCGAAATGCCAAGGAATTCGGTCCAGACTGCAATCATGAGCGCGTGCTAAGCATTCACAGCTAGAACGTCAACTGCAGCAATGGCGATGAGCTCTTCAGCAGTGCTGCCGAGCACTAGGTGCAGAATGCCGGTGCGTCCGTGGGTTCCCAGCACGAGCAGATCGGGGGATGTTTCTCTCACAAGATTTTGCAACATGGTTTGAGGCTCGGCCTCGTTGATGCTCACCTTGAAGGTTGGGCAAGATGCTCCGAGCTTTTTTTTGAGGTCGGAGATGTCATTGTCGATCGTGCGCGCTATTTTCTCCCGCTCTTCGACGACAAATTGCTCTTGGGTTTCCTGCCCCAAAAATCCTTTGAAGGGGACGTGCATCGCGTGCACGAGGTGGATCTCACTCTCGGGCAGCCACTCGGCGGTAAATTGCAGGGCGCGTTGAGCATGGGGCGAAAAATCGTAGGCAAGTAGCAGCCGCCGATAGGGCTCTTTCGCAGCGGTGTTCACCACAAGAACAGGAATATGACCCAGCCTGATGATGCGCTCAGAGGTTGTTCCGCGGAATAATTCCAGGATCTTGTTGCGATGCGCGCCCAGCACGATGAGGTCCACTGCTTCATCCGTCGCGCGTTTCACGATCTCAACATAGTCCTGTCCACGCAGGATCTGTGTTGTAACTTCGGCAGTTTTCGCAAGATCCGACGGTAGATGGCTCGCAATGATGTCGCGCGCTGCTAGTTGCTGCCGATCCAGCTCCTCATCCGGCCACACGCTGTCGAGCACGTGGACGACCTCAAGGCTCGCGCCTGTGGACTTCGCGATTAGCGCCGCCCGTTGGAGTGCGAGTGTCGCTCCTTTTGAAAGGTCGGTTGCGACCAGGATCTTGTTCATTATGCCTCCGGAACTCAGCAATAAAAGGTTGGCAATATCAAGCGTTCTGAAATGACGCCTATCAGTGTGAGATTGGCACCAGCGTTAGTTTGACCAACGTCGCCGCGCAGGGCAAGGCTCGCGATCGCGCGAACGGCCGAGAGAAACAATCTTGACAGGTCAATGAGGTTGCCGCTGCCTTCGCAATCCTTGAGCGGATTGAAGTGCCCGTTATACCGCCAGCGGCAAAGGCGAAAATGTCAGCCTTGTCAGGCTCGCGACTTCCTAGGAGCTTTTGCGAGAAGGTCCCGCAGCATCGAGACGACGCGGGTTACCGGAATCTTGCCGCCGCATTGCAAGCTGATGCGCGCTCCTTCAAACAACAAAAAGACTTCATCGGCGAGAATCTGGGGATGGCGATAGCGCGCTGCCGTAAAAAGCTGAACGAGGTTCCTGCGCTTATGTTCTTTGTAGTTCTCAATCACCTCCCGGGCAGGATGAAGCGCCGGTAGCTCGATTGCTGCGTTCGCGAGCGCGCAGCCGCGCTGGTAGTGGTTGGTCAGTGCGTCCTCAACATAATCAACCCAAGCATTGAGTCGCTTGTCAGGTTCATTCTGATGTTGCCTGTCGAGTTTATCCCAGGCCTCGTTGCCTCGGTTGGCGATCTCGGTGACATAGGCCACGATAAGATCGTCTTTGGAACCAAAGTGCCGGTAGAGCGTCATCTTATTGGTCAGCGCCGCCGCCGCGATGGCTTCGACGCCTACCACGTTGATTCCTTCACGATAAAAGAGATTGCAAGCGGCATTCAAAATCCGCTGCTTCGGGGGAAGCTCGGCGAGTTCGTCCGAACCCGCATTCCCGACATGCATTCTTGATGGGTCTAATCTCGGCATTGTTTCTTGACGAAGATGTTACCGATCAGTAAGTCCAATGTTACCGCTCAGTAACATCTAGCACGTTATTCCCCTGCCGTCACGACTGATTGTATCAAACTGCATTTGAGTCGCGGGCAGGGTCTGGAGCCAGAACAGGTATGCATGCATTGCGCTATTTTTCGCCGATAGCAGCCGCGCTCTCGCTGGCTCTCGTGCTGACGGGCTGTGGAGACGGCTCTCAGCAGAAGCAGGCGGCAGCATCGCCCCCGCCTGCTCCAGCCGTTACGGTGTCTCGTCCCGTTAGCAAGGTCGTAGCTGATTTCGACGAGTACGTCGGCCGCTTCGCCGCCGTTGACTACGTTGAGGTGCGTGCCCGCGTCTCTGGCTATCTGGATAAGATCCAGTTTACCGATGGGCAGCTCGTTAAAGCCGACGAAACGCTTTTCACCATCGATCGCCGGCCATTCGAGGCCGCGCTCGAGCAGGTGAAGGCGGCGCGTGCGCAGGCTGAGGCTAATCTCGCCTATGCCGACAGCGAGCTGAAACGTGGCGATCAGCTCGTAAAGGGTTCGACGATCACGCAGCAGATCTATGACCAGCGCGTGCAGGCCTACAATGTGGCGCAGGCTGCGGTCACAGCACAGGACGCGGCGGTCAAGCAAGCTGAGCTCGATCTTCAGTTCACAGAGTTGAAAGCGCCCGTTGCCGGCCGCATAGGTGATCGACGGGTGTCGGTGGGAAACCTTGTGACCGGTGGCTCGGGAGGCTCAACGACACTGCTGGCAACGATCGTTTCTATCGATCCGATCCGTTTCGAGTTCACCATGGATGAGCAGTCCTATGTGCGCTTCATGTCGGCGCACGAGCCGGCCATGGCGAATGCCAGCACGAAATCCGTACCCGTAGCGCTGAAACTCATCGGAGAAACCGATTTCGGTCATCAGGGCAAGATCGACTTCATCGATAATGCGATCGACCGGTCTTCGGGAACGATTCGCGTGCGCGCAGAATTCGCTAACGCGGATGGCAAGCTGACGCCGGGCATGTTCGGACGGATCAAAGTTCCAAATTCCGCCCCGGCGACGGCTCTGCTTGTGCCCGATACAGCTATCGGCACCGAACAGGTGCGCAAGTTCGTCTATGCGGTCGGCGAAGACAACGTTGCCAAACCGAAATACGTGACGCTCGGTCCTGAGATCGACGGCATGCGGGTGGTGACCGCCGGACTGACGGCCGATGACCTCATCGTTGTCAACGGATTGATGCGCATTCGCCCCGGCTCGAAAGTGTCGCCGCAGCAATCGACCGCGCAGGCTGCTCCTGAAGGGACGGCCGTCAAGACTAACTGAACAAGGCGTTTTCGCCCATGAAGATTTCGCACTTCTTCATCGATCGGCCGATCTTTGCCGCGGTGATCTCCCTCGTGTTCATAATTCTCGGCGTGGTGGCCGTCGGGCGGCTTCCGATTGCGCAGTATCCCGAGATCGTGCCTCCGGTCGTGACCGTATCTGGACAGTATCCCGGCGCAAGCGCGGAGGTCGTTGCTGCAACGGTGGTGGCACCGCTTGAACAGCAGATCAACGGTGTGGAGAAGATGCTTTACATCTCGTCCAACTCGACGGGTGATGGGCGCTTCTCCATTTCGGTGACTTTCGATCTGGGAACTAACCTCGACATCGCGCAGGTTCAGGTTCAAAATCGCGTGTCGACGGCCCTGCCGCGCGTCCCCGCAGACGTGCGCAATATCGGTGTTACGGTTGCGAAAGCTTCCCCCGACCTTATGATGGTCGTGCACATGCTGTCGCCCGACAAGTCGCGCGATACGTTGTTCATCTCCAACTATACCAGCGTGAATGTTGTTGACGTGCTGAGCCGCATCGAAGGCATTGGCTCGATAACCGTGTTCGGCGGGCGCGATTACTCGATGCGCGTGTGGCTCGATCCTGATCGGCTGCAGTCGCTGGGCCTGACGTCGAGCGACGTCGTCAGCGCGCTGCAGGGACAGAACATCCAGGTCGCCGCCGGTGTGCTCGATCAGCCCCCTGTGCCAAAGCAGGGGGCTTTTCAGATTGCCGTGCAGGCGCAGGGCCGGTTGGCCGATGCCAGCGAGTTCGGGGAAATCGTCGTCAAGAAGTCGGCAGACTCTGTCGTCCGCGTCAAGGATGTCGGCCGTGTCGAGCTGGCCGCGCTCGACTACGGGCTGAACTCGTATCTCGATGAAAACCCTGCCGTTGCGCTCGGCATTTTCCAGCTTCCCGGGTCTAACGCTATTGCTACGGCGGAAAAGATCAAGAAAACGATGGCGGAGCTGTCGCAGAGCTTCCCGCCCGGTGTGAAGTACGACATCGTCTACAACCCGACGGACTTCATCCAGCAGTCTATTGATGCCGTTGTGCGTACGATCCTGGAAGCAATCCTACTCGTCGTCATCGTCGTCGTTCTATTCCTGCAGACATGGCGCGCGGCCATCATCCCCATTGTTGCTATTCCCGTATCGCTTATCGGTACGTTCTTCCTGATGTCGATATTTGGGTTCTCGCTGAACAACCTGTCTCTGTTCGGCCTGGTTCTTGCGATCGGTATCGTGGTCGATGACGCCATTGTCGTCGTCGAGAACGTCGAGCGGAATATGGCGCTCGGTATGAGTCCGCGGGACGCTTCCTACAAGACGATGGACGAAGTCGGCACTGCGCTGATTGCGATTGCATTGGTGTTGACCGCGGTGTTTGCGCCGTCGGCTTTTATCACGGGCATCGCGGGCCAGTTTTACCGGCAGTTCGCGCTCACCATTGCCGGTGCGACAGTGATCTCTCTTATAGTCTCGCTGACACTGTCTCCGGCGTTGTGCGCGCTTTTGCTCAAGCCAAATGCTCATGACAAGAAGCCGTCCTTGTTGATGTGGCCAGTTCATACCTTCTTCAAGGGATTCAACTGGGGCTTCGACAAGATGTCTGCCGGCTACGGCTGGGTTGTCGGAAAGGTCGTTCGCTTTGCGGCTATTATGCTGATCGTTTACGCAGGCATCATTGCGTTCGGTCTTAACGAGTTCCGTAAAACGCCCGTCGGCTTCATTCCGCAGCTCGATGCGGGCTACCTCATCACGGTTACGCAGTTGCCACCAGCGGCAGCACTTGCCCGTACCGACGCTGTAAACAAGCGGGTCGTGGAATTGGCGCTTGAGGTTCCCGGCGTCGACCATGCGGTGAACTTCATCGGCTTTTCCGGCGCCACGCGCACCAACGCCTCGAACGCTGGCGCTGTGTTTGTGACGTTGAAGCCGTTCGCAGAGCGCGCCAAGGATCCCCAACAATCCGCCACCGCGATCCGCCAGGCGCTCTTGGCCAAGTTCTCGTCCATCCAGGATGCGCTGGTGCTCGTCGTGCCACCTCCTCCCGTGCGCGGCATCGGCAATGCGGGCGGCTTCCGCATGATGGTGCAGGATCGGAATGCGGCAGGCCCCGCTGCCCTGCAGCAGGCGGTTGGCGCGATGATGGGCAAGGCGGCGCAGACAACCGGTGTGCAGCAGGTGTTCTCGCTGTTCGAGAACGCCACGCCGCAGCTCTATCTCGACGTCGATCGTGTCAAGGCACAGATGCTCGGCGTCAATGTGATCGACGTGTTCTCGACACTGCAAACCTATCTCGGTTCGGCATACGTGAACGATTTTAATCTGCTGGGCCGCACGTACCGTGTGACCGCGCAGGCCGATAGCCAATTCCGCATGAACCCCAAGGACGTGTTGTCGATCCGGGTGCGTAATGCGGACGGAGATACTGTCCCGCTGGGATCGTTCGTGACGGTATCGGATATTTCCGGACCATCACGTGTGCCTCGCTACAATCTGTATCCGGCGGCAGAACTCGATGGTTCGGCGGCGGCGGGCTATTCGCAGGGCCAGGCGATCGACATCATGGAGAAGATGGCTGCCGAAACCTTGCCTCCCGGCTTCAGCTACGAGTGGACGGACCTTGCTTTCCAGCAGATCCGTGCGGGTAACGCTGCGGTGTTTGCCTTCGCACTTGGTGTCGCCTTCGTGTTCCTGGTTCTCGCGGCGCAGTTCGAAAGCTTGACGCTGCCGCTGGCGATCATTCTGATTGTGCCGATGAGCCTCGTGGCCTCGATTTCGGGAGTTATCCTGCGTGGGATGGACAACAACATCCTGACTCAGGTTGGCTTCATTGTTCTCATAGGTCTGGCCGCCAAAAACGCGATTCTGATCGTTGAATTCGCCGAGCAACTCGAAAACTCTGGCAAAAATCGTTTCGAAGCGGCCAAGCAGGCAGCCCAGCTTCGTATGCGGCCGATCCTGATGACGTCGTTGGCCTTTATTCTCGGTGTTGTGCCGCTGGTGTGGGCCGTGGGCGCCGGTGCGGAGCTGCGGCAGGCGCTGGGCACGGCGGTGTTCTCGGGCATGATCGGTGTAACGCTGTTCGGTCTGATCTTCACGCCGGTTTTTTATGTGATCTGCCGTTGGTTCTCGACGGTTGGCAGTCGCCGCAAGCCGTCGCACGAGCCCGCGCCTCAGCCTGCTGAGTAACAGCGAAAAATTTGCACTGTTTGGGTCTGCTGTAAAATTGGGCGAATTGCTCAAAATTCGGGGTGCTCACGAACAGTGCAACGCCCGATTTGCCTGGATTTTCGCTACTTCGATTTCGGCACGTTTTATGCGGAGTAGCTCCGACAGACTAAAAAATGTCGGGAGCGATACTGATGTCGATGTTCATGATCGCGGCGATGGTTCAGCCCTTTCGTATCGAGCAGGTCAGGTCAGAGCTCTTGTCCACCGGCATACAAGGTCTGACGGCCACACTTTGCTGCGGCCATGGCCGTCAACCCCGGTTGGTGGATACGTTCTGGGGTGAGGGCAAAATTCCAGAGCTTCTGGATAAGATCAAAGTCGAGGTGGCTGTCGTCGACGCGGATGTGGATGCGGCGATCGAAGCCATTGTGCGCGGCGCGCGTCTAGGCGCGATCGGGGACGGCAAGATTTTCATTTCGGAGATCGAACGTGCCGTCTCGATCAACAACGGCGCCGAGGACGAACTTGCGCTGCACCCCAGACGCGAGTTTATCGAGGCCGCGGAATAACCTCTTGGTGCCGCTTCGCACCGCGTCTTTATAAAGCGCAACTGCATCAAAATTTGGCAGATGTGTCTGAGGGATAACGCGCTCGCGCGTTTTTGTTGCGCTGCATCCCGGGTGCACTGGCACACCCTTTCCGAATCGCAGAGTTTCGCCCGACGGCCGGTCCTTCAGCGGTGGCGACCGGCTGATGTTGGAGGGCAACGATAATTTTATTCGACGCTATAATTGTTGGACTTTTTTGCCGACGATGACGGATTCGACCTCCAAGACCGATCAACGTGTCTCGTCGGCCGGTGAGCCCGAAGAGCTGGTGTGCAATGCGCTCGGCCTCTTCGCCGAATGGGCACGCGCGATGTCAGGTTTGCTGGCCCGATCGAGTGCCAGCGGCGATGCGCAGGCGGCAGTCCGCGATCTGTATTCGGCCACCGGAGCGCTAGGCGAAATTGCCGATTTTTGGATGAGCGACCCGGCGCGGATGATGGCAGCGCAGAGCGCCCTATACATGTCGTATGTGGAGCTTTGGAGTGCCTCAATGCGCCGGGCGCTGGGCGAAGATGTCGAACCGGTTGTCGAACCCGAGCCCGCCGACAATCGCTTCAAGGATCCCGAGTGGTCCAGCAACCCGTACTTCGACTTCTGCAAGCAAGCTTATCTGCTCACCTCCAACTGGGCTGAGGAGTATTTGCACAAAACCAACGGCCTGGACGAGAAAACGCGCGATAAGGCCGAGTTCTATCTGCGGCTCATGACGAGCGCGATGTCACCGTCCAATTTCCCGATGACAAACCCGGTGGTGATGCGCGAGGCGCTTGGTTCAAAAGGCAAAAACTTCATCGCCGGCATGAAGCAGTTTATTTCCGATTTGGAAAAGTCCGGCGACCTGTTCACGATAAGCCAGACGGATACGAGCGCGTTCGAAGTGGGGCGCAATCTCGCCGTCACTCCGGGCAAGATCATTTTTCAGAACGAGCTGTTTCAGCTGATCCAGTACGAGCCTGCCACCGACAAGGTGCGCGAGGTGCCTCTTCTGATCGTGCCGCCCTGGATCAACAAGTACTACATTCTCGACCTTTCCGAGCAGAAAAGCTTCGTGAAGTTTGCAGTCTCGCAAGGGTTCACGGTTTTCATGATCTCGTGGGTCAACCCGGACAAGCGTCTCGCTCAAAAGAATTTCGAAGATTACGTCGCTGAGGGGCTATTGACGGCGGCGGACGCAGTCAGCCGGGAAACGGGCGTCGCGCGTTGCAGCGTGCTCGGTTACTGCATTGGTGGCACTCTTTTGGGGACGACGCTGGCCTATCTCGCCGAACGTGGAGAGGAGCGCTTTTCCTCAGCAACGTTCCTGACAACGCAATTCGACTTTTCGCTCGCCGGCAACCTTACAATCTTCACCGACGACGAGCACATTGCCGGGATCGAAGAGCTTATGAAAGACCGTGGCTATCTCGACAGCTCGCGGATCGCCACGGTCTTCAACATGATGCGTCCGAGGGACCTCATCTGGCCTTACGTCGTCAATAACTACCTTCTGGGCAAGAAGCCTGCTGCGTTCGACATTCTGTACTGGAACCAGGATTCCACGCGGATGCCGGCCGCCAACCACAAATTCTATCTGCGCGAGTTCTACGCTTCCAACAAGCTGGCCAAGGGCGAACTCGCACTGACGGATCGCCAGCCATCCTCGCGCGGCCACAGCAATCGTGAATTGGACCACTTGAAGACGAATGAAGACCATATTGTCTTCTATCTGAGAGGCCTTAAGGGTTCCGAGAAGAGCGCGCCCCTGGAAATGACGCTGAGCAGCATCAAGCTCAATCTCAAGAAGGTGCGCATTCCCATTTATGAGCTCGCGACCAGGGAGGACCACATCGCGCCCGCGGCCTCGGTGTTCAAGGGCTCGCAGCTCTTCGATTGCGACGTGGAATTCGTGCTGTCAGGTTCAGGCCACATCGCCGGGGTCGTCAATCCGCCAGCCAAAGCAAAGTATCAGTATTGGACCGCGCCCCTGAAGCCGCGGCAAAGCCTCGAAGAGTGGATGTCGTCGGCAAAGGAGCACCCGGGCTCCTGGTGGACCCACTGGGCAGAATGGCTGGCGCAACGCTCTGGCGGCTTTGCAGCCCCTCGCGCCGCGGGAAATACTCTTGGCATTATCGAAGACGCGCCTGGAAGCTACGTGCGCAAGAAGGGGTAGGGCCTTCTCGGCCTAAATGCTCCTCGCTGAAGGTCGCGCTCTTGCCTTTGGTCCAGAACGACCGATTTCCGTAGTCCAAATTGCCCTCATATTTCGCCTCAGAGGTGCATCCTCAATGAGCAAGTACGATTACTGAACCGACCATTCAACATAGACGGCGCTGGTATTGATGAGCGTCGCCGAGATTGCCCCCCACGCGTCCACGTAACTCTGGCGAAGCATATAGATGCGTCGTGCCTGACATCGTGCAGGAACGGATCTCGTCCGCCTTCGCGCAGCTGTCGTGCTTCGACACCCATGCATCTTGTTCTTTTTGTTCTTTCTTTGGCTCTGCCGCTGTCTCGGCGGTGCTATGGGCAGCCATTGGCTGCCAAGCTTGTAGAGCCTTGCGACGTCGCGATGGCGCCGTTTTTGAACGATGTTCGAATGGCTCGCTGCAGCAACGTCTGACGCATGTCGCTGCTAGCCACTGAAGTGGCTATACCATCAATGATCCGGCATGGATAACATCTGCTGAGTGGCGGCCTTCTAATATACGTCTTTGTCTGGACCATGCTTATCATCTTGATAAACATAGATTTGCAATTTATGCGACGTCGGATTATTTTGTTGCTCGCGCATGCCAATCCCTCTCCGATTGGAGGGACGTCGAGTTTATTTCTGATCGAAAGTCATGTTTTGTATGCGATACAAAGATTTTTGTGCGAGAGTGTCATAAAATGGCTCGGAATGATCGCAGGGCGTGAGTAACTAATGAATGATAGTCGGGAAAGAATGGTCCAGGCCGCGTCAGTGCTGTTTCTCGGAGGCAGCTTTCACAAGGTCGGCATCGCAGAGATCTGTGCGGTTGCGCACGTCAACAAGGGCACTTTTTATCACTTTTTTCCGTCAAAGATTTCGCTGCTGTTAGAGATCATCGATCGTTATACCAGCGCGGTGGCAGAGCAGTTTGCAAACGTTGCTAATAGCGCCCTTCCACCCGCCAGGAAGGTTTCGGGCGTGTTCGATATTCCACAGGAGCGAAACACTGCGTGGCAGGCTGAGTATGGCTCAGCATCGGGGTGCTTTATCGGCAATATTATTCTCGAGATGGCCGCCACGGATCCGGTCGTGCGCGAGCGCGCAGAGAAGGCGATCGAGCGGCTTACCAAAACGCTGCAGCCTATAGTGGATGAGTATCTGCAATCGTTGAAAGTCGAGGGAGCGGATGTGCCCGCCATCGCCGAACTGCTTATGGGAATGATCCAGGGCGCCCAGGTGCAAGCTAAGGTTCACAACGACCCGGCCGTGTTCTCACGATATGCGGCCCACGCGCCGTCGATGCTTCACGCCGCGGTTGCTCTGCCGGCGTAGGTGGAGCGATTTTAGCGCGGCGTTTGAGGAGCGTTTGACTACCGGCCCGCCGCGAAAACTTGCGAGAAGATAGGGCGCTGGGCGTCTGCCTCGTTTTGCGGGCTCGTCGAGGCCACATGCGCGGCGTCGAGGGCTTGCCTGCAGGCATGTTCGAGGCTGGTGTTTCGAACAGCTGAGTCCAACTGGCTCGACACGAGCATCAGGTCTTCAGCCTGAATGCGCGCGGCCCGGTTCTGGAGGTCTGCTCCAGATGGGCACTGTGCCTGGGCCCATGCCAGCGCCGCCTTGGGACGTTGGACGACGGCCAAGTACCGTTCCGCAGGGTCGGAGACTGGCATCAGGGGGACAAGGCCACAACTCAGAGCAGCAAGGGCTAGAACGGCCAGGTTGCCTTTTAACGATAGCGCCATTGCAGGGCTCGAATCTCACGGGGCTACTCGCCCCTCACGTGTAGAAATCTCAGGTTTTTCCAACAGGCGTATGACAGGGGGCTGCGTCACCTCTGCTGGGATTGGGGCTCACGGCGAGGGGAGGGCAGAGCAAGTCTTCTTGTCCGCACAGGACATTGCTTTTGCCGCGCCCCGGGTGGCTTCCCCTTGCTCTACGTTGGTGCTATAGCCCCAGCGACATTGTTCGCCCCTGGGGCGCAAGACCGTGTCGCCCCCCAGAAAATCGGAGAAGAATCATGGCCTCGAGCCCTTTCGCGCTCGATTCTGGGTTAGCCCTTACCTTTGACGATGTCCTTCTCGTCCCCGGACCTTCCGAGGTCATGCCCGGGCAGGTCGATGTGGCCTCTAAGCTTACCAAAGCCATTCGGCTCAATATCCCCCTGCTCTCGTCGGCAATGGACACGGTGACAGAGGCCCGGCTTGCTATCGCGATGGCCCAGGAGGGCGGTATTGGCGTCATCCACCGTAATCTGTCGATCGAAGATCAGGCCAAACACGTTGCTCAAGTGAAGCGCTACGAGAGCGGCATTGTTCTCGATCCGGTAACCATCAATCCGTCGATGTCTCTGCGCGAAGCGCTTGAGTTGATGGCAAAGAACGGGATCACCGGTGTGCCGGTCGTTGAGAAGAATGGAAAGCTCGCCGGAATTTTGACCAACCGTGACGTGCGCTTTGCGACCGATCTCGATCAGCCGGTTTCGGAGTTGATGACCAAGGAGAAGCTTGTCACCGTCAAACGCTCGGTGAGTCAGGATGAGGCCAAGAAGCTGCTTCATCAAAACCGCATTGAAAAGCTCATTGTGGTGGACGACGACTACCGCTGCATCGGGCTCATCACCGTCAAGGACATCGAAAAGGCGGCCAAGCATCCCAACGCCTGCAAGGACGACCAGGGTCGTCTTCGCGTCGCCGCCGCCACGACGGTTGGCGATGATGGCTTTGACCGCACCGAAAGCCTCATTGCTGCGGGTTGCGACGTCATTGTCGTCGATACGGCGCATGGACATTCCGCCCGCGTGATCGATGCGGTGGCCCGGATCAAGAAGAAGTCCAACAGCGTGCAGGTTATCGCCGGAAACGTGGCGACGGCTGATGCGACCAAGGCGCTTATCGACGCTGGTGCCGACGCGATCAAGGTCGGTATAGGCCCTGGCTCGATCTGCACGACACGGATTGTGGCGGGAGTCGGCGTTCCGCAGCTCACCGCCGTCATGGAGTGCTCCAAGGAAGCCGCCCGTTCGGGAGTGCCGGTCATCGCTGATGGCGGCATCCGGTATTCAGGCGACATTTCCAAGGCGATTGCCGCCGGCGCTTCGTGCGTCATGGTCGGATCTTTGCTGGCAGGCACCGACGAGGCGCCTGGCGAGACCTACCTCTACCAAGGACGTACCTATAAGGCCTATCGCGGCATGGGCTCGGTCGGCGCGATGGCGCGCGGTTCTGCCGACCGCTATTTCCAAGCGGAAGTGCGCGACACCTTGAAGCTCGTTCCCGAAGGCATCGAAGGCCAGGTTCCCTACAAAGGGCCTATGGAAGCCGTGGTGCACCAGCTCGTCGGCGGCCTGCGGGCGGGCATGGGCTATCTGGGCGCCAAGACGGTGCCTGAGTTCCAGAAGCGGGCGAAATTCGTACGCATTTCCAACGCCGGGATCAGGGAGAGCCATGCTCACGGCGTGCTAATTACGCGCGAAAGCCCGAATTACCCTGGAACCGGTGGCTGAGTGGGGAAGAGGCAATGGACGTCGCCATTCTCTATCCAGTCTTCGTGCAGGTCGCTTTGACATTCGGTCTGCTGATCTGGATGGGGCTGGAGCGTTTCAAGTCCGTGCGGGCGCAAACGGTTCAGCGCGGTGCCCATGCCGGGCTGAAGCCGATATGGCCTGAGCGGGCAGGCGTCCTCTCGAACGCCTTTCAGAACCAGCTTGAAATTCCGATGCTGTTTTACGCGGCCGTCGCGTTCTCGATGATTACAAGCGCGGTCGATGCACTGATGGTGAGTCTGGCGTGGGCATTTGTGATCACCCGACTGGTTCATGCCTTCGTCCACACGACCTACAACTTTGTACCGCATCGGTTTATCGTCTATGTGGCGGGCAGTTTGATCGTACTTGCCATGTGGGTATGGCTCTTCCTCCACGTGAGCGCGGGCTCCTGATCCATGAAGCAAGGTGCAAGGATCGCGGCAGCGATCGAGGTTCTCGACGCAATTCTCAATCGTCATCAGCCGGTGGCAACCGCGCTCGCCGACTGGGGCAAAGCGCACCGCTTCGCCGGATCGGGTGATCGCAACGCTATTGGCGGCCTCGTTTATGATGCCATGCGCCGGAAGAGCGCCATAGCGTGGGCGATGGAAAGCGACGCCCCTCGTGCGCTCGCTCTGGGCGCGGCATCAGATGCTCTTGGCATGAGCACAGATGCAGTTATCGCGGCGTGCGACGGAGAAAATCATTCGCCGCCTCCATTGGATGAAACCGAACGCAATGGACTGACGCGCGCCCTTGATGATGCGCCTGAGTATGTACGCGCCAACGTTCCTGAGTGGCTCTGGCCAAGGTTTGTCAATGCGTTTGGAGCCCGCGCTGCGCAGGAGGGCGTTGCGATGAGCAAGCGCGCGCCCGCTGACATTCGCGTCAACAGTTTGAAGTCGACACGGGAGAAAGTTCTGAAGGCGCTCGAAAGCTTCGGCGCAGAGGAAACCGCGTACTCTGCGCTGGGCGTGAGGGTTCCGCCGCCTTCGGGACCGCAACGCACGCCCAACCTTCAGGCCGAAGCCGCGTTCCAGGCAGGCTGGTGTGAGATCCAGGACGAAGGCAGCCAGATTGCAGCAGCTC
Source organism: Hyphomicrobiaceae bacterium (assembly GCA_041397645.1). Lineage (NCBI taxonomy): Bacteria > Pseudomonadati > Pseudomonadota > Alphaproteobacteria > Hyphomicrobiales > Hyphomicrobiaceae > Hyphomicrobiaceae bacterium. Next base: position 194,517 of record JAWKWE010000006.1, on the reverse strand, counting down.
TCGCTGGCGCGGGGCCGCGCAAGCAGGTGCTAGATCTGTGCGCCGGTGGTGGCGGCAAGACGCTTGCCATGGCTGCCGTCATGCAAAATACCGGACAGATCTATGCTTACGACGAAGATCGCATGCGTCTGAAGCCGATCTTCGAGCGGGTGAAGCGTGCCGGTGTGCGCAACGCGCAGATTTTGCGGGCGGGTGACAAGGCAGCATTGCTGGCGCTCGGCCCGCGTTTTGATGTCGTTCTCGTGGATGCGCCCTGCACTGGGACGGGCACCTGGAGGCGCAGACCTGACGCCAAATGGAAGCTGAAGGCGAACAACCTGGCAGATCGCGAAAAGCAGCAGCGCGAGGTTTTGGCTTTGGCGGCCGAGCTTGTGAAACCGGGTGGGCGTCTGGTTTACGTGACCTGCTCTTTGCTGGCCGATGAGAACTGCGACCAAATCGCCGCCTTCCTTTCCGAGCATGACGATTTTGCCACCGTGCCTTTTGGCGATGTCTGGCGCGAATGTCTGCCGGGCGAACCGCCCGCTTCGGCGGATGGTTCAAGCGATCATTTGGTGTTGACGCCGGCCATGCATGGCACGGATGGTTTCTTCATCGCAATTCTCAAACGCGCGGGTTGAGCTGGCGGCACGCTCTCGTCCCGCACGCGAGGCATGAATGCCGGCTGCCGACAAAGAAAATATGCTTGTCCAGCTCTGCGATGGCAGCACCGTGGGTTACGGGCTCTACGGCGATCCAGACGGTATGCCGGTGCTTGCGCTGCATGGTGCGCCGGCTTGCCGATTGATGTTCTCGATTGCGGACGAGGAGGCGCGCGCGCAAGGGGTGCTGATCATCGCGCCGGATCGCCCAGGCTACGGGCTCACGCCGCCGGATCGCGATCCAGCCCTAGCAACGCGCGCGCAATGGCTGTCGCGTTTTGTCGATGCGCTCCAGCTTTCCCGTTTTCGGGTTCTTGGTATTTCGGGGGGCGCGCCCTATGCGGTCGCGCTGTCGGCGCTAATGCCAGAGCGGATAAGCGGATTGGCGCTGGTGTCGCCGTTGGGACCAGTGGCTGACTATCAGAACTCGCCGCAAGGCAAGACAAAGCCGATAGCATTTCTTCAGCGCAGGTTCTTTCTGCACATCAGCCAGGATCTCTGGTTGACGAATCCCGTCGCGGCGCTGCTGCGTCAGCTGATAAAGCGCTCTCCCATAACTGTGTCGGGCATTGGAGCACGCATATCGGGCGGCTCGGATGCGTTGCTGTTCGCACGCCCGGAGATACGCGCCTTTTTCGCGTCCTTGCTGTCGGAAGCATTCAAGCAGGGATCCAGTGGGGGCACATCCGATCTCGCCATCTACGGCCGCTCCTGGGGCATCGATGCAGCGTGTATCACGATGCCATCGATCATTTGGCAGGGAACGGAGGATGGAATCGTTCCGTTGGAGGCCAGCGAATATCTAGCGAGCATACTACCGTTTTGCGACTACAGGCCCATTAAGGGTGAGGGACATTTCTGGGTGTTGGATCACGTTGGAGAGGTTATAAAATCAATTACGAAACTTCCCGCTTAGTCGAGCCGCTAGCCAATTTTATTATATGCGTTGTCTAGAAGAGATTGCTGGAGACCAAATTTCTCGCCGGCCCTGGGAGGGGGCATTGCGCTATAATTCATTGATCTTCTTCATTGCGCTTGTCTGTGTCGCAGCGACGTCGGGCGCGCAATTTGCGCCGGGCCCGTGGTATGATGCGCTGGCTAAGCCGTCCTGGACGCCGCCCGATGTGTTTTTTCCGATAGCGTGGACGATCTTGTATTTTATGGTCGCCCTTGCGGGCTGGCTGATATGGAAGCGTCAGGGCGTTGGTATTTCACTCGCGCTGTGGGCAGTTGGCCTCGTCCTTAACGGTTTGTGGTCGTACTTGATGTTCGGCCGTCATGACATCGCTTTGGCGCTTATCGATGTGTGCGTACTTTGGGGATCCATACTCTGCTTTATCGTCGCCTCTTGGCACGTTGAACGCCTATCCGCCTACCTGTTCGTTCCATACCTCCTTTGGGTCACGTTTGCCTGCGCGCTTAACGCGGCGATCTATCTGATGAACCCTGGCGTACTCCCAGTCTGAACGCGGATTGGCGCGTTTTTCCCCGCAAATTTTGCTATAGATCCGCGGCAAAACGGGCCCCTCGTGCCGGCCACCTTGACCCCGCTTCGGCAGGGTGGTCTATCCCTTCAAGCTCTTCCCGTAGAGCGTTCCGTTGTCCTTTCAGGATCGAACCCGCATCCCATGACCGATACCGTTCTCATCGTCGACTTCGGCAGCCAAGTCACGCAGCTGATCGCGCGGCGCGTGCGTGAGACAGGCGTCTATTGCGAGATCCACCCCTTTCAAAACGCCACCGCGGCTTTCGACAAGCTGAAGCCCAAGGCGGTCATACTTTCGGGCGGGCCTGCGTCTGTGACCGAGGATGCAAGCCCAAGGGCACCTGAAGCGGTATTCACCGCCAATATTCCCGTGCTTGGCATTTGCTATGGCCAGCAGACCATGGCCGCGCAGCTCGATGGCAAAGTCGAGAGCGGCCATCATCGCGAGTTTGGCCGTGCGCTCGTCGAGGTCATGCGGGACAGCCCGCTCTTTGAAGGCGTGTGGGTGAAGGGAGAGCGTCATCAGGTCTGGATGAGCCATGGTGATCGTGTCACGAAACTGCCGAGCGGTTTTGAAGTGATTGCGACCAGCGAAAACGCACCGTTTGCGGCAGTCGCAGACGAGAAACGCCGATTCTATGCCGTGCAATTTCATCCCGAAGTCGTTCATACCCCTGACGGCGCACGTCTGCTTTCCAACTTCGTGCATCGCATAGCGGACCTGAAGTCCGACTGGACGATGTCTGCCTATCGGAAAGAAATGACAGCGCGCATCCGTGCGCAAGTCGGCAACGAGCGTGTCATCTGCGGTCTGTCGGGCGGCGTCGACAGCGCGGTTGCCGCCGTTTTGATTCACGAAGCAATCGGCGATCAGCTGACGTGCGTCTTCGTCGATCACGGGCTCATGCGCCAGGGCGAGGCGGAGGAAGTCGTCGGGCTGTTTCGAGATCACTACAACATTCCGCTCGTTCACGTCGACGCTTCTCAGCAGTTTCTCACAGCGCTTGCTGGCGTCGCGGATCCGGAGCAAAAACGTAAGACAATCGGCAAGCATTTCATCGACGTGTTCGAAGCCGAGGCCAAGAAGATCGGCGGCGCAAAATTTCTCGCTCAAGGAACACTCTATCCTGATGTGATCGAGAGCGTGTCTTTTACCGGCGGGCCTTCGGTAACGATCAAATCGCACCATAACGTGGGCGGCCTTCCGGCTCGCATGAATATGAGGTTGGTGGAACCGCTGCGCGAGTTGTTCAAGGATGAAGTGCGCGCGCTGGGTCGCGAGTTGGGGTTGCCCGAGGCGTTCGTTGGTCGCCATCCGTTTCCCGGTCCCGGGTTGGCTATCCGTGTTCCCGGTGAGATCACACATGAAAAGCTGGACATTCTGCGCAAGGCCGATGCGATCTATCTGGACGAAATCCGTCGCGCCGGGCTTTACGATGCAATCTGGCAGGCGTTCGCGGTTCTTCTACCTGTGCGCACCGTGGGTGTCATGGGTGACGGGCGAACCTACGACCACGTTCTGGCTTTGCGCGCGGTTACGTCGGTTGATGGTATGACAGCCGACTTCTTCCCCTTCGACATGGGCTTTCTGGGCCGCACCGCCACGCGCATCATCAACGAAGTTCGCGGAATTAATCGCGTCGTCTATGACGTGACGTCGAAGCCACCAGGCACAATCGAGTGGGAATGATCCCTTAGCGCGCTGGGGGCTGAGGATATTATCAACGTCCAGAAACGATAAAGGCCCGTCTTGCGGCGGGCCTCAATCGCTGGAACTGCGTTGCGCTTGTCAGCGTCGATATCCATGGTGGCGATAATGGACGCGAGCGCCCGGATAACCCACACGGTGGCGCCATCCATATGCGTAGCCGCGTGCGCGAGGGTAGTAGCCATAGCGGTAGCGCGGACCGTAGTATCCGTAGTAGCGGCGAGGCGCATAATAGCCATAGCTGTAATAGCGCCGGGGAGCGTAATAGTAGTCGTCGTAATATGGATCGTCATAGTAGCTATTGTAGCGGTATCGATTGTAGCGTGACAGAGCGATGCCGGCGACGACCGCGGACGCCACGCCGAATGCGATTGCACCACCTCTGTAGTAGCGGGCTTCGGCTTTGTTGGCGCTCACTGTCATGGCCGAGAACGCGGTCATCAGTGCAAGCGCCGTTGTTGCTAATACGCGCATTACTGTTGCCTCCTTGTGTCCCGTCCGGTCGTTGCGAGGCCGGACCGATAGCCCACAGTGCTCTCGTTAATTGAGCGTTTCAATACACTCCGTTCGGAAAACATCACCGGGCTATTGAGAGGAAACTTGAGTTGGCGTTCCCGGTTCCAGGGGGCTGCACAAAAAATTAGTGGGACAGGATGCGGGGTCCTGTCCCACCAGCGTCGTCTCGAATTCTACGCGAAACCAGTCGAGACGTTTTGCGGCTCTCACACCTGCCTTTGCGGGTAGACAACGTGAGACCAACGCACTGATAACGACGGCGCCCAGGATTTATTCTCCGTCCTTGAGCCAAGGAGCGAATTTTTCTGGCGTTCGCAGATTGGCCCATGGAAACAAGCACGTCTGCGGCTTGTGTTCGCTGTGAGTATCCCTGGGGGCGCAAGGAAGGTTAAGACAAGTAAAGGCCGCCGATCCCGAGAAATATCTGGGACCGGCGGCGGTGGTGTCACGAAGATTGCCCGGCAGAGGGAGGAGTTCGGGCCCAGCCGGGCGGCTCGCTTACCACCAACCTCGGCACATGAAGTAGCGACGCTTCCAACGCAGCAGACCGGTGTCTTCCCACATCTCACGATAGAAGCTGCAGTCGCGCACCGGCGGGCCCACCCTCAAGAACAGACCATGAGGACGGTGAAAGCCATGGAAGTGGCCATGGGCGCTGGCGCTTCCGGCGCCTACGCCGAGCGTGCCTACGAGAGCCAGAGCGGCAACGATGGTCGAAGTCTTAGACATCAAGCAAATCTCCTGAAACTTTGGTGAAGCCCATGCGAAGGGCGTTGTTTAGCTAGTGGCGGCGCGACGCCGTTCACTGGGTGCAAAATGTCATCAAAAGACGGGAGGGGCTGTTACGCCTGGAACAAGCCGGATCGGGCTCCAGCTTAGCCTTCGACAATGCGAACGACGTCGTTGATGTCGGGGCTGGCCGGCAGGCTGAAGAAGTCGGCGTTCACCTGAAGCGCATGTTCCAAACGCAGTTGGAACGCATCTCGGTCGACTTCAATGGTGCCGAACTGTCTGAGGTGCTCGGTCACGAATTGGGTGTCGAGGAGACGAAAACCGCCCTGGATCAGGCGCGCAACGAGATGTACGAGGGCAATCTTCGAGGCATCGCGCTCGTAGGAAAACATGCTCTCGCCGAAGAACGCGCCTTTGAGTGCGACGCCGTACAGACCACCGACAAGCCGGTTCTCAGACCAGACTTCAACAGTGTGGCAAGCGCCCATATCGAACAATTCGCGATAAAGTGAGCGGATGCGGCTATTGATCCATGTGCTCGTGCGTCCGGGACGAGGCGCCGCGCATCCGTCGATAATGCCTTCGTAATCGGTATCGATTTTGACTTGGAATGGTGTCGTGCGCACGGTTCTCAGTAGCCGGCGCGGAAAGCGCGCGCTCTCAAGCGGAAGGATGCCGCGGTGCTGCGGTTCGATCCAATACAAAGCAGGGTCAGTGGCACTTTCCGCCATTGGGAAGATGCCGCAACTATAGGCTTTAAGGAGAACCTGCGGGGTGATCTCCATCGCAGGTTCGTCGTGCGACGCCATCGACCAGTCTCGAAAAAACGCTCAATGAGGCAATTGAAGCCGCGCGCATCGCGGCTTGCAAGAACCTTATTTCATTCCCAGGTACTTTTCGAGCCAGTGGATGTCATAAAGACCGTCAACGATATCGGATTGGCGCACGAGGTCCTGGAACAGGGGAATGGTTGTGTCGATCCCGTCGATCACAAACTCGGAGAGCGCCCGGCGCAGGCGCATCAGGCAGTCATTTCGCGTCTTGCCGTGCACAATGAGCTTACCGATGAGGCTGTCGTAATAGGAGGGGATCCGATAGCCCTGATAGGCGCCACTGTCGACCCGCACGCCCAAGCCGCCTGGTGGGTGCCAATAGCTGATCTGGCCCGGGGAGGGGACAAATGTCCTCGCGTTCTCAGCGCAGATGCGGCACTCGATGGCGTGACCCGAAAGCACGATATCTTCCTGCTTGAAGGATAACGACGCCCCTGATGCAACACGGATCTGCTCAAGCACAAGATCGTATCCCGTCACCATCTCAGTTACGGGATGCTCGACTTGCAGCCGCGTGTTCATCTCAATGAAATAGAATTGGCCGTCCTCGTAGAGGAATTCGACCGTCCCGGCTCCGCGATACTTAATCTTGCGCATTGCGTCGGCGACTGTTTCGCCGATTTTGGCACGCTGAGCGGCGTTGAGTGCAGGCGAGGGTGCTTCTTCCAGAACTTTCTGATGTCGGCGCTGCAAGGAGCAGTCACGCTCGCCGAGATGAACCGCGTTTCCTTTGCCGTCTCCAAACACTTGAATTTCTATATGCCTTGGTTTCTGTAGATACTTCTCGATGTAGACGGCGTCGTCTTTAAAGGCAGCTTTGGCCTCAATGCGCGCGGTTGAGAGTGCAAGGCCCAGATCGGCCTTGGAGTGCGCTACCTTCATGCCGCGTCCGCCACCGCCGGCCGCCGCCTTGATCAGCACGGGAAAGCCCATGCTTTCGGCGACTTTCAGCGCTTGCGCTTCGCTGGTGACTGCACCGTCTGAACCGGGGACAACAGGAATCCCGAGCTTCTTGGCGGTCTCTTTTGCCTCGATCTTGTCACCCATAATGCGGATGTGTTCGGAGGTCGGTCCGATGAATGTGATTTTGTGCTCTTCGAGAATTTCCGCGAAGCGGGCGTTCTCAGACAGGAAGCCATAGCCGGGATGAACCGCATCAGCGCCGGTGATCTCGCAGGCGGTCACAAGGGCAGGAATGTTGAGATAGCTCTCGCCTGCGGGCGGCGGACCGATGCAGACGCTTTCGTCAGCTAGTCGCACGTGCATGGCGTCGGCGTCGGCGGTGGAATGTACCGCGACGGTCGCTATCCCCAATTCCTTGCATGCGCGCTGAATGCGCAGCGCGATCTCTCCACGATTGGCGATCAGTACCTTGTCGAACATATGCAGGTGGCTTTCTGAGTCACTCTTTGAAATCGTCACGCACCTTCTGGCTCGGCTTCGAGTGGTACGTCGTTGGCAAGTTATTCGATGATGATAAGCGGCTCGCCGTATTCGACCGGCTGGGCATTCTCAAACAGGATTGCGGTGACAGTGCCCGAGCGCGGTGCCGGGATCTGGTTCATGGTCTTCATCGCTTCGATGATTAGAAGCGTATCGCCCTGAGAGACCTTCGAGCCGACTTCGCAGAAGGGTGCAGCGCCAGGTTCAGCCGAACGATAAGCGGTTCCAACCATCGGCGATTTGACGGCGCCTGGATGCTTACCGGGATCGGCAGCGCCGGCGTTAGCAGCTGGGGCGGCGGCGGTCGCTGCTGGGGCAGCCGCCACGGGCATTTGGGCCGCCATCGGTACGGTCGCAGCAACGTGGATCTTGCGGGCGACGCGGACCTTTAGCCCACTCTTTTCCATTTCGATCTCGGTGAGACCCGTCTCGTTGAGCAGTTCGGCAAGCTCGCGGATCAGCTGGCCCTCGGCGCTCGGCTTTGCGCCGTGATCTTTGCCCGTCATCGCGTCAGTCTTCCTTTTCTGATCGTATTGTTGTGCGAATGCTGGAGCGCCTCGCAGTCTCGAGGGTCAAGCCTTGGTGCGGCGTTTAACGAGATCTGCCATGGCCTCCAGTGCAAGTTCGTAACCTCTGGCACCCAGTCCGCAAATCACGCCGGTAGCCGCCAGGGAGACAAACGAGTGCTGGCGAAAATCTTCACGGCGGAAAATGTTGGACAGATGCACCTCCACAACCGGCAACTCGGCCGCCTGAAGAGCGTCGAGCGTTGCGATCGAAGTGTGTGTGTACGCACCCGCATTCAGGATGATGCCCTGTGCCTTGGTGCGCGCTTCCTGAATCCAACCCACCAGTTCGCCTTCCGCATTCGACTGACGGAAATCCACCGACAGCCCAAGCGTCTTGGCGCGCGCCACGCAACGCGCCTTGATGTCATCCAAAGTGTCGCTGCCGTAGACGGCCGGCTCTCGTGTCCCCAGCATGTTGAGGTTCGGGCCGTTGAGAACAAAGATGGGTTTTGCCATATCGACGGGCGGGTTCAGTTGAAAGCGAATAAGGAACTCAGGTAGTTAGGCGTGCACCCACGCAACTTGTGCGGGGTGTTTCACGCCACAAGCGGTCTACCAGCTTTCAAGAAGCCGCGAAAGGGCACCATTGCAGAAGCATGTTGAGGAGTTTCAGCTCCTCAACACCTTGAATATGCGGTGATTTTTTAGCTCGGCCTTGCGGGCGAAGCGCCTGCCGTCAGCAATAGCCGCAGCCTGACTTGCGGAAATCGGCCACGAGGCTTTCCAGCTGGGTGTGTAGATCCTCAGGTGCGCCGGGGATCGACTTGTCGCCGACAAGGAAGTGCGGCGTGCCGGAGATGCCCATCTTCCGGGCCAACGCCTTCATCTGATCGACCTCGTCGGCCACTTCCTTGCTGGCCATGTCAGCCTTGAATTTATCCATGTCGAGGCCGAGCGACTGAGCAACCTTGAGGGCTGAGGCCTCGTTTGCCTGTCCCTTGTTGGACAGCATCGCTTGGTGGAACTCCCAGTACTTGCCCTGGCGCTTGGCGGCGAGAGCAGCGTGGGCGGCCTCGTCGGAGCCCTTCGAGAGAATGGGCAGCTCCTTGAATACGACGCGCACGCGGTTGTCTTTCTCGATCAGCTTTCTGATCTCGGGCATACCGCGTTTGCAGTAGCCGCAGTTGTAATCGAAGAATTCGACAACGGTAATGTCGCCATCGGGATTGCCCGCGACCGAAGCATTCGGGCTGCGATATATGGACTTTGCGTTCTCGGCCATGAAGGCCTTGAGCTTGTCCGCCTGCTCCTTCTCCATCTTGGCCTCGAGCGCGGATTGGATCTCGAGGATGACCTCAGGGTTCTTGAGCAGATAGTCCTTCACGATGGCGCCAATGGCCGCCTTCTGATCATCGTTGAAAGCATCAGCAGCGCGCGCCGGCTCGATCGCCTCGCGGGACATGACGTTAAACAGCATGGCGCCGACACCCAGAAGGGCCGCGCAGCCGGCGATCTTAAGTGCGCCGAATCCGCGCTTCGTCGCGGATGGCGATACGCGCTGGGTCTTCTCGTTCGATGACATAGGCATTCTGGTCCGTTGCAAGGTGATTAAGTTTCCGTCTCAGCCACGCTAGTTCTGGTCAGGCGGGCGATAGTTGATGATATCGTCGTTCTTTATCCATTCCGGAGAGCCCGTACGCAACTTACTTCGCGCTCGCTTCGCAAATATCTGGGACTGCGGGAGGTTTCCTTCAAGGAAGTAGGCCTGCGCAGTCATGGCATCAGCCTCCGGGCCTTTACCCTGCTTGTAGTAGGCGGATGCAAGCATCCTGTAAGCCTGGGCATTTTGGTCGTCGATCAGGGACTTGCGTAATAACGTGACACTTTCGTTAAGGAGGGCCGCATCCTCGGTTTGCTGCAACGCAATCGCTAGCTGCACGCGAATGAGGGGGCTGTCGGGCGCAAGCTTCAGCGCCTGCCGCATGAATGGAATTGCCTCGCGCATTTTGCCGGTGCGCATTAGAAGATCGCCCTTCACCTCATAGAAATAGCCGTTGCTCGGCTGGTCGTGGATGAGTGTGTCCATCTGGCTGAGCGCGGACTCTAGCGCTCCGTTGCCACCGCGGAAATAGGTTGCAATTGCGCGCGCGTAACGCGCGGGCTGCGAGGTATCCTTGGAAGGATAGCGATTGAACACGATGTCGGGCCGCTCGAGGTATCCCGCCAGCTTGGCGCGCATCAGATCATGGCGCAGTTGCAAGTCTGCAGGATCTTTCTCTTTTGCGTACGGGCTTGCTTCGACAAGTTGGCGCAGCCGCGCAAGTCGGTCGGTCGCCACCGGATGGCTTCGCACGAATGGATCTTTGTACTGATCCGAAATGTACTCTTGTTGCTGGAAGCGCTCGAAGGTGATGAGCATGCCTCGGCCGGACTGCTTGGTGGCATTGAGATACTTCAGGCCCGCCTGGTCAGCGGCGCTTTCCTGCGAGCGCCGTTCGGAAAGAATTCCACGCATGATGACTTCGTTTCCGCCTTGAAGGACAGCCTGACCGCCGCCCATCACGTCGCGTCCAGTGTCGCCGCCCGCAACGCCGCCCGCGACCATCGCGCCGATGCCTATGATCTGCGTGAGCAGGGCGCGGGTTTGATCCTTGGCAATACGCGCACGTAACGCGGCCATATGACCGCCGGCGATGTGGCCGGTCTCGTGCGCCAGCACGCCAATCACTTCGTTGGGCGTGTTAGCCTGCATGAGTGTGCCGGTGTGGACAAACACGTTGCGGCCGTCGAGCACGAAAGCGTTGAAATTATCGTTTTTGACGATACGCACCTGCACGCGCGCGCTACCCAATCCTGCAACTTTGAAGATCGGCCGGGCATAGTCGTTGAGCAGAGCCTCAATCTCGCTGTCGCGGATGAGCGGAAGGTTCTGTGCGTGCGCGCGTTGCGGCATCGCGCCGACCAGCGCGATCGCCGCACAGACGGCGCCAATCACGACATGCTGCAAGGCTGCCAGTCTAAAGATGCAATGCATCCGCATTGAAGTCCTCTTAATTGCGGCAAGGCACTGCCAGCCTCGAACTCATCGCCGCAAGGGTAGGTCGCCTCGCCCTGATGGTCAAATGAGGCACTGGTGGACTACCCAGGGGCTAGTCCCCACACCGGGAGCATTGGCTGCGCCAACAAATGTCGCCCAATCATGGCCAGGATGTGGAATTGTTCCAGGTGTGAGTCGAAGACGACCTTGAGGACGTTACAACCGTGAAAGTAGATCCTTCCGTGCCGCCCAGCCTTGCAATTCAAGCCTCTAAGCGCAGCTCCATAGCGAGTTTCATCGTAATGGACATCATGCGCGCAGCGGCCGAGCGCGAACGGACGGGCGCCAGCATCATCCATATGGAGGTGGGTCAGCCCGGAACCCCGGCTCCGCGCGCAGCACTCGAAGCGGTAACTTCTGGCATCTCTCGTGACAATCTCGGCTATACGCTCGCGTTGGGACTACCTGAATTGCGCGAGAATATCTCACGACTTTATAAGCGCTGGTACGGCCTGACGATCGCGCCGGATCGTGTCGTGGTAACAACCGGGTCGTCAGGCGCTTTCGTTCTGGCATTCCTGGCTTTATTCGACGCGGGCGCGCGCGTCGGGCTGACGTCGCCGGGCTATCCTTGCTATCGCCACATCCTGCGGGCGCTCGATTGCGAAAAGGCATTGATCGAGATCGGGCCAGATACCGGCTGGATGCCGACAATCCCTCAGATCGAGGCGGCGGGCGATCTCGACGGACTGCTTCTGGCAAGTCCCGCAAACCCAACCGGCACGATGCTGACACCGCAGCGGCTTGCCGAGATTACGCAGTGGTGTGGATCCCACGGCGTGCCTCTCATCTCAGACGAGATCTATCACGGGCTTACCTACGGCGAGCCGGCGGCGACCGCCTTGCAGTTCTCGCAAGACGCCGTCGTGATAAACAGCTTCTCGAAATACTTTTCAATGACGGGCTGGCGGGTCGGCTGGATGATCGTGCCAGAGCGGCTGGTGAAGGTCATTGAACCGCTCGTGCAGAACTTGTTCATCGCGGCGCCTGCGGTGTCGCAAATCGCAGCCATCGGCGCATTCGACGCCTTAGATGAACTGGAGCGCAACCGAGCCGTCTATGCGGCCAACCGCGAGCTGCTTCTCAATGAGCTCCCGCGCGCTGGTTTTACGACCTTCGCGCCCGCCGATGGTGCATTCTACCTCTATGCCGATGTGAGCGCGCTCACTGACGACAGTATGGGCCTCGCTCGCCGGATCCTTGATGAAGCCGGGGTCGCGGTGACGCCTGGGCTCGATTTCGATGCCGAACGCGGTCATCATTTCCTGCGCTTCTCGTATGCGGGAACAACGCAATCCATTGCCGAGGGGGCCAAGCGTCTGCGGGCGTGGCGCGGCCCTTAGGTCTGCCTTGAATATGGGGCGAAAAAGGAACAAGCCGGGCTTTAGGCCCGGCTTGCATTGTCCAAACAATACGCGACGTCGTGAGAGCGAATTCACTCGCCACCAAACCGTCGTTGCCACCAGCCTTTACGTTGGGGTGCGGGCGGGGTTTCGTCGCCGGAGTTTTCTCCTTGATTGGGGCGCATCACGACGCGCTCGATGCGCGGCTCTGATGATCCGGTCTCATGGCGGCGGGGTCGCGCATCGCGCTTGCCTTCATCGGCGATTTTGCTTTCAGGTGCGGTTTCACCATCGAGCGCGGCAGAGCCATTCGAGTTACCGTTGAGCGCGGGAGGCGAGACAGTGGTCTCGATCGCCGCCATGCTTTCGGTTGTAATCTCGATAGCAGATACCTTGCTGTGTTCCGACGTTGTCGGCGCGTCAGCAGCTTCGGCTTCTGCTGTCGTCGAACCAGGCTGATTATCTTCCTCGGAGGCGGGAACGTCCCAGAGGCGTTCGGGCTTCTTGCGTTCGCTACGTTGGCGGCCGCGTCCCCGTGTGGCCTTGGGCGCTCGCTCGGTGGCGTCGTTTTGCTCCACCTGTCCTTCTTCGCCTTCGACGTCTCCATCTTCGGACGACTTGGTATCGGGTTGAGGGACGTAAAGGTCGAGAGTTGGTTCGTCATCACCCTCGGCGGCTTCCACCACGTCTTCGCTGTCTGCGTCGTCGGAGTTTTCGGCGTCGTCGCCTGACAGCGGCATTGCCGATGCATCGGCTGTCTGATGGCGGTCGCCACGTCCGCGTCGGCCACCGCGACGGCCTCTGCGGCGGCGGCGGCGGCGTTCGCCGCCTTCCTCGCTCTCAGCAGCGTTGCGGGTGTTGTCGATCGTGTCACCGGCTTCCTCGCCCTCGATAATCTCAACGTCGCCCGCCTCGTCGAAGCCAACTGCGTCGGAATCCTCCTGATCGTCCTCGTCGGAAGACGCGGCGACAGAAGTCTGCCTGTTGTCGTCGTTGCGGTCTCCGCGACGACCACCGCGGCGACGACGCCGACGGCGGCCACGGCGGCCGTCCTCGTCACCATCGCGGCCGTACTGGCGCTCGCGTGAGGCTTCCTCGCCGTCGTTTTCGCTGTCGACGATGACGCCACCGGTCTCGAACGAAGGTGCTTCGTCGTCCTCGCCTTCAAAGCCCCAATCCATATTGACGGCGGCGCGCTCCGGACGGCGCTGGGGTACAGCGGACGCTTGTCCACGCTCAATCGTGAAATTGGCGCCATGAACACGGTCCGATCCGATAACTGTAACGGAATAGCCGTGACGAGCCTCCATATCGGTGACGTAGGGCCGCTTGGAATTAAGGATGTAGAGAGCAACGGCATTGGTGGTCGTTGCAATCAAGGGAACATGTGCGCCTGCGGTGATCGCATCCTCAAGACCGCGCAGGACAGCAAGCGCGATGCTTTCGGTGGAGCGGATTATGCCGGTTCCCTGGCAATGCTGGCACTGCGAGGTGGAGCCTTCAAGCACGCCCGTGCGTAGTCGCTGGCGCGACATTTCCATCAGACCGAAGTGAGAGATGCGTCCGAGCTGGATGCGCGCGCGGTCATGGCGCAGGGCATCCTTTAACCGACGTTCGACAGCGCGGTTGTTGCGCTTCTCCTCCATGTCGATGAAGTCGATGACGATGAGGCCCGCGAGGTCGCGCAATTTGAGCTGTCGCGCGATTTCGTCGGCGGCTTCAAGATTGGTCGCCAACGCGGTCTCCTCGATGGAGAATTCGCGCGTCGACTTGCCGGAGTTCACGTCAATGGCGACGAGTGCCTCGGTCTGGTTGATGACGATATAACCGCCCGAGCGAAGCGTAACCTGGGGCGAGAACATTGCATTCAACTGCCGTTCCACCCCGTAGCGCGCAAACAGTGGCGTGGGGTCGTCGTATGGCATCACGTTCTTGGAGTGGCTGGGGAGCAGCATACGCATGAAGTCGGCTGCTTCCTGATAGCCGCCTTCACCCGCAACAACGACCTCTTCCACGTCCTTGTTATAGAGATCGCGGATCGAGCGTTTGATAAGGTCGCCTTCCTCATAAACCAGGCTCGGCGCGGTGGATTGCAACGTCAGGTCACGGACGCTTTCCCACAGCCGCAGCAGGTACTCGAAATCGCGCTTGATCTCCTGCTTGGTGCGCGCGGCACCAGCGGTTCGGATGATGAGGCCCATACCCTCCGGCACGTCGAGCTCCTGAGCGATGGCCTTCAGGCGCTTGCGGTCTTGAGGGTTGGTGATCTTGCGCGAGATGCCGCCACCGCGCGCGGTGTTGGGCATGAGCACGGTGTAGCGGCCAGCAAGCGAAAGATAAGTCGTGAGCGCAGCGCCCTTGTTGCCGCGCTCTTCCTTGACGACCTGAACCAGAATGACCTGGCGGCGCTTGATGACTTCCTGGATTTTGTAGCTGCGCGGCCGCCGACGGGGGCGAACCGGCATCTCTTCGAGCATATCCGAACCACCGCTTGCCCGGCCGGTCTCGCTGGTCTCGCCGTGATGATGCTCTCCGGTGGGAGCGCTCTCGGGCTCTCGATCATCGACGGCATGATCTCGCGCGCCGAGGCTTTCGACAACGTCGTCGTCGCTCTCCTCATCGTCAGCGGTGTCGCCGTCGGTCGGTGCCGAGGGCTCATCGTCGTGCGCGATAGCCGTTATCGGAGACTCGGCGCTGGTGACGTCGACCGGCTGGCGTCCATCCTCGCTATCGCGGCCCGAGGCATCCTCGTCGGACGTGTTGATCTTAACGTCTATTTTTTCGGAGATCGTCTCCTCGCGAGCGACGGCAGCCGCAAACGTCGTGGGCGCATCGTCGTCACTGTCTTCGCCGCCAACGACTTCGATCTGCTCGTCGTCTTCTTCCACGTCGACAATGTTGGAAATTTCCTCGTCATTGCCTTCGCCGTCGTCGTCGGCGGCCTCAATCGCCTCTTCGCCCTGCTGTTGCGGCTGATCGGAGCGGCCTGAGCCGCCCCGCTGGCGTGCGCGGCGTTCCAGGGCTTCGGCTCGTCTATCTGCCGCGGCTTCAAGCTCGGCCTCGGCGGCGGCTTCCTCGTCGATCAAGGCCTGCCGGTCGGCAACGGGGATCTGATAATAGTCGGGGTGGATTTCGTTGAAGGCCAGAAAGCCGTGGCGGTTGCCACCGTAGTCAACGAAGGCTGCCTGTAGCGAAGGCTCCACGCGGGTGACCTTAGCTAGGTAAATGTTGCCGCGCAGAAGTTTGCGCGCAGCGCTTTCGAAATCGAATTCCTCTACCCGGCCATTGCGCTGAACAACAACCCGGGTCTCCTCGGGATGCGTCGCATCGATAAGCATTTTGCAGTTGGACATTTCTCTTGTTCCTTCGCGCGCGTTCCCGGCGGCCCGCCCGCGTCGAAAAACGACGGGAACAGTCTGGCGAGCGGGGCGCGGCTGCGCGCATTGTTTGTGTGGAGATTAGCGAGGCGCGGCGTGCGTGCGTCCATCCTGCTGCCGCCGGCAAAGCGCGAAGCCTTGTCCGGGCGTACGTCATCGCGCGCGCGGAGTTGATCCGGCTTTGCGATCTCGTGGCTGGTGCGTACGGTCGTCATTGCCCCTGTCGGTAAAAACCCTGCAGCGCCGCCGCGTCAGCTGCGCGGCGCAAGCCTGGAATTCTTGAGCGGTGGTCGTCCTCTCGTGACTGAGAAGATCGCTGCCATTTCCCGGATGCCCTCTTTCTGCGGAACGACCGGTGGTGGCCAAACTTCTAAGTTCGCAACCTGATCGCGAGTTAAACAACAAGCGACAGTAGCGCTCGAAGACGCCGAGGGGCCGCGAAAGCGCCCTCACACTGTCTTACGTTTGGTCGTTCGGTCGAACTCGATTACCTGTGAAAGCAACATGATGTGGTTGTTGCAGCAGGCCGATCGAGCCCTGGGCCGGTTCAATATGCACAGGCACGAGGCACAGGCACGTTCTGTCGCTCATGAACCATGACCGAACGGTTGCGGAAGTGTACGTGGTCGCCCTTCCGGTGGCAAGTGCTATAAAGGCCTTGGTCCGACGTAATATTCGCTCAAGCCTCGACGAGCATTATTGCGAAAAAACAAAGTGTTAACTTTTGATTCGTGCTCGGGGTCGTGAGTTGGCGCTCTATAGGGCGCAAGCACTGCGAGGGGATGACTTTTGGTGCGAAGGGGCGTCACCAAACGGATGGTATGCAACAATTCCCAATTGGTCTGGAGGGGCCTGATCCGCGCGTGTTCGTGCCCGGCACGGTTGGCGGCTGTGTCTTTGGCATTTTTTGCCTGCATCATCTGGGGTGCCGCATCGGCCGCTCCAAAACCTGCGGTGCCGTCCAACCCTCCTGCCTATGCAACTGCAGCTCAATTGACCCAAAGCGCGGATCAAACGGTGTTTGCGTTGACCCTGAGTCGGGGCGTGACGGCTGAAATTTTCACCCTCGACAACCCCTACCGCGTGATCGTTGACTTGCCGAGCGTCGCGTTCCGGTTGCCGGCTGGAACCGGGGATAAGCCGCTCGGCCACATCAAAGTGTTCCGCTACGGCCTGTTTGCCGAGCACAAGGCGCGCGTCGTCATCGAGACGACGGAGCCTGTCGCGGTGGCGTCCGCCTTTATGGAAAGAAGCGGCAAGAAGGGCGCTGTGATCCTCAAAATTGCGTTGAAGACGACCGATCCTGCCTCCTTCACGGCCGCTATGGCCAAACCCGATCCGCGCCGCGACGAGAGCGGAGCGGAGGCACCCTCCGAACCTAAGCTGGACCCGAAACCTCCGGGCAAACACAAGGGCCGTCCGATCATTGTCGTCGATGCGGGCCACGGCGGTATCGATCCCGGCGCAATTGGCAATGGTGTGTCGGAAAAGGACATTGTTTTCGCGGTTGCGGGTCATCTCGCCGATGTCTTGCGCAAGAGCGGCCGCTACGAAGTGCGCATGACGCGAACCACCGACGTTTTCGTGTCGCTGGATAAGCGGGTCAAGATGTCCGCCGATTTCGGGGCCGACCTCTTTATATCGCTGCACGCCGATTCGATTTCGGAGACACAATTTGCCGAGAGCGTGCGCGGGGCGACCGTCTACACGCTGTCGGAACGGGCGTCTGACGAAGGTTCCCGGCTGATGGCTGAGAAGGAAAACGCCTCCGACCTGATCGCGGGCCTCTCCTGGGTAGGGGAGAAAGCCAATGACGAGGTCCGCGACATCCTGTTCGATCTGATGCAGCGGGAAACGTCAAATTTTTCCGCGGATTTTTCTAATCTGTTGGTCACGCGCCTGCAAAAGAGCATCGTAATGTCGCGCGACCCCCAAAAGTCCGCGGCTTTCAAAGTGCTTAAGCAGACCCATGCGCCTTCGGTGCTGGTCGAGTTGGGCTACATGAGCAACTCGAAGGATCAGCACGAAATGACCACAACGGCGTGGCAATTGAAGGTGTCTGGCGCCATCAAGGCGGCGATTGACCAGTATTTCAACAAGCGTACTGCCGTCCAACGCTAGTTAACCTCTGGCGCGGACTGCTTGCTGCCATATTCCATGGTATGTTGGGCTTCGGAGGGGCCCGCTTGCTGCATTGCGGTAAACCCGTTACAACGCGCTCTCAATCAAACGGAATTTCGCTTCTGATGCGACCGCCACCGCTACCGCCGCCGGCAGCGCCTAGAAAGAAAAAGCGTCGCCGCAAAAGCTGGCTCCTGAGCTTTCTTGGGTTCGGCTTTGCGACGGGTGTTTTGCTATTCGTAGCAGGCTCAGCCGCTGTCGGAATGCTGCTGTATCAGGCGTCCAAGGATCTGCCCGATTACGAGAGCCTCGCGAAGTACGAGCCTCCAGTGATGACGCGAATCCACGCGCATGACGGTTCACTGATCTCCGAGTTTGCACGCGAGCGGCGCATCTTCGTGCCGGTGAACTCGATTCCAAAGCGTGTGCTGGGCGCATTTCTTTCCGCCGAAGATCGCCGCTTCTATGAACATGGCGGTCTCGATTTCCAGGGCATCGCGCGCGCGGTCTATTCGGCCATTGAGACCAAGCTACGTGGCGGCAACCGGCGGACGCAGGGTGCCTCGACCATCACGCAGCAGGTCGCAAAGAACTTCCTGCTAACGAACGAACGCTCAATCGAACGTAAGCTTAAAGAGGCGATCCTCGCTATCCGCATTGAGCGCGCCTACTCCAAGGACAAGATCCTGGAGCTATACCTCAACGAAATCTATCTAGGCTTGAACTCCTACGGCGTTGCAGCGGCTGCGCTCACGTATTTCAACAAGGAGCTCAAGGATCTCAACATCGAGGAGATGGCTTATCTGGCGGCGCTTCCCAAAGCGCCAAGCAATTACCATCCCTTCCGCAACAAGGCGCGCGCCACCGAGCGTCGCAACTGGATCATCGGTCAGATGGCCGAGAACGGCTACATCACAGAGCAAGAGGCTGATGAGGCCAAGAAGAAGCCGTTGACCGTGAATCTGCGCCAGACGGGCGCGCACATCTCGACAGCTGAATTCTTTGCTGAAGAGGTTCGGCGTACGCTGCTCACTCAGTATGGCGAAGACAAGCTCTATGGTGGTGGCCTATCGGTCAGAACGACGCTCGATCCCAAGCTTCAAAAGATCGCTCGCCAATCCTTGATTGACGGCCTCGTGGCCTTCGATCGCAAGAAGGGTTGGCGGGGCCCTGTCGCCAAGGTCGACATTTCGGGAGATTGGGGCGTTCCGCTCGGCGCTATCGACAGCCCTTCGGATATCGAGCCGTGGCGGTTAGGCGTGGTGCTCGATGCGCAAAAGACCAAGGCCGTTGTTGGCTTGAAACCCGGCAAGCAGCAGGATGGCAAGCTCATCAAGGAACGTGAGGCCGTTGAGGTTGCGCTCGACGAGATCAAATGGGCAAAGGTACCCGGCAAGCGAACGACGCCAACGGCGACCAGCGATCTGCTGAAGCCGGGCGACGTTATCTATGTGTCCCCCACCGATCCCAATAATGTACGCGGTGCGTGGTCTTTAATGCAGATTCCCGAGGTCAGCGGTGGTATGGTCGCAATGGATCCGCATACGGGGCGTGTGCTCGCGGTCGCAGGCGGCTTCTCATTCGATATGAGCCAGTTCGACCGGGCAATTCAGGCTAAGCGCCAGCCGGGATCGTCGTTCAAGCCGTTCGTTTACGCGGCGGCGATCGACAACGGGTACAAGCCGACGTCGATTATTCTGGACGCGCCGATTGAGATCGAGCAGGGGCCGGGCCAGGACATCTGGCGTCCAGAAAACTACGAAAAGGACCATTCTGCCGGGCCCTCTACGCTACGCTTCGGCATCGAGAAATCGCGTAACCAGATGACCGTGCGGCTGGCGCAGGATCTTGGGATGCCGATCATCACGGAATATGCGCGCCGGTTCGGAATCTACGATGATCTGTTGCCGGTGCTGTCGATGTCGCTTGGCGCCGGCGAGACGACGTTGCTGCGCATGGCGACTGCATATTGCATGCTTGCCAACGGCGGCAAGCAGGTGAAAGCAACGCTCATCGACCGAATTCAGGATCGCTGGGGCAAGACCGTTTGGCGGCATGATGAGCGCCAGTGCATGGGCTGCATGGCCGAGAAGTGGGCGCATCAGCCGGAGCCTGAGCTCATTGATGACCGAAAGCAGATCATCGACCCGCACACGGCCTACCAGATGACCTCTATCCTGGAGGGTGTGGTACAGCGCGGTACAGCAACATCGTTGAAGTCGTTGAACCGGCCATTGGCGGGCAAGACGGGCACCACCAACGAGGAAAAAGATACCTGGTTCATCGGCTACACGCCGGACATGGTGGTCGGCGTATACGTTGGCTACGACACCCCTAAACCTCTGGGCAAGGGCAATACTGGCGGCGCGGTTGCTGCGCCGATCTTCGGTGCCTTCATGAAGACGGCTCTTGCGGACACACCGCCGGTTCCGTTCCGTATTCCTCCGGGCATCAAGCTCATCCGGATCAGCCTGAAGACTGGATTGCGCGCCAGCGCGACAGATACCGATACGATCATGGAAGCCTTCAAGCCCAACGAGGAGCCTGACGACGCCTATTCCGTGATTGGCCTGGCTAACAACACCCCTTCGACTACTGCCGCGTCTTCGGGTGATGCCTATCAGGCGGCGCCAGCCGGGACGACGCCGCCGCCGCCGGTCGAGCGCTCCAGCCCCGGGATCGGCTCAGGCCGGGGCGGCGTTTGGTAAGAACGACCTGGAGTTGCCAAGGTGGCTGCCGGTAATCTGCTTTGGCAGGCCACGAAGACTGATGCGGCGCGCAGATGCGTTTACATCGTCCAGGCCGCTCTCTATATCTCGCGCCCCAAACACCGCGGAGCAGCTATAGGCTGTACGAAATCGCCCCGAACACACTTTGGAGGATTCCACCATGCGCGCAGAAGCGCAAAAGCTCGCAGATGCCATCAAGGAGGCAATCGTCCTCCTGAGGAGGTCTCTTTGACTGGGAGACCGCGGAGGAACGCCTCGCCGGATTGAACGCCAAGGCGGAAGATCCTGCACTCTGGAATGATCCGGCCGCCGCTCAGAAGGTCATGCGTCAACGTCAGACGCTCGAGGCCAACATCACGGATCTCAAAAGAATCGAGCGTGAATACGATGATGCGCTGACGCTGATCGAGCTGGGCGAGGCAGAAGACGACGACGCCAGCGTCGCAGAAGGCGAGCAGGCGTTGAAGCGCCTGGAAGGCGAAGCACAGCGCCGTTCCGTCGAAGCTCTGCTGTCGGGTGAAGCCGACGGGATGAATACCTACCTTGAAGTCAACGCTGGCGCGGGTGGCACCGAGAGCCAAGATTGGGCACAGATGCTGGCGCGCATGTACATGCGCTGGGCTGAGCGGCGCGGCTTCAAGGTCAAGCTTATTGACGAGAGTCCGGGTCAGGAAGCAGGCATCAAGTCTGCGACCATGGAAATCGAGGGGCCGAACGCTTACGGCTGGCTCAAGACCGAAGCCGGTGTTCATCGGCTCGTGCGCATTTCGCCCTATGACTCAAACGCGCGCCGGCATACGAGTTTTGCTTCCGTCGGCGTCTTTCCGGTGATCGACGATTCCATCGAGGTGGACATCAATCCAGCCGATGTCGAGATCTCGTTTGCGCGGTCATCAGGTGCCGGCGGTCAGCACGTGAACCGCACCGAATCCGCGGTGCGGCTCGTTCACAAACCGTCGGGAATCGTCATCTTCGCTCAAGAGCAGCGCTCGCAGCATCAAAACAAGGATATCGCTTTCAAGCGCCTGAAAGCGCGTCTGTACGACATGGAATTGAAGAGGCGCGAGGAGAAAGCGTCGGCAGACCAGGCCGCCAAGACCGACATCGGCTGGGGGCATCAGATACGCTCCTACGTGCTGCAGCCCTATCAGCTCGTGAAGGACGTGCGTACGGGTGAGGAATCGACCAATCCCGCTGCGGTATTGGATGGCGACATAGATCCCTTTATCGAGGCGGCCTTGTCCTCGCGAATCAAAGGTGGTCCGACAGCAGTTGTTGAAGACCTGGAATGAGCTTGCGAGAGCTCCAAAAGCCCGACAAGCGCGACGCTGATTGCGTCGCGCTTGTCCGAGCACCGGCCCAGCTTTGTAAGCTTGTCAGGAGTTAAGTGAAAACGCTCCTATGCCGGTGCTGCGTGCCTCTATCCCCCAAGACGAGGCACATAACCTTGACGCCGTCCCGCGGTCAAGAAACGGGATCTAGCGTGAATTCGCCTGGATACTCCGCGCAACCAGATAAGACATCGGCATCGCGAGAATAACCGCCGTGATGAACGCGGCCGGAATAAGCGTCGCTGCTTTTTCTGCCAAGCTCGGTATTGCAACAATTGCCGTGACAGCAATGCCGCCCATTGTTGTGGCGAGTATGATCCAAATGAGCGCTGCAACCTTGAACATGTTGCTTTCTCCCTTGACTTGCCGTGCCCGGCTACGAGCGCCGGGGAGGAGTATCATTGAAGGAATCTAACGCACCAATTATCGGATCAATTCAGCTCTCGTTGTTTGATTACGGTCAATACCAAGTGCCGTCTTTTGTCCGCTTTCTGACGAAGCACGCAATTGGCAGGCACTATTGCTGCTTCAAGGCTAGGCTCTTGATGTAGGCAATAAGATCTGCACGCTTGTCGGGCGGGACCGCGACATCTGGCATCTCTTTGTGTGAGGAAGTCAGCCAGCCCTCGATGTCCTGTGAGGTCAACTTGACGTTTGTCACCATAGTGCTGAAGGGCGGGGCTTTGATCTCGGGTGACGATTTCTGGCCCGCTTCAATTGCGTGGCATTTCGAGCAGACGGCATTGGCGTAGGAGTGACCTGCATCAGCACTGCCTTGGACCGCATCCTCGGCATGAACAGGGACTACCGCGCCTGAAATCGCGAGCCCGGATAAAGTGATTGCGGTAACCTGGGCGAAAGTCCGTGCGGTGAGACGCAGGGTTTTGGCATTCATGTTCGGGCAACTCCTTATGTTCAGGCTCGGAAGGCTTGCCGCCCTCACTTTGAGCAGCGCCAACCGCACATCTTATCTGAACATCAGAACTACCACGTGCGCGCGCCGGATGAAAATCTCAACCAGCGCGCAGTCTTGTGTCCGTCGGCCGCAGCCTTACCGGTTCAATATTAGTACTTGCGTGTCTTGTGGCTCACGGAGCCGGTGGCATCGTTCGAGGCTTGTTGCGATGAGAGATGCACAACGCCTTTGCTGTAGGTAAGTGTGTCGCCCGGCTTAGTCATGACCGAGTAGCCCCATGGGCCAGAGATGCCACAACCGCTCTCGTGGCAGAAGTTGGGAAAGTTGGCGCTCTTTCCTGCTGCGATTGTTTCAACTTTCTCTTTGTTTCCGGAGTCGAGGCCAATCTTGATCTTCTGGTCGGACTGATTGTTGACAGTGAGTGCGAATGCGGAGCCGGTTGTCATGAGCAATGCGCAAATGACGAAGGGTAAGCGTGTCATTTGAATTCTCCTTCTAACGTGCGTCAGCGTGCCCCTGCATTCTTTCCAACGTCTCTTCGAAGGATGAGTTCTCACATCACAAAATTTTAAGAAACAACGGAAGTAAAAAGCCCGCCATTGCGTGTGCATGGCGGGCTTTGATTGGCGGTACGGACGAGCGAAATACGCGAAGCTAGCGCTTGCCGGTTGCCAGCCAGTTGGCGCACTCCTCGCCAAGCTCTTCCTTGGCTTTGGCTTCGTACCTTGCGTTGTCTTCGGCCGTGAGCAGGTCCTTCCAGCGGCCATTCGTACCTTTGTGAATGAACGTTTTGGCGCCGCCTTCCCAGAATGCGCCACCCAGCGGAACAGCGGGCGCCGCATTTTCTTTCATGTAATCGAAGGTGCAGTGTTTCACGATCTCGGGCCACTTCTTTTCGTCGATAGGAATGTCTAGGAAGTTTGCGATCTTGCGCATCTCACCCGGCAAATCGTCGATCAGGTTCTTGAAGTGAATGAAATGCACGTTCGGCAGATCGCGAATTTCCCACCAGGTGCGAATGTTCTCCCAGAATGGCCAATAAGGGTGGCCATCCCGCGCCAGCCAGGTGCGGAAGTAATCGACGGGATTGTCAGCTGGACGCTCGAATGGCGGCCCGACGCGGCCGGGCGAGTCATTCACCGCCGCATAATACTGCTCGTTAGCGTTGATGTGGTGATTGAAGAAGCTCCAGGCAACGTCACGGCCATCGCGACCGATGTAAATGTACTTGGCCTTCGGCGAGAACACGATGGCGTCGACGGGCAGATGCGTTTTCAAGAAGCGCCGGTGCGTTTGCGCCTCGACGGCCGGAAGTTTCACTTCCTTGGGCGGTACGCGCAGATCGAGCCAGGGCGACATTTCTGCCGTGGGCACATTCTCCTGGCCGTTGAACAACAACTGGCTGACGATCTGCTGCATCCAGGTCGTGCCGGATTTGGCATACGTCGAGATGACGATGTCGTTATCGCGAAACTTGAAGTCATTCCAGAACGTAGAGTCGAAGTGGTGGCTTTGCATTTCGCGCGTTTTTTTCGGCCACTGAATGTCAGGCGCGTTCATTGGGCGTTTCCTCGATTTTGTTGGAGGCACGATCTGGTGTCGTGCGCATTGCCGAGGCGCACAATAGGCAACACTTTCGGCCAGTCCAATGAGCCGAAGGTCTCGTTTTCACGTAGCACGATGCGGCGGTGCACAATGGCGCTCGGGGAGGCGGTCGCCGGAAAGGTTACCCTGCCGCGGCGGCCTCTCGTTGCCTCAGCTTCTGCTGCGCCTCAAAAATGTAATCGCGGCGGATCGGACTGGCGTCTCGCTTACGTGAGAGCTGCATGTGAAAGACTTCTTGCGCACCGGAGCGGAACATCATCTCGGCGCTGATCAGATAGAACTCCCACATCCGGCAAAAGCGTTCATCGTACATCTCAGCAATACGCGCGCGGTTGGCCTCAAACCGCGTGTGCCAGTGGCGCAACGTCATCGCGTAATGCAGGCGCAGGAATTCGCAGTCCGTCACCCAGAGCCGGTTGCGCTCGACCGCTGGAAACACCTCCGAGAGCGAAGGAGAGTAGGCCCCGGGGAATATATATTTGCGCAGCCAAGGGCTTGCCGTGCTCGGCGGGCTCATGTGCCCGATGGAATGCAACAGCATGACGCCGTCATCCGGCATTAGCGTGTTCACCTTGGCGAAGAACTCGTCGTAGCGCGGCACGCCGACGTGCTCGAACATGCCGACCGAGACGATGCGGTCGAACTTCTGGTCAAGTTCGCGGTAGTCCCGCAGCTCGAACCGGACGCGCTTGGCAACGCCGGCTTTTTCAGCACGTTCGACGGCAAGCGCGTGTTGCTCTTTGGAAAGCGTCACCCCGTGAACTTGCACGTCCTCCATCTTGGCGAGGTAGATCGCAAGGCCGCCCCACCCGCACCCGATGTCGAGAATTTTCTGACCCGGCTGCAGGTCAAGCTTGGCCGCAATGAGCCTGCACTTGGCGACTTGCGCTTGTTCGAGTGTGTCATCGTCGTTTTCAAAATAGGCGCAGGAGTAGAACAGGCCGTCGTCGAGGAATAGGTGATACAACGCGTTTCCGATGTCGTAGTGATGCGCGATGTTCTGTTGCGCCTTGCCGATCGGGTTTGCCTGTTGGAGGTGTTTGAACCGTCGCGAGACGGCGCCCACCGCACGGTGAAACGAACTGGGCGGCCCGCCGGGAAGGTTGCGGTTCTGTGAAAGTAAGTCCAGGAATGCGCGCAGGGAGGACTCTGGAAACGTCAGCGTGCCGTCCATGTAGGCTTCGCCAGCAGCCATTTCGGGGCTGAAGAACAGCGACTTATAGAGACGCGGATCGCTCAGCTTCATATTGACGGATGGGCCGGGCGTAGAGCCTGAATATACATGCCTGCGGCCCTCCGCGTCGTACACCGTGAGCGTGCCGACACGGATGAGGTGGGACAACATTTTGGAGAGTGGGAACATGGCGCGTCCTTTCCCCCGCAGTCCGCAATCTGACCGCAAGCTGCCTGGTTTTTCTCGTTGGCCGGCACGTTGGCCCGCTTCGGAACCCGTGAGGGAAGATACTTTGCACACTCAGCACGCCATGTCTCGCTCGCTGCGCTGTACTCCACGCGAAGCCGGGCGGTTGGGGTCGGCGCAGGGCAGGTATCAGGACGCGCTGCCGAGACGGACGCACTTGTCATCCTAGGCCTTGTGCCTAGGATCCATCTTTCCGCGAGCTGAGATATTTGCTGAGGACGGGCCCATAGAATGCGTCGGGCCCCTTTCGGGGCCCGACAGGTCACTCATGATTCTTTATCACGAGCACCCACTCGTGCTGCCGCAGGTGTCGCACTTCAGGCAGGTGCCGTTGCGCACCATGGTGAAGTTGGCGCACTCGGGGCAGGCGACGCCTTCGTAGCCACGAAGGCGCGCGTTCTGGATGCGCTGCCGGTAAAGCTCCGACTTCGACAGCACCGGCTCGATGGAAACCGAGGCTTCCGCGTAGATCTCGGTGTCGGCCTTCATCACGTTGGCGCCGATAACGTGCGCCGTCTGAGCACCGCTGCTGAGGCCTTCGCTGGCGCGCATGATGCCCGCTGTTTCGCCGAGCACCGCAGCGGGCGCCTCCGCGTGATGGTGACCACCACCATTGCCGCGGCTTGCAAGACGCACGACCGGCTGTCCGCGCACCAGACCCTTCGACACCATCTTGGTGACGCTCTCGGGCAGGTCGAGATCGAGCTGCTCGTCAGTCTCCTCGTCCGATGAGCCAAGACCCGTCTCGCCCACGATTTCGCGCGGATCGACGTGTGCAAGATCGTGACGGGCAAGGTAGGACACCGCCAGCTCGCGGAAGATGTAGTCGAGGATCGAGGTCGCGTTCTTGATCGTCTCGTTACCCTGCACGAGGCCGGCCGGTTCGAAGCGCGTGAAGGTGAAGGCCTCCACGTATTCCTCCAGCGGCACGCCGTACTGAAGGCCGAGCGAAATCGCGATGGCAAAGTTGTTCATCAACGAGCGGAAGGCTGCACCCTCCTTGTGCATGTCGATGAAGATCTCGCCGACGCGACCGTCGTCGTACTCGCCGGTGCGCAGGTACACCTTGTGGCCGCCGACGGAAGCCTTCTGCGTGTAACCCTTGCGACGGCTCGGCAGCTTCTCGCGATCCTGTTGCTTCAGGTAGACGACGCGCTCGACCAGCTTCTCAACGATCTTTTCGGTGACGACCGTCGTGCGCTGTGCCTGCGGAGCTGCGGCCAAGGTTTCGGCCATTTCCTCACCCGCATCGTCCTCACCCAGGACCTGGGCATTGAGCGGCTGGGACAGCTTGGAGCCATCGCGATAAAGCGCGTTGGCCTTCAGAGCCAGCTTCCACGACAGCATGTAGGACTGCTTGCAATCATCCACCGAGGCATCATTCGGCATGTTGATGGTCTTGGAAATCGCACCCGAGATGAAGGGCTGCGAGGCCGCCATCATGCGGATGTGGCTTTCCACCGACAGAAAGCGCTTGCCTTTGCGGCCGCAAGGATTGGCGCAATCGAACACCGGGAGATGTTCGGCCTTAAGATGCGGCGCGCCTTCCAGCGTCATCGAGCCGCAAACGTGCTCGTTGGCTGCTTCTACGTCTTTCTTGGAGAAGCCCAGGTGCGCGAACATGTCGAACGTCGGATCGGACAGCTTCTCTGCCGGCACCTTGAGCGTGTCGGTGAGGAACTGGTCGCCCAGCGTCCAGCGGTTGAAGACGAACTTGATGTCGAATGCGGAAGCAAGGCCGCTCTCGATCTTGGCAAGCGACTCGTCGGTAAAGCCCTTGGCCTTCAATGTCGTATGATTGATGGCCGGAGACTGACGCAGTGAGGCGTGTCCCACTGCGTACGCCTCGATCTCGGCGATCTGGCTTTCCTTGTAGCCGAGGGCACGCAGCGCCTCCGGCACCGACTGATTGATGATCTTGAAGTAGCCGCCGCCAGCGAGCTTCTTGAACTTCACGAGCGCGAAGTCGGGCTCGATGCCGGTGGTGTCGCAGTCCATGACGAGACCGATGGTGCCGGTCGGCGCAACTACTGTGGCCTGCGCGTTGCGGTAGCCGTGCTGCTCGCCGAGTGCCAGCGCACGGTCCCAAGCTGCCTTGGAAGCGTCGCCAAGGCGCTTGTCGCTGAGCGATGCATGGTCGAGAGGCACCGGTGCGACCGAGAGCTGCTCGAAGCCTTGTCCTTCACCGTAGGCCGCGCGGCGATGGTTGCGGATGACGCGCAGCATATCGCCGGCGTTGGGCGCATAACCTGGGAACGGACCGAGTTCGCTCGCCATTTCGGCGCTGGTCGCATAGGCGACGCCAGTCATGATAGCAGAGATCGCGCCGCAGATGGCGCGGCCTTCCGGCGAGTCATACGAGATACCGCCAGACATCAGCAGGCCGCCGATGTTGGCAAAGCCCAGGCCCAAGGTGCGATAGCGGTAGGACAGCTCGGCGATCTGGCGCGAGGGGAACTGCGCCATCAGCACCGAGATTTCCAGCACGATGGTCCACAGACGGCAGGCGTGCTCGTAAGCCTCGATGTCGAAGGATTTGTCCTCGCGGCGGAAGCGCAGGAGGTTCATCGAAGCCAGGTTGCAGGCCGTGTCGTCGAGGAACATGTACTCCGAGCACGGGTTGGACGCGCGGATCTGGCCGGACTGCGGGCAGGTGTGCCAGTCGTTGATGGTCGTGTGGAACTGGATGCCAGGATCGGCTGACGCCCATGCGGCGAAACCGATCTGTTCCCACAAATCGCGAGCTTTGATGGTCTTGGTCACCTTGCCGGAGATGCGGGCCGTCAGACTCCAATCCTTGTCATCGACGACGGCGTTCAGGAAGTCATCGGTGACGCGAACCGAGTTGTTAGAGTTCTGGCCCGAGACGGTGAGGTAGGCCTCGCTGTCCCAATCGGTGTCGTAGGTGTCGAAGGTGATATCCAGATAGCCCTGCTTGGCGAACTGAATGACGCGCAGAATGTAGTTCTGCGGAACGCCATCGCGTTTGGCTTCGCGGATTGCGATTTTGAGCTTCGGATTGCGTGCCGGGTCGAAGCAGGCATCGCCATCGGCTTCGCACTTCACGCAGGCGGTCATCACCGCCTTCAGACGCTTCTGGCAGATCTTGGAGCCGGTGACGAGGGCCGCAACCTTCTGCTCCTCGCGCACTTTCCAAGTGATGTATTCCTCGATATCGGGATGATCGACGTCGACGACGACCATTTTGGCGGCGCGGCGCGTCGTTCCGCCCGACTTGATGGCGCCCGCTGCGCGATCGCCGATCTTCAGAAAGCTCATAAGGCCCGACGAACGCCCGCCGCCCGACAGCTTTTCATTGGCGCCGCGGAGAGACGAGAAGTTCGATCCGGTGCCCGATCCATATTTGAAGAGGCGTGCTTCGCGCACCCACAGATCCATGATGCCGTTCTCGTTGACGAGATCGTCATTGACCGACTGGATGAAGCAAGCGTGCGGCTGGGGGTGCTCGTAAGCCGACTTCGATTGGGTCAACTCGCCGGTACGGTAGTCGACATACATATGACCCTGGCCGGGGCCGTCGATGCCGTAGGCCCAATGCAGACCGGTGTTGAACCACTGCGGGGAGTTGGGGGCAGCCATCTGGTTGGCCAGCATGTAGCGATGCTCGTCGTAGAAGGCCTGGGCATCTTCTTCAGACGAGAAATATCCGCCTTTCCAGCCCCAGTAGGTCCAAGTGCCAGCAAGGCGATCGAAGACCTGGCGGGCATCGTTTTCACCGCCGAAGCGTTCTTTTTCGGAGAGGGAAGCGAGTGCGGCGTCATCGGGGATGGAGCGCCATAGCCACGAGGGAACTTGAGTTTCTTCGAATTTCTTTAGCGCGCGGGCGACGCCGGCTTTGCGAAAATACTTCTGGGCGAGAATGTCTGCGGCGACCTGACTCCAGTGCTCGGGAACTTCAAAGCCTTCCAGACGGAAGACGACCGAGCCATCGGGATTTTTGATTTCCGACGTGGCCCGGCGGAACGGGATGGTGGCGTAAGGCGATTGTCCGGCCTGGGTAAAGCGCCGCGTGATCTTCATGGATTAAGTGCCCCCGGTTTCTTGCGGGGGTGTCGCAGTACGAGAAACGAGGGCTGGAACACCCGAATGGTTGTTTTCGTTTGGACGCTGCGCCTCACCTTCTAGAAAGGCGCAAGTCCTGCTTGTGGTCGTGACGCTTCGGGCGGATGCCCTTGCGAATTTTACAGAACCGCGCACGCATGGTTCGGAGCAGCGGGTGCAAGGAAGACCCTCGCATAAGACACACTCCCGCTACTCCTCCGGATGCTCCCCGCACCCGGCCGGCACACGCGACGGCTTGACGACAAACGAACCTGGAGGGTTCGATCGACACGGCACGAAACGCTCTGCTGAGAGCCGCTAGACATGCGGCCTGAAAACGCCTCACTGCCTTCTTGTCTCGACAGCGCGAGTACTCCCCCGAGACGCTGCTGTCGTATTTGGAAGCTAGGACGATTCGATCAGTTCGTCACCTGCGGACATCTACATATTGTGGTAGCAGCGACAACCAATAACTAGATGTGGGGGTGTTGGCGAGGTGTGAATTGAACACTGAAAACACCCGGGAAATCCGGGCGGGAGCGCTTACGGGGCCTTTCGGCGGCCTGTTGAAAGCGCCATTTTTCAGGGGCTGCTTCCATGCGCGCTCTTGAGCTTAGAGCGATTCCGGCATCAGAGTGTTGCGCCGCCGCCTCGGTGGTCGAGCCGTATGGACAGAGACGATCCTTAAGGGGTAAGTCCGAGTTGCGGCTCGTGCGCGCTACACTGTTATGAGGCTTTGGGAAAAATGGGATTGTTCACCGAGATCTTCTCCTGGTGGGGCGGCAATACGTGGGGCACGCGCTTTTTCACGTGGCGGAAGGGCAAGCTCGTCGGCGAGGACACATTCGGCAATCGCTATTACGTCCAACGTTCGGGTGTTGGGCCGCTCGGCGTGCCTGCACGGTGGGTGACATATAAGAATCTGTCCGAGGCCTCCCAGGTGCCGCCCGAATGGCACGGCTGGCTGCATTACACAGTGGACCAGCTGCCGACAGACGAACGCTACGATCCCAAGCCCTGGCAAGAACCGCACCAGATGAACATGACTGGAACTCCGGAAGCGTACCGGCCGCAGGGCTCGATTCTGGCCCCTGGTCCGCGTGCCCGGACGACAAGCGATTACCGGCCTTGGACTCCGGACTGACCGGCACGTCAGAAAGCTGATTAAATCAGCTGGCGTTATGGGGCCTTGTTGACGCCACCATTGGCGTGAATGGGATGGTCCGTTGAACGGGAGCCGCTTCGGGGCTCCGATTTCGAGAATTGAAGGGTTAGGACCGGGGTGCTGGCGACCTTTAAGGCGACCTTTGAGACGAACCGCAATCAATCGCGATTGCGCGTTGTAAGTCTTGCCGCCCTCGCGCTTTGCATATCGTTTGCTGGTGGAGTTCCGGTAGCGCACGCGGAGCGTATTGAGAACCAGGTCGCGGTATTCTCAGCCCTCGACAAAGTGACGGCGCGGATCTCCAAATTTGAGGTCGAGATCAACAAGAGCGTCGCTTTCGGCCAGATCACGGTGACGCCGCGCGTGTGCTACTCGCGTCCCGCTACTGAGCTGCCCAAGACCACCACGTTCGTAGAGGTTGACGAAACTCAGCTCGATGGAACCGAGAAGCGGATCTTTACCGGCTGGATGTTTGCGGAAAGTCCCGGGATCTTTGGCGTCGAGCATCCGACCGTCGATGTGTGGCTGACCGAATGCAAGAACCCTATCAGATCTACGCCTCAGCAAGCATCGCCACAGCCTTCTGGCGACGATAGCGGCGCTGCGGCGACTGCGAGCGGCGACGGCTGGCCCCCGTCTGATCAGTCGGCCGACGTGCCGCGCAGACGGGTTCGGCGTTGAGTTGCCTTTGACTTGCTTGTTGACAAGGATTGCGGCTTGCCGCGACCTTGTCGGTCGATGGACAGCAGCTTCGATCTGACGCTCATAACCAGACGAAATCCTGAAATTCGCCAGCTTGACGCCGGCGAGCCGGTGTTCTTCGAGCATCGAACGGGCGCGGAGATGTATGCCGTGCTGTCCGGTCGCATCGACGTGGTGAGGTACGGTAAAGAGCTTGAGCAGGTCGGGCCTGGTGGAATTCTGGGCGAAATGGCGCTGATCGATGATGGACCGCGCTCAGCAGCCGCTCTGGCCGCAGAGAAGACGACGGTCGCCGTCATTCCGCGCGACATGTTTCTTGAACTCGTGAAGGAAGAGCCCGCGTTCGCGCTGCATGTCATGCGCGTCCTGGCGCAACGCTTGCGCAGACGTGACGAGGGCGCGGCCGACTCTTGAAGACCGCGCCCGCGCACCTCAACGCATCTGGAAGTATTCCTGGTGGAAGTCCGTCGTTGGCAGGCCGGCTGCAACGAAGTCTTGGCGCAGGCTTTTTCCAAATCCTTCAGGTCCGCAGAACCACAAGTCAGCGTCTTTCCATTTTGGAATGGCGCCCATAATATCCTTGGCGCGCAGCAGTCCGTCGCGAGGTGACCTGATGACGTGCAGGTTGACGCCTGCCGCCTCCGCCCGCTCTTGGATCCTCGGCAGAAACTCCGCAAGGTTCTCGGCTGCCGTGGCATAGAAAAGATCTACGGGTTTTGTTGAGTTGACGTCCGTAGAATTCCGGTCGCTGGCCAACGCTTGCATACGGGCGATGAACGGCGAAATTCCTATCCCGCCTGCGATCCAAACTTGGCGTTCTTTCTCCGATTGGAAGTCAAATCGCCCGAACGGTCCTTCAATCTTCACTTTCTGGCCGGCGGCCAGCGTGCCGGGCAGCGTTCGGGTGTAGTCGCCGAGTTCTTTGATGAGGAACGTCAGACGCCCGTCACGTTGCCATGACGAAGAAATCGTGAAGGGATGAGCACCTTCAGCATCATCGAAGGTGACGAAGGCGAATTGCCCAGCGTCATGGCCCGGCCATCGGCTTGCGAGCTTGACGTCAACTTTCAGAACGTGGTTCGGCGCGTTGTATTCGATGTTTTCGATCTGTCCCACGACTGGACGCGCCAGCCCGCTCGTCTTTGCCAACAGGACGATGGCCGATACCGTGCCAGCGGCCATCAGAATTCCCGTGGCGATGCCGACGGCGTCGCCCCAGTAGCTGAACTTCATCAGTACGACAGCGTGGAACACCAGCACGAGATAAGCGACGGCAAGCAGGATGTGCGTCTTGTGGAACAGCCGGTAGGGAAATATCTTGATAAGCGCCAGGGCAATGAGAAATACCGCCGCGTAGAACGCCCACTCGCCAAGGCCCTCTGCTAGTCCGCGCTGTTCGCGAAAAAACAACGCGATTGGATCGGTGATCTCTGGCCGAGGGCCGCGCCCGCGTCGTTCCATAAGTCCCAGGTCGATAAGCCAGTGAGGCGCCTTGGCGCTGATCCAATGTGAAACCGCGAAGATCAATGCGGTGATGCCGAGCCACTTGTGCAGCCGGTACATCTTGTCGAGGCCGTCGAACCAACGTTCCGCGAACACGGGGCGGACAGCCAAGATCATGGCGAGGCTCATGACTGATATGCCGATGATGCCCGTGTAATTGATGAGGGCGGCACGGATTGGGGCGAACTGTTGGGGAATGCCGAATATGGGCTCGGCAAGCAGCCAAAGGCCGCTTATCGCTGCGAGAAATCCCCAAAGCACAATCTTGATCGGTGTCATGTCGATATCATCCCCTTCGATGCGATGACGCGCATGCCGCCGGAGAATGCCCGCCTAGTCGAAGGGCAAACGCAGACAGGCGCAATGATCCGGCGGGTGCGGATTGCCGCAGGGGATTTTCTCGGCAGCTAGAGCGGCTCTGTCTGTTCTCGATCAGTCGTGGTTGAGGAGCTTGGCGGCGCGTGGTGCGTAGTAGGTCAGGATGCCGGCGGCGCCTGCACGTTTGAACGCCATCAGCGCTTCCATCATCGCCTTGTCGCAGTCAAAACAGCCTGCTTCCGCAGCGCGCACGATCATCGCGTATTCGCCCGAGACCTGATAGGCGAAGGTCGGAAGTTTGAACGTCTCTGAGACGCGGCGCACGATGTCGAGATAGGGCATACCCGGTTTTACCATCACCATGTCCGCGCCTTCGGCTATATCGAGTGCGACCTCGCGCAATGCCTCGTCGGAGTTGGCGGGATCCATTTGATACGTGCGTTTGTCGCCTTTCAAAAAACCTGCTGAGCCCACTGCATCACGGAACGGGCCATAGAACGCGCTGGCATACTTGGCGGCATAGGACATGATCTGCGTGTTCTGAAGACCTGCAGTTTCCAACGCTGCCCGAATGGCACCAATGCGTCCATCCATCATGTCGGACGGGGCCAGCACGTCGGCGCCAGCTTCTGCCTGAACGAGGCTTTGCTTGATCAACGCGGCTATGGTCTCGTCATTGACGATCTCGTCACCGACAAGCAGACCATCGTGGCCATGGCTCGTATAGGGATCGAGCGCAACGTCGAGCACAACACCGATTTCGAGGCCCGCCTTCTTGATGGCGCGCGTCGCCCGACAGACAAGATTGTCTGGATTGAAGGCCTCGCGCGCATCGTCTGTCCTGAGCTTGGGATCGGTGTAGGGAAAGAGGGCAAGTGCCGGGATGCCGAGGCGGACGGCTTCACGCGCGCTTTCGACAACCTGATCGACGCTCTGGCGTTCCACACCGGGCATGGACGCGACCGCTTCGCGTTTGGCGACGCCTTCAAGCACGAAGATCGGCCAGATCAGATCGTCGGGTGTAAGGACATGCTCCGCCACCATGCGGCGTGTCCAGCCGGACTTGCGGTTCCGGCGCATTCGAATGGCGGGGTATTCGCTGCAACTGAGCCGCGGTGCGGCGTGAGCTGACTGCGAGCGGGGGGTTGCTTGCGCCTTAGGTGCGCGAGGTGTGCGATCAGACATGAATTGAGGTCCGGTTGAAATCCGGCCGCACCTTGGGACAAGCAGGGAGCCTTTGACAAGCCTGCTCATGCCGGCCTTGGCCGCCTGCGCAGCGCAGGCGTGCGTTAATCGCAGATCTTGGTTTTCTTGCGCGGCGCCATATCGACGTGGAAATGGTTACGATGCGCGGAGTTTGCTTCCGGGCCCAAAGTGGTTCCAAAGCGTTGGCAAGCGCTCGCGTGGACGGCATGTAAAAAGGCTTCCTTGCGCTCCGCGTCGTTGAGCCGGGCCTCTTTTTGTGGCGGTTTAGGTTTGTCAGCTGCTTTTGTTTGGGTTGTTTTGCCAGTCTTAGCAGCGGCCTTCGCAACGTTGACGCTCTTGCCATTGGACGGCTCGTCGGACTTTGGGCCGCCCAGGCGGCTCGGGGCCATGGAGAAGCCGCTATCTGCTCCAGCACCACCGCCGGGAGAAGCGCCGGGAAGTGTGATGGTGAGCTTGGGAGTGCCATCCACAATGGTCGACCGCGCGACCCCGCCACCGGGCTCACCCGCGCTTGAGGCCGTGGACGACGGTGGCGTCTCTTTGGAAGGCTTGCCCCCGGCCTGCATGGTCTGGGCTGCCTTTTCTGCGGCTTGCGCTTCGGCGAGAGCTTTTGCGGCCTTCGCCTTTTCCTCAGCGATGCGCGCAAGAATTTCGCGCTGGGGTGTGCCCCAGTGTTCGAGAACGTAAGCTTGTCGGCCGCCGGCGGTTACGAAACCACGGATATCAAGAGCATTAGCGACAGCGTGCTCGCTGAGCTTGTTGCCCTTGCGACCGTAGGCCGTGCGGCACGAGTATGAACTCATGACCTCAATCTTGATGACCTTGTTGGAGAAGTTTTTCACGGCAAGAGGCTGAACGTCGTTGGTCACCCAATCATTTAACGCTTCGGCGAAGTCACAGTTGACGATCGCAGGTGGCGACAAGGCCACTTCCGGGTTGCGGCCGATGCTAATGAGCTGGATCGGAGCAGGTGTACCGCATCCGCCTTCCTTGATCGGCTCTTGGGGAATGGCGATCGCATTGATATGGCTGAGAACGGCGGTGCAATGAGCTTTGGCGGCTGCAATCTCCTCCGGGCTCCATTTCTCGGGCAGTGCACCGTCTGCTTTCTTTTCTGCTTCTGCGTCGGGGATTGTCTTGGGCCAAGACTTGCCAGAGATACCTGGGATCCGCGGCACAGTCAGCTCGATGCGTACGCCTTTGCGGGTTTTGCTCTCGCCCTTGGCATCTGACTTCGACGGATCTTCTGCAGTTTGCTCTTTATCTTTGGAGCCCGTGTTATCGCGTGCCATCAAGGGCTGGTCGCCAAAGGAGGCCAGTGCCAAACAGGTCAGAACGCCAAAAGACGCGATATGGACAGCCGAGCGGGCTCTTATCATGTGCTCCAACATCCCCCCGGATGATTGTGTGGATCAGCATGGAAAACACCTTGACACCGCATCGCGTTCCGTCTCGGCGAATCAATGTCTTGTAGACTGTGGCGAGAACTAGGGTGTGTATAGTGCTAAAATGTGGCGTCTAAGCCGTTTACCCACGGTGTAGGCCATTATCGCAAGACAAGGACTTTCTCGGAAATCGAAATGAGTGACACAGCAACCACGCAAGCGACGACCGCCGCACAGGCCACCCAGACCGAACCGGCAAAGATTGAGGCCGTGCGCCGCGGCGCGTTGATGAGTTTTGTGCTCAATAGGCCGCGCGCGCTCAATGCATTCGATGATGACATGCGCAAGATCCTGTCCGATGAAATTCCCAAAACGGCACGCAATCCCGACATCTACATCTGTGCGTTGACATCTGCGAGCGACCGCGCGTTCTGCGCCGGTGGCGATGTTCGCGCTCTCGTCAATTGCGCCAAGACGGATATGCCGCGTGCCCGGCAGATGTTTGCTGCCGAATATCAATTGGATTGGCTGCTCGACTGTTTTTCCAAGCCGACTGTCTCGTTCATAAACGGTTTGTGCATGGGATCGGGGGCTGGCCTGTCGAGCTACAATACCCACCGCGTCGCAGGTGAGAATTATTCCTTCGCCATGCCCGAAACGGCGATAGGGCTATTTCCCGATGTCGGTGTCGCGCACAAGCTGGCGGCGATGCCCTGGCCAATTGGGCTCTATCTGGGATTGACGGGCCACCGGGTCGGTCGCGCCGATGCATTCTGGTTGGGATTGGTGACGCACTGTATTGCCTCAAGCCATTTCGAGGACATTCTTGATGCCCTGTCGCAATCGGAGCCTGTAGATCCGTTGCTTGACGGATTGCATCAAGATCAAGACCGCGGGGAGTTGGAACGAACGTTCCCGATGATCCGTGAATATTTTTCCGGCGAAAATCTCGCCGAAATTCTGAGGGCGCTTGCTGGCGCCAAGGGAGAAGCCAAGCCGTGGGCGGAGTCCGTTCTGGCGGAGCTAGGCAAGTATTCTCCGACGTCTCTCGCCATTACCGATGTTCATATTCGCGCGTGCCGGTCGCTGGATCTGCGCGAAACCTTGATTCAGGATTTCCGTATTGCGTGGAGATGCCTTGAAGGGAACGACTTTGCAGAGGGTGTTCGGGCTGCGCTTATTGACAAAGATAACAAGCCGCGCTGGCAACCGGGAAAGATTGATGATGTCGATCCTGCCGAGGTGGCGCGCTACTTCGCGCCGTTAGGGGAGAACGACCTTGCACTCCCGACCCGCGAACAAATGCAGGCCGCTCGCGTTTAGAGCTGCGATTGCATCAAATTTGAAATAGAACTTTTTAGAAAAATTCGCTTTACACGGAATTCTCGTGTTTCGTTGATTAAAAAATCCTTCTTTTGAGGGGCTGTTACTATTCTTTTACTATATCTATTTAGTCGCTCTTTATTCATCTGCGTTACCTTTCCAGCAACCCGAGAATAATCGGGAAGCGTAAACGGTAAGAGGCAGGGTAATGAGTATTGCGTTTGATATGGTGCGTAACACGGCGCCGGTTCAGGATGAGGCCTTCCGCTCGGAATATCTTCAGGCACTCCGCCTGATCGAGCGCCTTCATCGCCTCCTTCTCGATGTCATCAAGGACGAGTTTGACCGCCAGGGCGGTGCCGAACTCAACAGCGTACAGGCTCTGTTGCTGTACAACATAGGCGAGAGCGAGTTGACCGCAGGCGAGTTAAAGACCCGCGGCTACTATCTGGGCTCCAACGTCTCCTACAACCTCAAGAAGCTCGTTGACATGGGCTACATCCACTACAAGCGCTCCGATACGGACCGTCGTTCGGTTCGCGTCAGCCTGACCGATCGCGGTCTGGAGGCGTGCGATGTGGTGACGAAGCTCTACAATCGTCAGCTTGGCTCGGTGCAAAGCGTCGGTGAAGTCACGACAGACGATATCAAGGGTCTCAACAAGGCTCTGGTCCGTCTGGAGCGCTTCTGGTCGGATCAGATCCGCTATCGCCTGTAATTTGTAACGCGGTCCGCTGCCCGGCATGGGTCGGGGGGCTCAAGAAGGCAGCCTGCATCCTCAAGAGCCGCCCGGCGCAAAGCTAGGCGGCTCTTTCTCATTGCGGTGCAAGACGTTGGATCCTCAGCTGAAAGCCTGCTTTGCCAATGCTCCTAGGTAGAGCCCCTTAGCCTTTTGGGCGGATGGTGTGGCACTGACACCGCGGGTCATCAAAATGCGCGGTTGCGATTCGTAATTGCCTCACGTTTTTCAGCCTTCTCACCTTAAAATCCGGCACGCACGCCTCCCCGAGGCAGCCGGCAACGTTTGCTTAAGGCTAATAAGGGAAGTGTTAAGTCACGTAGACTGGGAACAAACCGGGCTGGAGATGATCGTGCGACGGGTTGGGCAGACTGTTGGGAACGTTGGCCGTGGAGTGCAGGCTGCGCTCTGCTTTACCGTCTCGTGCATTGCGTTCGCATTCATGCCGGAGATGGTGACGACAGCCCACGCACAAGGCATGGCCTACTTTCAGGAGACTTTTGCCAACAGTGGCGGACCGGTTTCCACCCCGAGCTACGACCGCAGCTTTATACGCGAGTGGGAGGCCAACCCTCCCAAAGGCTTTGCCACGATCTCCAAGGCCAACATTGGTCCCACGAAAGATGCCATCAAGCTCTATTCGGACGTCGTAGCCCGTGGCGGCTGGGCGCCGGTTCCCGAGCAACAATTGCAGGCTGGCTCCCGCGACGCCGGCGTCGCATTTCTGCGCGCGCGTCTGTCGGCTTCCGGCGAGTACAAAGGCGATAGCAGTGGTTCGAACTACTTCGACTACGAGCTTGAGAAGGCGTTGAAGCGTTTCCAGGCAGCCAACGGGCTCACTCCGACGGGCATTCTCGACAGGCGTACTATTGCGGCCCTGAATGTCCCCGCCGACGTTCGGCTGAAACAGCTCAAGGTGAACCTGACGCGCCTACAGTCGCTCGTCGGCCAGGTATCGAAGCGCTACGTGGTCGTGAATATCCCCGCCGCCCAGATCGAGGCAGTGGAGAACGGCGACATCGTCGCGCGCTACGCGGGTGTGGTGGGCAAGCCCGATAGGGCTACCCCGCTACTGCGCTCCTCGATCA
The DNA here is from genome assembly GCA_041397645.1 of Hyphomicrobiaceae bacterium. Lineage (NCBI taxonomy): Bacteria > Pseudomonadati > Pseudomonadota > Alphaproteobacteria > Hyphomicrobiales > Hyphomicrobiaceae > Hyphomicrobiaceae bacterium. Next base: position 155,219 of record JAWKWE010000006.1, on the reverse strand, counting down.
CAGATCTGAATTTCAACCCGATGTGGCGGGTACCGCCTACGGTGGAGTCTGAAGACCTCATTCCGCGCGGGCGTGAAATGCAGAAGAAGGGTCAGAGCGTCCTGTCCAAGTTCCATATCGATGCGTACGACGGCTCGGGCAAGAAGGTCGACCCGGATAAGATCGACTGGAACAAGGTGCGGCCGGGCACTTATTCCTACAGTCAGCAGCCGGGAAAGGAGAATCCGCTCGGGTTCCTCAAGATCAATTTTGCCAGTGCTCATTCCGTCTACATGCACGACACACCGTCGGACACGATTTTCGGGCGCAATTTCCGTTCGGCCAGCTCTGGCTGCATTCGGGTCCGCAATATCGCTCACTTGGCCGCATGGCTGCTCAATGGCCAGAATGGCTGGAGTGACGAAGCCATCGCGGAAATGAAGGAAACGGGCACAAGACGCGATGTGCGCTTGAAAAAGCCTGTCGATCTCCACTTCGTCTACATAACCGCCTGGGCTACCCCTGACGGTGTCGTCCAGTTCCGCCGCGATCTCTATCAGCGCGATAGTGTCGGTGAAGTGGCTGCCAACTACTAGGCCTGGTCGGATCGTGCCCCAGCGAGTGGCTCACCGTTCGAGGGGCGACGCTTGTTGTCCGGAGCTGATAGCCGTGCTTGCCAACTGACGCCCAACCCAATATTTGCTGGGAAGACCACTCGGAGATATCCCTCCCAGGTCAATCGGATAGTGGCGGAACTGGCCCTGTTTGATCCAATCTCTAAACTAGACTTCCGCCGCCTCGGGTACGCCCAAATGCGCCATAGTGTCGAACCTTGATCTAGCGCAATGTTTAGTATCTTTTGCCCTGGTCAAGATTGCCTCGAAATTTGCAGGTATGGCTGCCTGCGATTGGATGACGGTTCAGGGCGTGACGAAAACGGGTGCGGATTTGTTTCCCGTAAGGAAATAAATGAAGCGCGCGACGAAAGAACGCTTTGATTGTCGGGCAACCCCCGGCATAGTTCAGGAAAACGATACTAAGTCCTGGGGAGTGGAAATAAGCTTCATGGATTACGAGCAGAGGCTGAGCGCAGCCCTTGAGGCCGTTAAGCGCGAGGGCCGTTACAGAATTTTCGCGGATCTGAAGCGTCATCGTGGCGACTTCCCCAAGGCGGATTTCATCAAGCCCGAGGCTACGCGCCCGATTACCGTTTGGTGCTCTAACGACTACCTCGGCATGGGCCAAAATCCCAAGGTCATCGCCGCGATGCACGAAGCGCTCGATATCGTTGGCGCCGGCTCTGGCGGCACGCGTAACATTTCGGGTACCACCCATTATCACGTCGAGCTTGAGCACGAGATTGCCGATCTGCACGGCAAGGAAGCAGCGCTATTGTTCACTTCGGCGTTCGTCGCCAACGAGGCTGCGCTTTCTACGCTCGTTCAGCTTCTCCCCGGTTGTGTGGTTTTCTCTGACGAGAAGAATCACGCTTCGATGATCGCGGGCATCCGCAACGGACGCGGTCCCAAGCATATCTTCCTGCACAACGACCTCGCTGACCTTGAGGCGAAGCTGCAGCGCGTGCCTCTCGATGTTCCTAAGATCATCGCTTTTGAGAGCGTCTACTCGATGGACGGCCACGTTTCCAACATCGCGGCTGTTTGTGACCTGGCGAAGAAATACAACGCACTGACGTATCTTGATGAGGTCCATGCTGTGGGCATGTATGGCCCGCGCGGCGGCGGCATTGCCGAACGTGATGGTGTTATGGACCGTGTCGACATCATTAACGGTACGCTCGCCAAAGGCTTTGGCGTCATGGGCGGCTACATCGCGGCGTCCCGCACGCTTTGCGACGCGGTCCGCTCGTATGCACCCGGTTTCATCTTCACCACCTCGCTCGCTCCGGTGATTGCTGCCGGCGCTCTGGCGTCGATCCGCCATTTGAAGTCGTCTAATGTCGAGCGTGAACGTCATCAGGAGCGCGCTCGCACTTTGAAGCGTCGCCTGACAGCTGCCGATCTGCCCGTGATTTCGGGCCCCAGCCATATCGTTCCGGTGCTGGTTGCTGATCCGGTGCGTTGCAAGCAGCTCTCCGACATCCTGCTCAACGAGTACGGAATTTACGTTCAGCCGATCAATTATCCGACCGTGCCGCGTGGCACCGAACGTCTGCGTCTCACGCCGACGCCGCTGCACACCGACAAGGACATGGACCACCTCGTGGCCGCCATGACCGAGCTGTGGGCGAAGTGCCCGCTGCAGTCGGAGATGGGGCTGAGCCAGGCTGCCGAATAAAATCGAGATGGCAGGCGGCTCATTCCGCCTGCACACGTTCGCCGCTACCCATTGGTGTGGGCTCACTTAATCCCGCGCCTATTTTACACGGGGGCTCGCGAACGTTTGTGTGTTGAGCCCGCTTTTCAGCCCTCCTACTATGGTCGCAATGGATCGCGCGAGCAGGTCGAAAGACTTGCTGGCGCCCGCGCATATTTCGTTCAACTACCCCAGAAATCAGTAAAAAACATAGGGAACGCCCATGTCGAACGCTCCGGCCCAAGCGGCCAACTCGCAGACCTCGCGCTTTTTCAAGTCGCATCTGTCTGAGACCGATCCGGAGGTCTTCAGCGCCATCCAGAAGGAATTCGGACGCCAGCAGCACGAGATCGAACTCATCGCATCGGAAAACATCGTTTCGCAGGCGGTGCTTGATGCAGCAGGCTCGGTGCTGACCAACAAGTACGCCGAAGGTTATCCGGGTCGGCGCTATTATGGTGGCTGCCAGTACGTTGACATTGCAGAAGAACTCGCAATCGAGCGCGCCAAGAAGCTTTTTGGCTGCTCGTTCGCGAATGTCCAGCCCAACTCCGGCTCTCAGGCCAACCAGGGTGTCTTCAATGCACTCGCCAAGCCAGGCGACACCATCCTGGGCCTCTCTCTCGCTGCGGGCGGTCACTTGACTCACGGTGCGCCGGTTAATCAGTCGGGCAAGTGGTTTAAGGCCGTGCACTACATGGTCAAGCCCGATACGCACCTCATCGATATGGACGAAGTGAAGAAGCTCGCTCACGAGCACAAGCCGCGCATCATCATAGCTGGCGGCTCGGCTTATCCGCGCAAGATCGATTTCGCCGCATTCCGCAAGATTGCTGATGAAGTCGGTGCGCACTTTCTGGTCGACATGGCTCACTTCGCGGGTCTCGTCGCTGCGGGTCTTTATCCCAGCCCATTCCCGCATGCGCACGTTGTTACGACGACGACGCACAAGACTCTTCGCGGTCCGCGTGGCGGCATGATCCTCACCAACGACGAGGACATTGCAAAGAAGGTCAACTCCGCGATCTTCCCCGGCATCCAGGGCGGTCCGCTCATGCACGTCATCGCGGCCAAGGCGGTCGCCTTTGGTGAGGCGCTGCGTCCCGAGTACAAGGTCTACATCAAGAACGTCATTGATAACGCTCGCGCCATGGGCGAAGTGCTCGTTCAGAGCGGCTTCGCGCTTGTCTCCGGCGGCACGGACAGCCATTTGATCCTGGTTGATCTGCGGCCCAAGAAGATCACCGGCAACATCGCCGAAAAGGCAATGGGCCGAGCCAACATCACCTGCAACAAGAACGGCATCCCGTTCGATCCGGAAAAGCCGATGGTCACTTCGGGCATCCGTCTGGGTTCGCCCGCAGGCACCACGCGCGGCTTCGGCGTTGCCGAGTTCCAGGAGATCGCTCGCCTGATCGCGGAAGTCCTCGATGGGCTTGCCAAGAACGGCGAAGCTGGCAATGCCGCGGTCGAGGCTGCCGTGCGCGCCAAGGCCATCGCGCTATGCGCCAAGTTCCCGATCTACTCATGAGCATGTGAAGACCGCTTTGGGCGGTCCACCCTGATGACGTGCAAAAGGCGCCGGTTCGTCCCGGCGCCTTTTCGTTTCTGGATTCCGGCAATCGAGCAGCTGCTCAGCGGCCCTTCTTCCAACGTGCGGCGACGTGAGCGATCCGTGCGCCGAAAAGCTCGGCTGTCTTGCGATCGGCCTGAGGAGGAGCGATTTCCGCGCTCTCGTCGACGTTGGCCTGGGTCATGAGGCCGAGGAAGGATCCGACACGATTGACGTCCTCGATCGATGCCTTCGAGCTGTTATTTCCAGGCATTAGGCCAAGCCCCGCCCAGATCATGCCGTGCTGGGCGGCGACAACCGCGAATTGGGACAAAGTCGCGAACTTGTCGCCCGACCATGCGGCCGAGTTAGTAAAACCCCCGGCGATTTTGTCCTTCCAGCCCTGTGTGAACCAAACCTTGGATGAAGCATCGAGGAACTGCTTCATGGGAGCTGATGCGGAACCCATGTACGTCGGTGCCCCGAAAATGATGGCATCGGCCCGTGCAAGTTCCTCCCAGGGTCCACTATCTGGCGAGGCAAGGTCTTCAGCCTTGAAGAGGTTTGCGGTGGTGCCTGCGATACTGGCTGCACCCTTCGCAACATGCTCTGCAACCACTTTGGTATGGCCGAAGCCGGAGTGGTAGACGATGGCAATATTGGTCATAGGAGGCTCCTGACATGCGTTGCATTGCTCGACGATCCCCTATACATATTCAATATTACCATAAGTAAAGTACGCACCTTTTGGTAACCAATGGGGTTGTGATGGTGAGTAAGGTGGTCGTGAGCGGCCAGCCGTGTCCGCCAGGAAATGTCTATACGGAAGCATGCCCGTCGCGCGCCATTCTGGAGCTTATTGCGGACAAGTGGACGTTGCTCATTCTTCCGTCGTTGCGGCGCGGCCCAATGCGAAACGGCGATCTGATGCGGCTGATTGGCGGCGTTTCTCAAAAAATGTTGACCCAGACGCTTCGAGAGCTTGAGCGTAACGGGCTTGTGGAACGTATTGATTACGCCGAGGTGCCTCCGCGCGTGGAATACGCGCTAACGGACCTTGGGCGCTCCTTGTCGGATGCGGTTCGCAAGCTGGATAGTTGGGCCGAGGCCCACATTAGCCAAGTTCAGGCGGCTCGGGCGCGCTATAGACAACGTGAGACGGCGGCTCGGCGATAAAGTCACTGTAGAACTTTCAAAGCCTTCTTGCGGGAGGCGTTTCGCGGCGGTTGGAATCCGGCTACCAAGGCGGCCGCAGCGTCTGGCGCCCAGAAGGCGCCGACCCAGCGGGAAGGCTCTGAAAGCTGACTTTTGAAGGAGTGAAGGTCTGATGCGCTGTCCCTTCTGTGGGAGCGAGAATAGCCAAGTGAAGGACAGTCGGCCGTCGGACGAGAATTCCGCCATCCGTCGCCGCCGTGTCTGCTCGGATTGCGGGGGCCGGTTTACGACGTTCGAACGCGTGCAACTGCGCGAGCTGATCGTGGTGAAGCGTTCGGGCCGGCGCGTGCCCTTCGAACGCGATAAGCTGGAACGTTCTGTTCAAATCGCGCTGCGCAAACGCCCAATTGAGCCTGAGCGAATTGAGCGGCTGATTACGGGGCTTGTGCGTCAGCTGGAAAGTTCCGGTGAGACCGAAATTTCGTCCGCCGAAATCGGCGAACTGGTCATGGCAGCTTTGCGCGAACTCGATCCGGTCGCTTATGTGCGGTTTGCCTCCGTTTACCGCGATTTCCGAGATGCCAACGATTTTCAGGCCGTCTTGCGCGATATTGCAAGCGATGTCTCCGACAGGCGGCTGCGCGATGATGCATTCGCGTCTGCGCCTCCGGCAGATGTCGTGACAACAAAGAAATAGACCGGTCGTGATTGGCATCCCGACACATCGTCGATCTGTTTGCCCTTGCGCGTTTCCTCGCGAACTGAGTTCGCTGCGATGGGAGAACGCTTCGTGAGCGAGGATCGCGCCAAATTCGATGCGCAGATGATGCGAATCGCATTGATGATGGCTGGCCGCGGCCTTGGGCTCACGGCGCCTAACCCATCCGTTGGTGCCGTTATTGCCGATGAGGCGACCGGCGAAGTTATCGCACGTGCGGTTACCGCGGCGGGTGGCAGACCGCACGCCGAACCGAGCGCAATTGCCTTGGCAGGAGAGCGGGCTGCGGGAAAAACGATTTACGTCACCCTTGAGCCTTGCTCGCATTACGGCAAAACGCCACCGTGCGCCGACGCTATCATTACGGCGGGTTTGAAGCGTGCCGTGGTGGCGATTGAAGATCCGGATCCAAGGGTTGCGGGGCGCGGCCTCGATCGTCTGCGCGCCGCCGGTCTTGAAGTGCGCCGGGGTATCGGCGCGGAGGAAGCGCGCTGGATTACGCGCGGCCACATCGTGCGGGTGACCGAGCGCCGGCCGTTTGTCACGCTCAAGATGGCGCTCGATAGTTCCGGGAGCGTGCCGCAAGGCACCGGCGCGATGCCCGTTTTCGTGACCAGCCCGCAGGCGCGCGCGCATGGTCACCTGCTGCGCGCGCAGGCCGACGCGATCCTCGTCGGCGCGGGCACGATCAAGGCCGACAATCCGCAGCTCACGTGCCGCCTTCCTGGCTTAGAGGGGCAGTCTCCGCTGCGCGTGGTCCTCTCCAAAAGTCTCGATATTCTACCCAGTGCCCGCCTCTTTGACGATAGTCACGCCGTCGGCGTTCTGTGTGTCGCGGGCTTTGGCGCAGATCCCGTCCGCAAGGCGATGCTTGAGCGCCAGGGTGCGGAGGTTGCGCTGGTCCCAGTGGTTGCTGGCCAGCTCTGGCTTCCCGCGGTCATGGAAGCGCTTGTGGCGCGCGGAATAACGAGGCTTCTGGTTGAGGGCGGTCCAGGCATGTGGGCGGCTTTCGGCGCACAATCCCTGGTCGATGAAATCGCCCTCTATGTAGCCGGTATCGCCAAATCCGGCAGACCAGCGGGCGAGGCAGGTCTTCCGCCGTTTGCACTTGCAAAGTCTTATTCAGGCAATCTGCCGCTGGCGATTGCGGACACGGCAACCTTTGGACCTGATAGACTTTGGCGGTTGCGGACGACGCATAAGCAGGAAGGAAACTGAGCATGTTCACGGGGTTGGTTAGCGATGTCGGCGAGGTCGTGGCGCGCCAGGGCGGCGCCTTCACGGTGCGCACGGCCTTTAGCGCAGATACAATCCCGTCCGGCGCGTCTATCTGCTGCGACGGCGTTTGCCTCACGGCGAGGGAGATCGCCCCTGATCCAGCAGGAGCGTGCTTCACGGTCGATGTGTCCAACGAAACGCTTTCAAAGACCACGCTTGACGGCTGGGAACCTGGTCGCAAAGTCAACCTTGAACGATCGTTGCGAGCAGGCGACGAGCTTGGTGGGCATATCGTGTCCGGTCACGTCGATGGCGTTGCCAAGATCATCTCGATCACGCCCGATGGGGAAAGCCGCCGGTTTCTTCTGGAAGCACCGGAGCATCTGGCGCGGTATATCGCGCCTAAGGGTTCCATTGCCATGGATGGCACGTCCTTAACCGTCAACGAGGTGTCCGGCGACCGCTTCGGCGTCAATCTCATTCCGCACACCTTGACGGTTACGACGTGGGGCGCGAAAAGGCCGGGCGACCTCGTGAATATCGAGGTCGATGTGTTCGCGCGCTACGTGGCGCGCCTATTGGAGTTTCGTCCGTGATGCACGGTTCGCAAGCCACATCATCCGTGCTCTCGCCGATCGAGGAGATCGTCGAGGACATGCAGAATGGCAAGATGGTCGTTCTTGTCGACGCGGAAGACCGCGAGAACGAAGGCGACCTTGTCATTCCCGCCCAGATGGCGACACCCGACGCGATCAATTTCATGGCCAAGCACGGCCGCGGTCTCATCTGTCTGACGTTGACGCAGGCGCGCGCGAGCGATCTTTCGTTGCAGTCGCAGGCGCGCGCTGGCGTGGGACGTTCGACCGCGTTCACGCAATCGATCGAGGCGCGCGAAGGGATCACAACGGGCATTTCGGCCTTTGACCGCGCGCGAACCGTCGCGACAGCAATCGATCCCACAAAGGGCGCGGGAGACATCGTTTCGCCGGGCCATGTATTTCCTTTGATCGCACGCGAAGGCGGCGTTCTCGTTCGCGCAGGACACACCGAAGCGAGCGTGGACCTTGCCCGCCTTGCCGGGCTCGTACCTGCTGCGGTCATCTGCGAAATCATGAACGACGATGGCACCATGTCTCGTATGGGCGACCTGGTTCCATTCGCGAAGTCACATGGGCTCAAGATAGGTGCGATCGAGGATCTGATCGCCTACCGCCTCAAGAACGACCGCATCATCAAACACGTTGCCAAGACGCATGTTGAGACCCGCATCGGTGGCGGGTTCGACTTGCACGTCTATGAAAATACTGTCGAGCCCTCCGAGCATCTTGCCCTCGTCAAAGGCAAGATCACCGGCCGTGATCCCGTACTCGTCCGCGTGCAGCCGCTCAACGTATTTCACGATGTGCTAGGTGTTGGCGGCGAGAGTGAAGCCACGATCTCTCAGTCGTTGCGCGAGATCGAGAAGGAAGGCCGCGGCGTGTTGGTCTTGATCCGCGATTTGCGCCCGAAAGCGCTGTCCGACTGGGTCAAGCAGCAGGCGCCGGGAACCCAGGATGCCTCCAAGGAGCGTCGTCAGGTCGAGATCGGCATTGGCTCGCAAATTCTTGTCGATCTCGGCGTGAAGGATATGGAAGTGCTCACAACATCGCCCGCTCATGTCTATGTAGGCCTTGAAGCCTTCGGCTTGCGCGTAACAGGCACGAGAAAGATCGAGTAGGGGTCATGGTCGTCAAATCCGGCAACGAGGAAGCGAGCGCCAAGCGCTCCGATAGCCCCTTGCGCGCTCACGTTCTTATTCTTGAGGGGCGCTTCTATACGAACATTGCTGATTTGCTGCTTGAGGGAGCGATCGCAGAGTTCGAAGCGCGTGGGGTCAGCTATACCCGCCTGACCGTTCCCGGTGCGCTTGAGATCCCCCAGGTTCTTGCGGCCGCCGTTGGTGCGCGCGCGGCTGGGCGCATGAGCTTCGACGGTGCGGTCGCGCTGGGCTGCGTCATTCGTGGTGAGACCGCCCATTACGATATTGTCGTCAACAACGCCAACCACTGGCTCATGGACGTGGCCACCAAGCACGACGCGCCAGTCGGCAACGCAATTTTGACCGTTGAAACCGAGGCCCAGGCGATTGCACGCGCCAAGGGCGGCCGTGACGGCAAGGGCGGTGACGCCGCACGCGCCTGTCTGTCGCTTATCGAGATCAAGCGCGCCTTCTGGGGGCACAAGGCATGACAACCAAAAAACAGCCTGCTGGCGCGCCGGAGTTGATTTCGGCGCGCACGGCTGCGCGACTGGCCGCCGTCCAGGCACTGTATCAAATGGATATGGCGGGAACCGACCTCAACGACGTTATTGACGAGTTCTTGTCAGAGCGCATCTCAGGGAAGCCGAACGTAGATGCGAATTCAGGCGCTGAAGAGGATGCAACCGCGGCGGCCGCAGCAAGCGGAGCGGACCGGCAGTTCTTTGCCGACATCCTGCGTGGCGTGCTGCGGCGGCAACGTGAAATCGATCCGCTCATCGACGATCAGCTCGCCATAGGGTGGCGGCTGGTGCGCGTTGACAGTATCTTGCGTGCGGTGCTGCGCGCTGGAGCCTGCGAATTGCTGGAGCGTACAGACGTGCCGGTGCGCGTTGTCATCAACGAATACATCAATGTGGCGCACTTCTTCTTCTCCGAGGACGAACCGCGCGTCGTCAATGGCGTGCTCGACAAGATTGCGCGAAAGGTTCGTGCCAAGGACTTCGAGTCCAAAAGCGGTCCGGCCTGAGGAAGCTACAAGCGCACAATCGACACGAGGCAGGTTTGACGCAACGGGTCACCAGCGAAACGGAGCTGATTCAGAAATATCTGGCACCTTTGAGTGCTGGCGCTCCTGGTGCGCTCGGACTTTCCGACGATGCAGCGTTTTTCACGCCTCCTGAAGATTGCGATGTCGTGGTCACCACGGATCCCATCGTTGCGGGCGTTCACTTCTTTGCCGACGGCCGCGCTGACGACATCGCTTGGAAGGCGTTGGCGGTGAATGTTTCCGACCTTGCCGCAAAAGGCGCCGAGCCAATTGGCTACACCATGGCGCTTTCGTTTCCTGAGCCACCTGAGCACGAGTGGATGGCGATGTTTGCGCAAGGGCTGGCCAGCGCGCAAAAGGCTTTCGGGCTTTCGCTTCTGGGTGGGGATACCGATCACACCAAAGGCGCTCTGTCGGTCGCGATCACGGTATTGGGTGCTGTTCCTAGAGGTCGGATGGTACGCCGTAACGGCGCATCCGCGGGAGATGCGTTGTTCGTCACGGGTACGCTCGGCGATGCGGCGCTTGGGCTCGCCTTGCAGCGCCAGACAAATCTTTTTGATGAAGCTCTTACAAGCGGCGATATGGGATTTCTGCGCGCACGTTACCTGCGTCCTGCACCGCGCCTCGAAATCATGTCGATCTTGCGCCGCTATGCGTCAGCTGCGCTCGACATCTCGGATGGATTTGCCAAGGATCTGGGCAAGCTGGCCGCTGGTGCGGGCGCGCGCGCTGAAGTCCATTTCAACGCGCTTCCCCTTTCACCGCCCGCTCGAATCATGATCCAGGCGCATCCCGCATGGTCTCGGGAAATCCTTGCCGGCGGTGACGATTACGAGATTTTGTTTGCGGTCCCGGAGGCCAAATTGGAGTTGCTGAAGGACGAGATTGCGCAGTTGCCGATCAATGTTTCGCAGGTGGGCTGGCTGCAGCAGGGAACCGGCGTCGTCGTTGTCGATGCCGCAGGAGGCGCAATGCCCTTGGATAGGACCGGATACGACCACTTCTCCTGAAGTATTTTTCCCGGTTGTGTCGCCAAAGTGCGGCATGGTGCGCGCAAAGCGGGCACCCTTACGCCGCATCGTTGTTCAAAAGCCAAAAAACGGCAGAACTGCAACACATTGCAGCCTTGCGTCCGGGCGTAATGGCTTTACGTCACCGTTTGGCCATATGCTTGCGCAGAAGGTTACGATAACAGCGTTTTGTGGCGCAGCGTGAGTGCAGCGGAGCACGTCCGATCGGAACGTAGGCATCCGAAAAAGAGTTCTTGCGATACGGGCGACAATTGAAGTGGGCCGGGCTGAGGAATGATATCTCTAGACTGCTTTAATTCGGTGGGGCTCAGGGCGGCCTGGGCACTCATTGTTTGTACGTTTGCATCGTTGAGCATCGCCATCGGCGCGAGCCCTGCTCATGCGCAGGCATCGTGGGCCGGCCAACAGATCGGCAGTCCGGTCTATGGCGGAGAGGGTGGCGATCGTGAGCCCCCCCCTGAGCGCAAACCCGAACCGCTAAACGATCTGCGGCCCGATGCAACGCCCTGGCGCAGCGACGTGATGCTGAAAGCTATGGCGGCAGCGATCGAGAGCTATCAGAGAATTGTCGATCAAGGTGGCTGGCCCCTCGTGCCGCAAGGGCGCATGATGCGCGCCGGCGACGAGGATCCGCGCGTTCCGATCCTCCGCAAGCGATTGCGGATTTCGGGCGACATGCCGCCCAAGGGCCAGTACTACAACAGCGAAACCTTCGACAGCGAGCTTGAAGACGGCGTCAAGCGCTTCCAGACTCGTAACGGCATTCGCCCGACCGGACGAATCGAGCGTTCGGTTTATGCTGTCCTCAATATGACGGCTCAGGAGCGTCTCGATCAGCTCAAGCTCAACTATGAGCGGTTGCGCGCTCTCACGCAGGGCGGCGTCGAGGATCGCTATGTTCTCGTAAATGTCCCTGCTTTCCAGCTTGAAGCGGTTGAGAAGTACGAAGTGCAGTTGCGCCATCGCGTTATTGTCGGCCGTGTAGGCCGCGACACGCCTGAGGTGCGCGCCACCATCAAAGCTCTCAACTTCTTCCCCTACTGGCGTGTGCCCGACAGCGTCGCCACGCTCGATCTGGTGCCGCGGCTCAAGACCGAGCCCCAGTATCTGTCTGAAGAAGTGATCCGCGTTTATGACGGATACAATGGGCCCGAGCTCAATCCGATGACCATCGATTGGAACTCGCCGCAGGTGGCCAACTACAAGTTCAAGCAGGATCCGGGCGATAAAAATGCGCTGGGCTTGGTGCGTATCGACATGCAAAACGAGTTCGGCGTCTATATGCACGACACGCCGATGAAGAAGCTGTTTGGTCAGCGCAGCCGCTCGTTCTCAGCTGGATGCGTGCGCGTGCAGGAAGTTTTCCAGCTCGCAGAATGGATCGCCAAGTATGAACCCGGCTGGGAGCAGCCCGGCCGCGTCCAGCAGGTGCTGGCGCAGGGCCAGCCCCTCGATCTGACGCTCACACGCCCGATCCCCGTCTATTTCACCTACATCACGGCGTGGGCTGAGCCCTCGACAGGGCGGATCGAGTTTCGGCCAGACATCTACGGCCGGGATCATCCTGCCTCGACGAATACGGCTGCCTGGGTCGATCCTGACGAGGAACGCCCACCTGCCGCTGCAGCCAACGCGCTGGCGCCCTGACGGGTCAGAAGCGAGATTTTCACAACCTTCTAAATTCGGCGCCTGGGCCACGTAGGGCGCCGTTTCTTTTTTGCGTTAAGCCCGGGTTAACAAATCAATCCTAGCCCTGATAGCGCGCCGTTTGGTGGCGCAGCCAAGCTTAATCAGGGACTCGGTGCGAATGGCCAGGATTTGGGCGAGCCTCATTGCTTTCTTTTGTCTCGCGAATACCGCGATTGCCGAAACGCAGCCGCCTTCGAGCTACAAGACGGTCAGCATAGATGGACCCGAGGACTCTCGTAACATCGCTGTCCGCGTAAACGAGCGCATTTCGGAACGGGCACTCTACGATCTGGCCAACGAGATCAACACAAAGCGAAAGACGGGCGAAACCGTTGCGTCTGTGTCGTTCTTCCTGCCAAAAGCCGACCTTGCCGCCCAACCATGGGCGATTGCGCGCTTCCAAAGGGCGCTCCCGGATGTTTCAATTCTTGGTCTAAGAGCGGAAGACGAGGCCCTGTTCCGCTCGGAGGCACAGCTCGATTCGCGTGATGTTGTCGGTGTGTGGCTGACGTCGCCGCCCGCGTTGCCCGGTAAGCTTACGATCCTGAGGTCGAAGGAAGGGCTCGTTGCTGAATGGCATTTGCGCAGCGGCCAGAAGACGACCGACAGGGTAACGACATCGCGCACCTCGCGCGGGATGCGCTACACAGTCGTTGGAGGCGATGGAGCTTACTATCTGGCGACGTACGGCGGAGATTTGCTCCTGGGCGATGCTTCCCGTGTCATCGCGGTTGCCGAAAAGCTGCCAGTTGATCCCACTGCGCGTGTAGCAGCCAAGACGACCGAGGCTTCAGCGGTGGCAGCAACCGCCGATCCGGCCTCTCCTGTCGCCAAGCCATCGCGCACACCCTCACGCCGGGCTTCACGCATCGCGCCTGCAAGGAAATCGAGTGCCACGGTAGCCGATGTGATGGGCGGCGCCATCGCGCGCTGATCAGGCGTTGTTGGGCACACTTTATTGTGGGAACCGAGGGTGCATTTTGCACCGGTCGAAACGCATCGCCGACCCATCAAGCCTGAAACTCGTTCCGCGAAAAATGTCATCGGAATTTCAGATAATTATCTGGCTCCGCGGGTAGGATTCGAACCTACGACCATCCGATTAACAGTCGGACGCTCTACCACTGAGCTACCGCGGAATGCCTTGTCGCAAAGGCATTGGAAAACATTCCAAAAGCCCGAGCGAGCGCCCGCATTACCAGAACACGAGCACCATTGCGAGCGCTTTTGTACGCATTGCGCCCCCATGTGCAACCACCTTTTCGCCTCAGGGGCTTAACAGCCGAACAACGCCGCTTGGAGGCCACGCCCGGAATTGAACCGGGGTACGCGGATTTGCAGTCCGCTGCGTCACCACTCCGCCACGTGGCCTCTTACAACCAAGCGACATGCTCGCCCTTGTGGCGCGCACACGTCAAACCGGCAAAGCCCTCGCTAGCGAAAGATCAAAGCCAGATGACAGAGTGGCCCGTCTATCATGTTCCTGGAAGAAGTTACAAGATGGTCGGCGCGGCTCTTTCGCACTTGCGGCAGCTTATCTGTCGCAGGTAGATGGGGTTTGGCGTATAGGAACAACCGGTTCATCAGCCATCAGCAAGCCCGCGCAGCCCGGAATTGCTGGCTTTATCGGACCATTGGAGCCTTGGGATCGAGGGAGATCGAATACGATGGCCGACAGCGCCCTGCAGCGAAAAAACATGGTCGAAAGCCAGGTTCGCCCGAGCGACGTCACGGACCGTCGCATTACGGCTGCCATGCAGGACATCGCGCGCGAGACATTTGTTCCTTCCAAGGCGGAGCGCGCGCTTGCGTATATGGATGGCGCGGTTCCCGTAGGCGGCGGACGGGCGATGATGGCACCGCGCACGCTCGCACGGCTGATGCAACTTGCGGACTTGGAACCTACGTCCACGGTGCTGATTGTTGGCGCGTTGACGGGGTATTCGGCAGCCATTGCGTCCCGCATGGCCGCCAAGGTCGTCGCATTGGAGGCGGATGCTTCACTTGCATCGGCAGCGCGCGAAAATCTGGCTGCAATCGGTGCGGCTAACGTAGAGATCGTCGAGGGTGGTCTGGCGGCAGGTTATGCCGATGGTGCCCCCTATGACGCGATTATCGTCGATGGGGCCGTAGAAGATCTGCCCGAAGCACTGTTCGCGCAGCTGGCTCAGGGCGGGCGCCTTGTGGCGATCAAAGCGCGGCAGGGCCTTGGGCGCGCTGTCGTGGCGACCAAGGTTGCCAACACACCGTCAGAGCGTGTCGCCTTTGATGCCTCAGCACCTCTGGTTCCGGGATTTGAGCGGCCCGCCAGCTTCATCTTCTAGTGAACGCAGCTCGAAATCGACTCGCAGGCCCCGGAGAGACTCAAAGCTTGGCTCGCCCACCGGAGCGCCGTCGCGGGTGCGCGCGATAAATCGATTTTTGATGGGTATCCATGCCCAAAAGCGTCCAGTTGCGGTTCGGGAACCTGCCTCAATCTAAGTGCTGCGAAAGTGATTCGCAGTGGGGCGTGCTGGAAACGAAGGAACTAGTGGTTTCAAGGGCGTAGCCCACGTATATCGCAAGCGCTCTTAGAGTCTTAAAATAGTATTAATCAGACCAGGCATGTGTGAATTCAGCAACGCGGCATGTTCAATGCACGTAGGTGGGGCTCTGGTGCCTCCCGTGTGGGCCGGCGTTGGGGTATGTCTGTGCATAGCAATGTCGGCATTTGCACTGTAACTCGAGAATCGGGCTATTTGTACTGAGGCGGGGTGCGAGGCGCGTTAAATGGGGGCGTCCCAACTGTGGTCTGGGGAGATCGCGTGGGGCTGACAGGGACAAATAGATGACGCTGCGCGTTAACCGGGGGGCTATGCGAGCATATGGGGCAGGCGCCCTTGCCGCACTTGCCATTATGCTGGCGCCGCAAGTAGCCGTTCCCGCCCATGCGGAAACGTTGCTCGATGCCGTTGCTGCAGCCTACCAATACAATCCGCAATTGGATGCGGAACGTGCACGCCTTCGTGCAACTGACGAAGAAGTTGCGCGAGCGAATTCAGGCTATCGACCGCAGATTGGTTTCAATGCCGATGTAGGACGAGAGAACTTCAACGTGCGTCCTGCCACTGGCGCTGGTGGCTCGACATCGCCGCGCGGATATACGGTGGACTTGGTGCAGCCGGTCTTTCGTGGCTTTCAGACGACCAATGCCGTTAGCGAGGCCGAATCGCTCGTGCGTGCAGGACGTGAAAACTTGCGGGGGGTCGAGCAGCAGGTGTTGCAGGGCGCGATAAGCGCCTTTGCAGATGTTGTGGCTGCACAAAACGTCGTGCGGCTGCGCGAAGGTGGTTTGGAATTCTTCAATCAAGAACTGAAAGCGACCAAGGATCGCTTCGCAGTTGGCGAAGTGACCAGAACGGACGTTGCTCAGGCTGAGGCTCGCCGCGCTCTGGCCGTTGGCGATCTTGATGCATCACAGGCGAACCTGAAGTCGGCTCGTGCACAGTTCGAGCAGATCGTGGGCCATGCGCCGCGCAGCCTGGTCGATCCGGGTTGGAATACCCGGCTGCTTCCGCGTTCGCTCAATGAGGCCATCGCGATCAGTGCTCAGGAAAATCCGGAGGTCGTTGGCGCTCTCTATCGTGAGCAGGCTGCACGCTTCACGGTTGATCGCATTCGCGGCGAGTTGTTGCCAACGGCCCAGCTTGAAGCCTCCTATACGGAGCGATTTGATGGCACTGTCGGGATCGATAAGACGGAAACAGGACTCGTAGTCGGCCGTGTAAACGTGCCCATCTACACTGGTGGCGAAGTCGAAGCGCGTGTGCGTCAAGCCAAGCACACGCACGTATCCCGGATACAGGAAATCGAGCAGGCTCGTGCGTTGGCGCAATCGGATGTAGCGAAGGCTTGGGCCCAGCTTCAGGGTGCTAAGGCGCAGCTTGTCTCCGACAAGGCTCAAATCGAGGCAAACCGCACCGCTCTAAACGGTGTACGTGAAGAAGAGAAGGTCGGACAACGCACGCTGTTGGACGTGTTGAATGCCCGCCAAGAGCTTCTGGTTTCGGAAATTCAGCAGGAAGCGACCAAGCGGAACGTCCTAGTCGCGACTTATGCCGTGATTGCAGCTATCGGTCGCCTGAATGTCGCCGAACTTGGTGCCGTCAGCAGCGTCTATGATCCTGTGGTCCACGCTGACGAGGTTCGCCGCAAGTGGTTTGGTATCGACATTACGCACGATGATGGCCGGACAGAGCACCACGACGTGTGGGAGGCCGAGGTGTCCCACGAATCGATGAAGTGACCGGTCGCCGACGTGATGCAAATTTGAACGGGCCCCCAATGGGGCCCGTTTGCATTAGTGCGACAGCTTGATGCGATTGGCTGAGGTGCGGCGATTCAATGTGTTTGCGACAAAGGTGCGATCAGCAACGAAGCAGAAACCGCCAAATTGCCTTGAGAGCGCCAAGAGCCGGCGCTAATTCCTTGTGGTAAACCACCAGTGTGGCCTTCAAACAGCGTTTTGCCGTCTATAATCACACAGATCGGGAGCGCGTTTGTAGCTGGCTAGCAGCGCCCGTTAGCGATACTTGGCGGTGATTGGCGAAGGAGCGTGGCCTAAAACGGCCGCGCATCTTGAAAGGTGCGGTATGACGAGACTTGATCCAACCGGCGGCGAACCCAGCATGGAAGAGATCCTGGCTTCAATCCGCAAGATAATTGCCGAGGATCCGCCTGGCTCGCGCCCCGAGCCGGGTTCCAAGCCGAATCGCCCCGTCTCAGCGCCGGAAGGCAATAGCAGCGGGATCTCCAGCTTAGGCTCCGCCGTGCAGCCCCATATCGCATCTGCCGAATCGAAAGATTCAGCGGAGAGCACACCTGCTCCTGCGTCGGAGGGGGCACAGGACGTCAAGGCGGCAACCGCAAGCTTTTTCTCGCACCGCCCCTCTCTAGATTCGCCGCGTCCGCAGGCCGAGCCGCTGCCGACGATGAAGCCGGTGACGCCCTTCAGCACCAATCCTTTCGCCGCACCACCCCAGCGGCAAGTGTCGACCTTTGATATTGATGCGCAGCTCGCAGATGTTCTCGGCGGGCCTGCCAAGACAGACAGTGCGCAAAGCGCGTCTGGTCTGTCGCTGGGAAAACCCGCAGCTGCACCTCCGCAGAATTTCAATGACCCTGTTCAGGGTGCGCTCGACAGCCATGCAGCGCCAGCGGTCGAGACTGCTCCTGCAAAGGCTGCTGCCCCTTCACCGGCTGGAGAAAGCTCCGATCCCTTTGAGTTTTCGCTAGGGCCGTCTCCATTCGCACGCAAGGAGATGCCGCAACCGGCTGAAGCGAAACCTGAACCAAGTAAGGATATTTTCGGATCCTTCGTGCCCGTGCGCGAGCCATGGCCTTCCGCAAAGCCAGACTTCACCTCTGCCTCGCAGCAGCCGCCAGCTCCGGCGGAGAAGTCTTCGCAGCCGGACTTCAGCACGATGAATTCTTTCACCGCCGTGTCTCAGTCTGAGGCGACCGCGACTGAGCCGCAGGATAAAATGGCCGTTGCGCCTACGCAGGGATCGTCCGGATCTCAGACGGTTGATAGCGAACCTGCCGACGATCCATTCGGTGAGATCAGCTTCCGTCCGAAGGCCTTCGGGACCAGCCCTGCGTTTCCCGCGTCGTCGGCCGATAAGGTATCTGCGCCGTCGTCGTTGCCATCTTTCGAACCGCTTGAGCAACTGACGCGCGCTGCGCACGGCGTGCCCGAAGCGTCCTTCGGTGCGTTGGAACGTTCTCAGACGGAGAATACGCTTGAGCGAGATGAGCCGGAGGTTTCTGACGCTTCAGAGACGATTGAAGACAGCGTGATGGATGTGCAGCAGACAGCTTCGTTCGAGACCACTGCATCTGATGCACACGAGCCCGAGACAGAGCAGGAAGAGAAAGCGACTGCCGAGGAAACAGCGCCAGCCACGTTGTCAGATCTGGCGCCGCGCAGCTTTGAGACGGCTTCAGTAAACGTCGGCGGGATCTCGGCGATTTTGACCGAGATGCCATCGGAAAAAGCAGCGTCAGACGATGCTGATGTCGAGGTCGTTGAGCCGGAGTTGGAAAACAACAGCAACTCCACGCAGCTAAGCGATGAAAATGCTCAGCGCGAGATGGAAGCGGATGCTCGCATGCAGTCGTATGCGGCATCCGACGATGCGACTGCGGGCGATGGGCGTTCTTTGGTTCCACACAGCAGGGATAATGAAAACGTCCCTGCGCCACGAACGATGGAAGAGACTGTCGCTGAGCTTTTGCGCCCTATGCTCAAAACATGGCTTGCGGAGAATATGCCCAAGATCGTCGAGCGGGCGCTTCGCAAGGAACTGGCAGAAAGCAAGCCTTTCGCACATAAAACGGCTGCAGAATAAAACTTTCGGACGAGACGGTGACGCGATTGCGTCAATAAAAGCGGAGCACACGTGCTCCGTTTTTTATTTTTGTTTGCGAAAACTTCGTCAGCCGCCTCGCCGCCATACGAGCGCCAAGGATTGGCGCTAATGCAACATGCAAGGGCGAATAACACCGCGGCTGTTTTCGGGAACGGAGCGAGGTGCGCCAACAACGACGGCGAGGGCTCAAGGGAGAGATGGGCCGGAACCGGGGAGAAAACCGAACCGAAGGGCAATGAGCGGGAGTGCCGGCGCGGTTCTGCGAAGTAGTTTGTACGCAGACAGAGGTAGCGTCATGACCACGATCAATGGGTATAATGGGGCCAATCACAACGTAGAAGACATCCTCGCATCTATTCGCACCTCCATCGCCGATGATGCGGGGCCGACGCGAATGGTTGCACAAGAGGCGCGTTTGCCGGCGCGGCGCGATCCGCCCCCCGCAGATGCCGCAGAATTCGAGCTGCCGGCGATATTCAAGCCGGGTCACAATTCCCTTCCTGAAAAACCAAAGCTGTTTGGACGCTTGAGCGATGCCCTGAAGACGGCAACGCCCCAGGAAGAGGAACCGCGCTCGCGCACGGTTATTCCATTCGATCCTTCGGTCGCGGGACGTATGCTGGAACCGCCGGTGCAGAGCGTCATGAGCGCTCAACGCACCAATGCGCCTCAAACCACTGCTCCTCAGCAGGCCTCTCAGCCCAGGCCGTCACCTGCCGAGCACGAAGAAGAGCCGGTCGCGCGCGTGATGCCGACGTTCTTCGACACCCGAATTAACAGGTTGGGCGAGCTGACGCGGCAAGCTTACGAGCCGCCGAAGCCCGATCCTGAACCCGAGCAGGTCGAGGTAGAGCCTGAGCCGCAGGCCGCGCTGCGCCAGCCTCCGGAGCTTCCTGAGGCCGGATTCGCCCAACATGCGACAGAAGCGGTGGATGACGCGGCCGCCCAGCTGCTTCGGCCGATGTTGCGCCAATGGTTGCATGAAAACATGCCTAAAATCGTCGAGAAGGCACTGTTGAGCGAGGTGCAAGGGTCGCAGCCCAAGGGGCGCAAATAGCCGCACAGTTGACAGCACGGGAAGGAGCGCCTTACGACCGGGACATCCACGGTTATTAAGCGAAACCTCACCCCATGCTCGAAAAGACATTCCAGCCGGCCGAGATCGAGCCGCGCATCGCTGCCGAATGGGAGAAGGCGGAAGCCTTCAAGGCGGTGCGCGGCACGCAAGGTGGCGGTAAGAACGCTGCGTTCTCCATCGTCATCCCGCCGCCCAACGTGACAGGCTCGCTCCATATGGGGCACGCCTTGAACAACACGCTGCAGGATGTGCTGGTGCGTTTCGAACGTATGCGCGGACGCGACGTGCTCTGGCAGCCAGGAACCGACCACGCGGGCATTGCCACGCAGATGGTGGTGGAGCGCAAGCTCGCCGCCGATGGTGAGCCTGGTCGCCGCGACTTGGGCCGCGACAAGTTTCTTGAAAAGGTCTGGGCGTGGAAGGCCGAGTCCGGTGGGACCATTGTCAATCAGCTCAAACGGCTGGGTGCGTCGTGCGATTGGTCGCGCGAGCGCTTCACGATGGACGAGGGACTGTCGAAGGCCGTGCTCAAGGTCTTCGTCGAACTCTATCGCGCCGGGCTGATCTACAAGGACAAGCGGCTCGTCAATTGGGACCCAAAGTTCCAGACCGCGATTTCCGATCTCGAAGTTGTGCAGGTTGAGAAGCGCGGTTCGGTCAATTGGACGAGCGGCGACGCTGAGAAGCCGTTCGATGAAGCCGCGCTTGCTAAGGCGCTCGCGAAAGATCCTAACGGTCACATGTACCACTTCCGCTATCCGCTGACGAAGAAGGTCGACGGATACGCAAAGGACTACATCGTGGTCGCCACCACACGACCAGAGACTATGCTTGGCGATACCGGCGTTGCGGTGCATCCGGAAGATGAACGCTATGCGCCGCTCGTCAAAGCGGGCGCAAAAGTAAAACTTCCGCTTGTGGGGCGCGAGATCCCGATCGTGGCCGACGAATATTCCGACCCCACCAAGGGTACGGGCGCGGTGAAGATCACGCCTGCGCACGACTTCAACGACTTCGAAGTCGGCAAGCGACAGGGACTTGAACAAATCAACATTCTTGATGCTTTCGGCCGCATCAATGAAGAAGCGCCGGCAGCGTATCGCGGTCTCGACCGTTTTGATGCGCGCGTGAAGATCGTGGCCGCGATCAATGAACTAGGTCTTCTGGAAAAGATCGAACCCACCACGCAGACTGTGCCGCACGGCGACCGCTCCGGCGTTGCCATCGAGCCATGGCTCACGGATCAGTGGTACGTGAAAGCCGAGGAGCTTGCCAAGCCCGCGCTGGCCGCAGTCAAGGAAGGCAAGACCCGCTTTGTGCCCGAGCGTTTTGCCAACGATTACTATCGCTGGCTTGAGAACATTCAGCCATGGTGCATTTCTCGCCAGCTGTGGTGGGGCCATCAGATTCCGGCATGGTATGGACCTGACCGCAAGGTGTTCGTGGCGCACGACGAAGCCGATGCCCACGCCGAGGCAAAGCTGTTCTACAAAAAAGACGTGCCTCTGACGCGCGACGAGGACGTGCTCGATACCTGGTTTTCATCCGCCCTGTGGCCGTTCTCGACACTCGGCTGGCCGGAAGACACGCCCGAGTTGACGTCTTACTATCCGACCAGCGTTCTCATTACGGGCTTCGACATCATCTTCTTCTGGGTCGCCCGCATGATGATGATGGGCATCCATTTCATGGAGGACGTGCCGTTCCACGACGTCTACATCCACGGCCTTGTGCGTGACGGGCAAGGGAACAAGATGTCGAAGACGCGCGGCAACGTCATTGATCCGCTCGATATCATCGACGGCATCGGAGTGGACGCGCTCATCGCCAAACGTACCGCGGGACTGGCGAAGGAGCAGGCCAACAAGGTCGAGAAAGAAGTGCGCAAGGATTACCCGCAGGGCATCAAGTCCTACGGCACCGATGCGTTGCGCTTCACGATGGCGGCCATGGCGGCGCAAGGCTCGGACGTGAAGCTCTCCATCGAGCGCGTCGAAGGCTATCGCAATTTCGCAACCAAGCTCTGGAACGCATCGCGCTTTGCAGAGATGAACGAGTGCGTGCGCGAGCCGGATTTCGATCCTGCGAGCGTCAAGCAGACCATTAACAAATGGATCATCGGCGAGACGCAACTGGTGGCTGGCGCGATCACCGCCTCTCTGGAAGCCTACAAGTTCAATGAAGCGGCCATTTCCGCCTACGAGTTCGTGTGGGGAGAATTCTGCGACTGGTATCTGGAGCTCATCAAGCCGCTGCTTGCGGGCGAGGACGAGGCTGCGAAGTCCGAAACGCGCATGACCGTCGCGTGGGTTCTGGACCAGATCCTCAAACTTCTGCACCCGTTCATGCCATTCATAACGGAAGAACTGTGGGCCCACATGGTCGAGCATGGCGTCGCGCGCCGCACGCTGCTGTGCCTTGCGACGTGGCCGCGTTTCGACGATCTCTACGACAAGGCAGCCGCCGACGAGATCAACTGGATCGTGCGTCTGGTCTCGGAAATCCGCTCGGTACGCACCGAGATGAACGTTCCGGCTGGCGCAAAGGTGCCGCTCGTGATCATCGGCGCGGACTCGGCGTTGAAGGACCGTGCCGTTCGCAACGATGACACGATCAAGCGTCTGGCTCGTCTGGACGACATCTCGTTCGCCAACGCAGAGCCAAAGGGCGCGGCGTTGATCGTGTCAGGTGAAACGACGGCGGCTTTGCCGCTTGCGGGCATCATCGATATGGCGGCGGAAAAGAAGCGTCTGGCAAAAGCCATCGAGAGCGCGACGTCTGATCTTGCGAAGATGGATGCCAAACTGTCCAACCCGAGCTTCGTGGAGCGTGCAAAGCCGGAGGCGATTGCCGAGGCCCGCGCCCGGAAGGCGGAACTCGAAGCCGATATCACGCGCCTGTCGGCAGCGCATAAGCGGTTGAGCGACTGATCGCTCACCGCGCATTTGCTGTGCTTCGTCAGTGGTGAGGGACGAGATTGTCCGCGTTAACGGGCCGCTGCCTTTGCGCGTGCCCAGAAGCTTTTGGCTGAAGGGATGCCTGCGTCTGTCGCAGCAAACTTGACGATGGCGGACTCTGCCTCTTGCAGAATTTTCACGCGCAGCTCTTTGAGCTTCCAGCCGAAGCCGTCGATTGCGAGCTTACCGAGGTACATGCGGTTGGGATCGTGTTTGTCCAGCATGTCGATCTCGAACGTCGTAAGCGAGGTAAATTCCGCTCGCTTTACACGTGCCCAGGCGCGCTTGACGCGCTCCGCAATTCCAAGCTGCGAGTCGTCCGTCTGTCCGGAAACGTACTCACGATAGGTCTTGCGGGCCTCGAACAGCTGCGGCAGGCCCTCGGGCGTCAGATAATTGTCAATGGCGCGGTTGACGGCGCCTTGCCCCCAGTAAGCCTTGAAGCGCTGCCACAGCCCGAGTTTGGCTTGGGGCGCTGTCTCGGGGTCGGGGAGATTTAGGGCGATGCGCCCAATGTCAGGGGCAAGCGAAGCACGAATACCCGGCCAGTCGATCTGGCGCGCAAGATAGGCGCTGTCGCCGTGATGGACCGCCTCGCGGATCCACCACGCCGTCATCAGAGGCGAAGCGAGGTATCCGCCGATAACAAACAGAACCAAACTTGCCTTCAGTAACAGTGCCTTCATGTATTCACAGCTCCAGCACGCGCGCACGCCGCGACAACTTTAAGGCGGCATGCTGCCTGGAAAATCGGGCTCTAATCTGGCCAATTTTGGCTCCAAAGCCGCAATCGAACACCAACCGCGCGGAACACTTAGTTGCTTGATCATGCAATTCAAGGCTGCGGATAACGAACGGCAATTTCCCGCAAATGCCTAAGTTGGGGCATTGGTTGGCGTTTTAGTTGTCTTCCGAGCTTTCCGAGAGGGGCGCGCTGACCGCGCAAATAGACCTGAAGGCGCGCCAGTCCTCCGCCGAGAGTGCGGGCGTCGAAGGATAGCTACCCGACATGCGGATGTGCTCGGCGCGTTCGGCAGTCGGAGGATGGGTTGAGAACATATCGAGGGCGCGGGTCAGGCGTGCTTTAGTTGAGTCGTCGCTGTGCTTGGACGTCTTCGTCTTGCCTTGTGAGCTGTCCTTTTTGTCCGCGTTTTCGGCTATCTCATCGTCGTCGTATTCTTTTTCGGCCTTGAGCACGCGCCGGAAGAAATCAGATAGGCCCTGCTGCGATATGCCGGACTTGCGCAACAGAATGAGTGCCTGATCGTCCGCCTCTCGCTCGGCAGCGCGCGAATAGCCAAGCTGCGCGAGAACGAGGCCAAGATTGGCGAGCGTTCCGCCCGAGCCGCCCATCATCAGCTCGAGGGCTGCCGACATGCCGATAGCGCGAATGATGCCCGTCTCTGGGTGCATCGCGATCCCATGTCCCATCTCGTGTGCGAGCACGCCGGCCACTTCATCGGGGCTTTCCGCCTTTTCGATAAGCCCGCGGGTCATGATGATTTTGTCGCCCGGGACCGCAAAGGCGTTGAATAGTTTCCAGTCTACCACGACGACTTCAAACTTCTGGCCGGTTCCTGCCGCTGCGCTGAGACGTTGCGACAGCCGGTCGAGTGCGGCCAGGCCGACCGGATTGATGCACCGCCCCTTGCCTTCCGCCATCGATTGGATGGCGGAATCTCCAAGCCGCACCCGCCAGGAGTGCGGAAGCAGGTCCGCGACTGTCCGCAATGGCGTCCATCCGGCCGCGTGAATAAGGATGCCCAATCCGATGAGCGCCGCCGCGCCGATAATCCACGGGCGCGCGTGACGCCAGCGTTCTGATCCGCTTGTGAGATGCGGAGAACGTGTGGCGAGCAAGGCAGGGACAGTCGTGCCGGGAATGAAGACTGTGATGCCGGGCGCGGACGTGGATGAGAGCAATACGTCGACGGAATGTGGACGGATCGGTTCACTCACACGCAGGCTTTCATAGGGCCAGCGCGTCTGCACAACTCCATCATCGGACGCGATTTCCAGACCCGACAAATCGAGGCGAACTCTGCAGTCGCGCGAAGCGGCGGATTTGCCGTCGCTGAGGCGCGCGTAATAGGACACAGGATCAGAATGCATCGAGATCGAATACCTGTGCGAGACCCTCGCCGAGCCGTGGCCCGGTGCTGGCGCTCTGTTGAATGGCTGCCAGATTGACTGGCCCGTCGAGTTTCAGCCGGGACAGAAAGTACCGGGCGGAGCGGAACTGGGCAAACGTCGTTGCAACCGTAGTCACCAGCACCATCGGAAGCATGATCATCAGGATGGCCAATACACCGGCTTCGGCAGGGGGCATTCCGGGCTCTGGCGGTTCGGGCAACATTCCCGCGGCATAGGCAAGCCCACCACCGAGCGCCAGACCAATAATGACGCCGAGGATCGAAATGAGCCAGTTTGAGAGCAGCAGCCACATCAAGCTCTTTCCGGAAGCCTTGAGGCGAAAGGTGGCTTCGTCCAGATGTGTGTGGGCGGCAAAATGATTGTACTGCGCGGCGCGGTACCAGGCGGTCACGAGGCCCATAGCGATAATGATCGCGAACCAAACGCCAATGATTGAGAGCGACTGGCCTGCCGTTGGAATGGGCCGCTCACCGGCCCCAAAAGCATCCAGGAAACCATATGATTTCAGAAGCACCAGCGTCAGCACGCTGGCTCCAACCACCAGCAAAGCACTGCCGACCCAGGCGAAGAAATATCGCTTGTAGAGGGGGCGCGATGAGCCTGAGTAGCTGAGCGGATGATCGCCAAAGCGCATGTCGTCGGTGATTTTCCGCTGCAGCATGTTGGAGCGCCAGGGCAGCACCCATAGCGTGGCTACCAGCCCGAGAATTGCGACAGGGCCAGCGACTGCAGGCGCGATGGCCCACCCGGCTGTGGCAGTCAGCAGTGCAACCAGCAAAAGCGGCAGTGCAATTGTCCAGAAATACGTCCAACCGTAGCGCGCAGGAGATCCGGCCAGCCATCCACGGATGCTACGCCATTGCGTTCGGCTTAGCCGATAGCGCTGGGCACGATAGAGCGCGTTGCCCAGGAGGAAGAAGAACAAAGCATAGATTGCGAACTGGTAGAACGCGAGTGCGGCCTTGTTGCCCGGAAACAGCAAAGCGATCGCTACGCCGCCAAGCATCAGCGGCACGACAAAAACCAGAAAGACAACCAAGAAGCCCAAGAACAGCTCTTTGCCGGTACCGGTGTATTCCAGCGGTTCACCGTTGATACGCGTAAAGGTCCACAGCCGCCTACGGACTTCTGTCTTGGCCCAGAATGAATAGAGTCCGAGAGACAGGACTTTCAGCACGCCATTGACCAGTCCCAGGCCAATCAACCGGTCGCCGCGACTGTCGAATGAAATCTCCACATTGCTGGATCCCTCGGAGGCTAGGGGCGCGAAGGTGTCTTGCATGGTTTGACGTCTCCGTGGATCCAGGTCGCAGAGGGCTCGCTGGATCATATGTGTACGGGGTTGAATAAGGCATAAAATGCCGTCTCGCTGCCCCATCCGAGCCCTCACCCTGCCGAAGTCGATCATTAACCGTAGACTGATCTCAGGAAACGGTCAGTTTCAGCATTTGAAGAGCCCAGGAAATGACAGGGCTGGATTTGCTGAAGACTAGGCCAAACAAGAGCAGGGTCTGTTCCAGCGGTGACTGTTACAGCGTTGGCGGCGCCGCGATCGACAGGCCCGCCAGGACAAATTGTCAGTCCGTTAACGTTTGTGGCCGAAGGGCAACGTTCTGGCCCATGTGCGCCACTATCGGGCCACAAAGTCCGCGCTACTGCTTACGGGAAAACAGAGAACGGCGATCCTGCCGATTGGTGAGGATTTCCGTAAGTGCGACCTTGTCTTTCGGGGCTTTCCGCCGCGCCAAAGTGCGCTTATGAGCAGAACAGCCACGCAAGACAAATGAGGAATGAAATGGACGCCAAGACGTTCGATAAATCGAAGCTCCCGAGCCGCCACGTTACGGAGGGCGCCTCGCGCGCTCCGCACCGTTCCTATTACTACGCCATGGGGCTGACCGAGGAGCAGATCCATCGGCCGTTCGTTGGCGTTGCGTCGTGCTGGAACGAAGCTGCGCCCTGCAACATCGCATTGATGCGCCAGGCCCAGGTCGCCAAGCAGGGTGTTGAGGAAGCAGGCGGCACGCCGCGCGAGTTCTGCACCATCACCGTGACAGACGGCATCGCGATGGGCCATCAGGGCATGAAGTCGTCGCTGGTGTCGCGCGAAGTCATCGCCGATTCGATCGAACTCACCATGCGCGGCCATTGCTATGATGCGCTGGTCGGCATTGCGGGGTGCGACAAGAGCCTGCCCGGTATGATGATGTCCATGTTGCGCCTCAACGTGCCGAGCGTGTTCATGTACGGCGGCTCAATTCTGCCGGGCAAGCACAAGGGTAGGGACGTCACAGTTCAGGACGTGTTCGAAGGCGTCGGCATGCATTCTGCAGGCAAGATGTCAGACGGCGAGCTTCATGAGCTTGAATGCGGCGCGTGCCCTTCGGCGGGATCGTGCGGTGGTCAGTTCACTGCCAACACCATGGCATGTGTGTCGGAAGCCATCGGCCTTGCTCTGCCTGGCTCTGCTGGCGCACCTGCACCGTATGAAAGCCGCGACCAATACGCTGCTGCGAGCGGTCAGGCCGTGATGAAGCTTCTAGCCCTTGGTATTCGCCCGCGCGATATCTGCACGCGCAAGGCATTCGAGAATGCTGCGATCGTCGTCGCGGCGACCGGCGGCTCAACCAATGGCGCGCTGCATCTTCCGGCGATGGCGCATGAATGCGGCATCGAATTCGATTTGTTCGATGTGGCTGAGATCTTCAAGAAGACGCCCTACATCGCCGATCTGAAGCCGGGCGGTAAGTTCATCGCCAAGGACGTTTTCGATATCGGAGGCGTTCCGCAAATCCTGAAAGCGCTGCTGGAAGGCGGCGTCCTTCACGGCGACTGCATGACGGTGACCGGCAAGACGATGGCCGAGAATCTGGAAAGCGTGAAGTTCAACACCGAGCAGAAGGTTATCTATCCGGTGTCGAATCCGATTTCACCGACTGGTGGTGTCGTTGGTCTTAAGGGCTCGCTCGCGCCAGACGGTGCGATTGTGAAGGTTGCCGGTCTCAAGAACCTGCAATTCCGTGGCCCCGCACGCTGCTTTGACTGCGAAGAAGATGCCTTCGCTGCCGTCGAGACGAAGAATTATAAAGAGGGCGAGGTCATCGTGATCCGCTATGAGGGCCCCAAGGGCGGCCCCGGTATGCGTGAGATGCTTTCGACCACCGCTGCGCTTTATGGCCAAGGTGCGGGCGACAAGGTTGCGCTCATCACCGATGGGCGTTTTTCCGGTGCCACGCGCGGATTCTGTGTCGGCCACGTTGGGCCCGAAGCGGCCATCGGCGGACCTATCGCTCTCATCAAGGACGGCGACATCATCGCACTCGATGCGGTGAAGGGCACGATTGATCTGGAAGTTGATGCGGCAGAGTTGGAAAAGCGCCGCAAAGAATGGAAAGCGCCCCCCAGCATGTACCGGTCGGGCGCCTTGGCTAAATTTGCCGATCAGGTTGGGCCAGCGCGCTACGGCGCGGTGACACACGCCGGCGGAAAGGCGGAAGTTCTCTGCTATGCGGACATTTAAACGTGCTTGTTTGTCTCTGATTGCGAGCATCGCTCTTTCGGCGGCGGCCTTCGCCGCCGGAGGAGTGACGTTCCGCACGCCTGAGGAAGCGCTCAAGCAAGGCATCGCGGCCTTTAACGGCGGCTTTTATGAACTTGCGTTGCCTGCACTTGAGACCGCCGCAGAGTCGAATCCCATTATGGGCACGTTCTATATCGCCCGCATCTACGGCGATAACGAAGGTTCCTATACCGACCATTTGAAAGCCTATAACATGTTCCGCAAGCTCGCTGACGAGCTGCGGGATGTTGATCCGGACGACGAAGACCTTGCGCCGATAGCAGCCAAGGCTCTTACTGAAGTGTCGCGCTACTTGCGTAGCGGCATCGCAGAAGGTGGCCTCAAGCCGAACCCGTTGTTGGCGGACAGCCTGCTGCAACGAGCCGCTTTGTTCTTCAACGACGAGGATGCTCAGTTCGAACTCGCCAAGGTATTCTTGCGCGGAGAAGGACCAGACTTGGCATTCCGAGCTCGCGACGAAGAAAGCAAGATCGAGAACGGAATTCATTGGCTGTCACGATTGTCGAAGAAAGGGCATCCGGGCGCGCAAGCGTTCCTCGCCGATCTGCTCTGGCGCGGCAAGTTCGTGCCCCGGGATCAGATTGCTGCGTTGAACCTGATCGATGTTGCGGTGAGCAATGCGTCGCCCACCGAACGGCTCTGGATCGAAGACATTTATCAAAACATTTTCTGCAACGCAGGCGAGGGCGTTCGCCGACAGGCGACCGGGCAAGTTGCGGAATGGCGCACCCGCTATGGACGCCGCCACGAGAACTCGGTCGATAAGTCCGGCCTCGACCAGCTGGCCGCGGATCCAATCCGGACCTGCGCCAATGGTGAACCCGTCATGCCGATCGGCGCGCCAGCCGCCAAACGGGTTGTCGATCCGTCGCCTACCCCGGAGCCCCCGGTCAAGCACGGCCTTCGGGATGTCGGCGTTGGTTTCACCGCCGAGCACTAAAGAGTTTCAACCCCAAGTTTTCAGCCGATTCGACGTTGGCGGTGGACGCTGCGCACATCACACTGCGTCGTTCAGCGTTGCCTTCGCGGCACCGTTATCCTCTAACCGGCGCGATGTAAGCTGAAGATGTTTGCGGAGAGGGGGGCGAAGGCTTAAGCCTAGCGCGGGCAAAGCTGGTCTCGACGGCCGTTGGCCTGCGTGTCGTGTCTGACATCACTCTTTCCAGATTCGTGGAGACTGCCTCGATGCCAACTTGGCAAGTGATCCTGCTCGGCCTCATCGAGGGGCTGACTGAGTACATTCCGGTTTCCTCCACAGGGCACCTTCTGCTCGCCGAGCGCGTTCTCGGCTTCACGTCGCCTGGGCGCACTTTCGAGGTTCTGATTCAGCTCGGTGCGATTCTGGCGCTGCTTACGGTCTACGCCGCGAAGCTGTGGCAGTTGGCGCGGGCTCTGCCAAACGATCCAAGAACGCAAAAATTCGTTCTCGGTATCCTTCTGGCTTTTCTCCCGGCCGCCGTTGTTGGCGTGGCAGGGCACAAGATCATCAAGACGATCTTTTTCGAAAGTCCGCTGCTCATTTCCAGCATGCTCGTTCTTGGCGGGATCATCCTGCTTGTGGTGGACAAGATAAAATTCGAGCCGCGTTATACCGACGTTCTCGATCTGCCGCCTTCGACCGCTTTGAAGATCGGCATCTGCCAATGCTTGGCGCTCATTCCAGGTGTGTCGCGATCAGGCTCGACAATAGTGGGCGCGCTGTTTCTTGGCGCAGATAAGCGCACGGCCGCGGAGTTCTCGTTTTTTCTCGCGATGCCGACGATGGCCGGCGCGTTTGCCTACGATCTCTATAAGAACT
Organism: Hyphomicrobiaceae bacterium; assembly: GCA_041397645.1. Classification (NCBI taxonomy): domain Bacteria; kingdom Pseudomonadati; phylum Pseudomonadota; class Alphaproteobacteria; order Hyphomicrobiales; family Hyphomicrobiaceae; species Hyphomicrobiaceae bacterium. The sequence continues at coordinate 124,792 of JAWKWE010000006.1, read as the reverse complement.
GGTCGGTTCTAACCCCTGACGACATGGGGCAGATTGCGCTGGGCTTCGTTGCCGCTTTCGTTGCAGGTGTATTCGTCGTTCGGCACGTCTTGGATTTCATCAAAGCTAAGGGGTTGTCGTTCTTCGGCTGGTGGCGTCTTATCGTCGGTGGCATCGGGCTTGGTGTCATTGCGATGACCGGCATGTAACTGCTTGGATCAGCGCCGACTGCCGACCTGGTGCTTAGGCTTATTCATCGCTGGAATAGAAAAGGGCTCCGCACATGTGCGGAGCCCTTTTCTATTATGTTCCATTGGTCGGGTTCAGGCCGCGTGAGAAGTTATCGGGGTGGTCAGAACGCGCGTCAGCGCCGCTTCATCCTTGGCGGCGCGCAATGCGTCCAGCACCGAGGAATCGCGCACCAGGCGCGAAATGCGCGCCAGGGCTTTGAGATGATCTCCGCCCGCATGTTCGGGGGCGAGGAGGAAGAAGACCAGATCCACCGGCTGCTCGTCATGGCTGTCGTAGGCCACGGGCGAAGACAGGCGGGCGAACAGGCACATGATAGAATTCAAGCCCGAAAGCTTGACGTGCGGTATCGCGATGCCGTTGCCGAAGCCGGTCGAACTGAGCCGCTCGCGCTGAAGAAGCGCGCCGTAAATGTCATGAGAAGACGTGCCCGTGATCTTGCTGGCATGATCAGCAAGGGTCTGGAGCAATTGCTTCTTGTCGTGCGCCTTGAGCGCCGACACCACACCGTTCCTCGCGAGAAGATCGCCAAGGTCCATGGTCATGTCGTTCACCTTTTTTCAAGGCCCCGGTTGTTTCAGGGCCCGATTTTCTCAGGGCCAGGCTTACTCAGCTCAATACCCACTAGGCCCATGTCCGGACCTCTTCGAAGGCAAGCTGAGAGAGTTTCCCCACGCACTCGACAACCTGTAAACTAAGGCAGGATTCTGACCGCACGGGCGTCGAAGACCCTAACGGGCAGGCCTAGCCTCTCCATTGACTAATTTCTGCTTCGGGACGTCCGCATCGATCCAACCGATGTGTCCATCCTGGCGGCGATAAACCAAGTTTACGCCACCGCTGCCAGCATTGCGGAAAATCAAAAACGGGGCTTCGGTCAGGTCTAACTGCATAACAGCTTCGCTGACCGATAACTCCAGAACATTGCGCTGTGTTTCAGCAATAATAAGCGGATGCTCGGCCGTCGATGCCGCGCCGCCCTCATCGTCCTCAGCGACGCTCACAATGGCGTCACGCGCATCGAACCCGCCTTCGAGCGCTGCGTTGGAGCGGCTGGCGTCATGGCTTTTGAGGCGCTGTTTGTACTTGCGTACGCGCGTTTCGAGGCGATCTACGGCTGCGTCTGCGCTTTGGTAGGCATCACCACCCTCGCCATGTGCTTCGAGCAGCAAGCCGTTGGCCAAGCGGACGGAGCAATTGGTCTTGAACAGACCGCGTTCCTTCTCAAGACGGACGTGCCCGTTCAGATCGCGGCTCACATACTTTTGCAGCAGCGAGCGGATCTTGTCCGAAACATAGGTCTGATAGGCGTCACCAACTTCGACGTTCTTACCGGTGATCTGAATAGTCATTTCTCAACCTGTTATTGCGTGACATAGCGGCGGGGCTCCAAGCCCAGCCGGAGCGCTAGCTCAACCGCTAGCGAAAGCATCTCCTCGTGCGTGGTCAAGACAGGTCTATACAGGTGGATTGATCACTGCGCCCTAGGACCTTCGAAGATTGACTGGCAAACGCGACATCCTGTCTCAAGAGTTATGGATCGTCGCGTGTTCTGTCAATTCACGGTTGCTTTCGAGATTGAATTTCTTGGCTATTTTCCACTGACGGTAAACAGTCGAAATAATCAAATCGTTCCGCCCATGCGTTCGAGCAGGCGTTTGTCCCGCCGACGCTGGACCGAGGAACGGATTCGCAGGGCTTCACGATATTTGGCAACCGTGCGCCGGGCGATGTCTATGCCCTCGGCCCGCAGTTTTTCCACTAATTTATCGTCGGAGAGAACGTCGTCAGCGCTCTCGGCGTCGATCATCTGCTTAATTCTATGGCGCACGGCCTCAGAAGAATGCGCCTCCTCGCCGTCCGAAGAGGCAATCGCGCTGGTGAAGAAGTACTTGAGCTCGAAGATTCCCCGCGGCGTGGAGATGTACTTGTTCGAGGTGACGCGTGATACAGTCGATTCATGCATCGAGATGGCGTCGGCGACTGTCTTCAAGTTGAGCGGCCGCAGGTGCTGCACGCCATACATGAAGAAGCCGTCCTGCTGACGCACGATCTGTTCTGCCACACGAAGGATCGTGCGCGCGCGTTGGTCGAGGCTCTTGATGAGCCAGTTTGCAGTCTGCAGACAATCGAGCAGGTAGTCCTTGTCCTTCTCCGTCGATGCCGTCTTGGAGACGCGCGTGAAGTAGTTGCGGTTCACGAGCACCCGCGGCAGCGTGTCGGAATTAAGCTCGACGTGCCATCCGCCGTCGGGCGTGGGGCGAACGAGAACATCGGGTACAACGGTCTGAACTTGCACAGACCCGAAACGCAGTCCTGGTTTGGGATCGAGCCGCTTGATCTCCTGGATCATCTCGGTCAGCTCGTCCATGTCGCAGCCAACAGCTTTGCGTAATCCGTTGACGTTGCGCGCGGCCAGTAAATCAAGGTTGGCAAGAAGAGCTGCCATGTAGGGGTCGTAGCGGTTCTGTTCCTTCAGCTGCAAGGCGAGGCATTCGGCGAGCGTGCGAGCGAAGACACCGACGGGATCGAACGTCTGTAATTTTTGCAGGACGCCTTCTATCATTTCGACAGGCGCGCCGAGCTTCAGTGAAAGCGTGTCAAAGCCCGACGAGATGTAACCGGCCTCGTCCACCATATCGATGAGGTATTGACCAATCAGTCGCTCACGGGGATCGCTAATCGTCAGCGGGAGTTGTGCGACGAGATGATCGCGCAGAGTTTCCTCTCCGGCGACAACAGACTCAAGGCCAGATGAATCCTCAAAACCGCTGTTCATGCGCTGGCGCACATTCGCCCAGCTTGATAGCGCGGCATCCCCCCCGCCCTGTGTGTCCGCAGGTCCGCTGTCTTGATAGAGATTGTCGAAATCCGTATCGAGCGCGCCGGCGGGATCCTCCACCGGCTTTCTCAGGTCCAGCCACTCCTCCTCGCCGCCAGATGAGGAGGGCTCGGGCTGCGGTTCAGGGGAAGGTTCGTCGTTCGATTTCGCCTGGGGCTGGTTGTCTTCGCGCTCTAGAAGCGGGTTGCGCTCCAGCTCGGCGTCGACGTACTCCGCCAGTTCCATGTTGGAAAATTGCAGAAGACGGATCGCCTGCTGCAACTGGGGAGTCATCACCAGTTGCTGGCCTTGTCGCAATTCCAGTTTGGCCGACAGTGCCATACGCTAACCCGTTCGTTCCTTCTTACCGTATCAGACCGAAGCTATAATCAACGCGTGTTAACGAACATATCTCCAAGGTACACCCTGCGCACGTCTTCATTCGCTATGATTTCAGAAGGCTTACCTTGTGTCAGAACTTGACCATCATAGATGATATAAGCTCGGTCGATAAGGCTTAGCGTCTCACGTACGTTGTGGTCTGTGATCAAGACGCCAATGCCGCGTTCGGTCAAGTGCCGAACGAGCTGCTGAATGTCGCCGACGGCGATTGGGTCGATGCCGGCGAAAGGTTCGTCCAGCAACATAAACGAGGGCCGCGACGCGAGCGCGCGCGCAATTTCGCAGCGTCGCCGCTCACCGCCCGAAAGCGCCATGGATGGTGATTTTCTGAGCCGGGTGATCGTAAATTCCTCAAGGAGGCTGTCCAGCTGCTCCTTGCGCTTCTTCTTGTTGGGCTCGACCAGCTCCAACACGGCCATGATATTCTGTTCGACCGTCAAGCCGCGGAAGATCGACGCTTCCTGCGGAAGGTAGCCGATGCCCAGCCGCGCGCGCTGGTACATGGGCAAGTGGGTGACGTTTGCGCCATCGATGGTGATGCGCCCGTCATCGGCCGGGACGAGCCCTGTGATCATGTAGAACACAGTCGTCTTGCCGGCGCCGTTTGGGCCAAGTAGTCCGACAGATTCGCCGCGTCCCACCGCCAGACTCACGCCCTTCACAACCATGCGTTTGCGATAGGATTTCTTGACATCGTAGGCCGTGAGCCAGCCATCCGCGCCGATGGCGTGCGGATCTTGCTCTTCGGCCTCGGCGTACGCGCCATTGGCCGCGCCGTTACCAGCGGTGGAGCCGTTGGTGCGACGTCGTGCGTCTGTCCGGACAGCAGCCTTGCCGCCTGTTCTTAGTCCGAGCTTGGAGCCGAATGGTAATGCCCTAAACACAGCTTTTCCGTTGGGTTTGCGCCCGCGGCGCTTGGATTGCAAAATACTCTAGCGTGACTTTGCGGCTATTGGGAGGGCGAGGAGCGTGCCTGCCAGCCATCGCTAACCGACGCGGCACCCTTGCCAGGCGATTTTTTGAGCTGATTGGGATAAAAAACGGCACTTGGCCTTCCTGATTTTACGATCACTCCTGACCCGTCGGCTTGGCTGGAAGACGTCATCCCGGTCTTGGCGGCTTCGGTGGAGATAACGCTTTCGCCGCTCGTCATATCGATCACGAGCTTGGTGCCCCGCACGATGTTCTTGCCCTGGGTCATCACGACGTCACCGCCGAGCGTGACCATATTGGCCTTGGTGTCATAATCGGCCCAATCTCCGGTCGCTTTCTGGCCTTCCAACGAGGTCACGACGACATTCTTCTTGGCGCGAATGCGGGTGAGATGGGCGGCCTGCTGTGTTTGCTGCGTGTTGGCTGCTTCATCAGAGCCAGCAAGTCCGGCCGAGCCGGTGTAGTTTGCCGTCAGTTCTGCGGCTTCGAGCACGAAGCCTGCCTGTTGGGCTTTCACGTCACCTGAGAATACGGCTTGTTTGGCGTGGTCATCGACGTCAAGCCGGTCGGCGGCAACATCGACCGGAGCGTTGGGATCGGTTTTGAAATTGCCGCCGAAGGCGACGCCACGTTTGGGCTCATCGTCTTTGTGGGCTACTGGCGGTGGACCGCCGGTCTGGCTGAAACGCGCGCTGATACGACCATTGCCGGGGCTCGCTCCGGTCAGGTTCATCTTTCCTGAGTTGCGGTTGAATACGAGTTTGCGTCCGTGCAGTTCGTTCTTGCCTTGGGTCAATGAGACCGGTCCGGTGAGGACGACAGTGCCGGCCAGCTGATCAATCTCGGCACGGTCGCCCATGACCTTGCGGTCGGAGCCCTGCGACAGCACCACGTCGCCCTCCAACACCGCCATCTGCGTCGTGGTGTCGAACTCAGCACTGCGGCTTGTTGCCTGCTGGCCATTGGCCTGGGTAAGCGTGACGGGGTTTTTGGCAATAACGCGTTTCACTTTCCCGCCCGTGTCGGCGGCTTTATCGGCCGCATCCGCCTGCTGGGCGTCTTTGCCCGATTTATCTTTCTCTGCGGCGTCGCTCTTTTTGGTGCCGCCCTCTTTCTTGTTGGTCTTGCCGTCTTTCTTGGCGGCCTTGTCCTTGCTGTCTTTTGCGTCCGACGCGCCGGACATTTCAGCTGCGCTGCCTTCGTAGCTGATTACCATCTCGGGCGATGTGAGGATCGACTGGCCCTGCACGGCGCGTACGGTGCCGGTGTAGGTCGCCAGTTTGCCAACATCGTCGATGTCGAGACGGTTTGCGGTGATCAGGATCGGTTCATTGGAGTTTGCGAACGCGCCGATCGGCTTGTCGTCCGCCGTCTCGGTCGCAGCCGTTGGCTCTTTGGGCGCGCGCGCCTTGAGATCGGTGCGCACCTGGTTCTTGAAGATGTACTCTTTCTCTTTCTGGCGGATCATCAACTGGCTTGAGGTTATCGTGCCTGCAGGCATCTCCACGCGCACCGGCGCATCGGAGAGAATGATCCCCTCCTTGGTTTTGATCGTCGCTCGCGTCAGCTGAGCTTTAAGGCCGTTATCGCCTGCGATGTCGATGGCATCGAACAGCTCAATGACGCTTTGCTTATTGTCGAACGTTCCACGTGTTGCCGTGAGCTTGGTGCGCTCCTTATTGGCGGCGATTAATTCTCCACTGATCGCTTCGAGCTTTATCAGCGAGAGGTTCTTCAAGTCCTGCATCGCCTTTTGGGCTGTAACCCAGTAGCGCCCACCATCGGAATTGAAGCCCTCGTAGTGAGGGTTCTCCATCGCAAGATTTTCCGAAATGATCTGAGGCACGTCCAGCTGGGCGAGCCCTTCGCCCCAACCCGTTTTATCAAACACGCTGAGGCTGAAACTCCCAATCACGAACAGAGCGAGCGCGGGCAGCGCGAACTTCAGAATGCGCACACGCTGGGTGTGCCGGGCAGCGGCCAAGCGTCCCGGCCCGCGGTCTCCCGCCAGCACGATACCTCTGCCGGTCGCGCGCGACGCGCTCACGCCCTCAGTCACGCTCGCCATAAAGCCCGCCCGGTTGCCACTTGATCCCCCCTGATCTCTCCGACATTCGGCCGCAAATGGGGTGACAATGGGACCGAACAAACCGGGCACGCGCGCGAAGGGCAGCCTTCACGACGCGGCACCATCGCGAGTTGCGGTCCACGCTCGCGCCGCAGCCATCGCGGGTGCTGGTTTTGCGGCGAAAGCGACCGATCAATGCGAGAGAATGTCGATTTCCCCGAAGCCTGCGAGATCGAGCTTGGCGCGGGCCGGCAGGAAGCGGAACGCGGCCTGAGCAAGTTCTGTGCGTCCTTCGCGTGCCAGCATGGCGTCGAGCTTATCTTTAAGCTCATGCAGATAAAGGACGTCGGAGGCGGCATAGGCCAACTGGCTTTCAGAGAGTTTGGCGGCGGCCCAATCTGAGCTTTGCTGCTGTTTGGACAGCTCAACGCCCGCAAGTTCCGCACATAGATCTTTCAGTCCGTGCCGGTCTGTGTAGGTCCGTGCCAGCTTCGAGGCGATCTTTGTGCAGTAGATGGGGGTCGTTTCAACCCTGAGGTATTTCTCAAGGACCGCGATGTCGAAACGCGCGAAATGGAATATTTTCAGTGTTTTCTTGTCTGTCAGAAGCGCCTTCAGATTGGGCGCAGCATACTGATTGGCGGCAAGCTGAACGACATGCGCGCTGCCATCACCGGCGGAAAGCTGTACGACACATAGCCTGTCGCGCTGTGGGTTGAGCCCGAGCGTCTCGGTGTCAATGGCCACGCCGCGCGGAAATGTGAGACCGACGGGAAGGTCGTTCTTATGAAGATGGATTTTGGGATTGCTTGTACGTGATGGCGGCATCGCGCAGACCAAAATGGTGCCCAGAAGAGGACTCGAACCTCCACGGTGTTACCCGCTAGTACCTGAAACTAGTGCGTCTACCAATTCCGCCATCTGGGCATTTCAGAGCGCCATCACCTAGTCGCATCGGGGCCTTGTGTCAATTGCAGGAAAGCGCCCATAAGCCACGCTTCACAGCGTTGACGCCTGCGGCTAAATCTTTAGGACGGATTTGCGCCGTGTGGGCGACTGAAGAGGGCTAGGGACGCATGAGCGGTAATGGCGGATTAGTCACGATTTTCGGGGGCTCCGGTTTTGTCGGCCGCCATACGGTGTCAGCACTGGCGAAGCGGGGCTACCGTATCAGGGCCGCGGAACGCAGGCCGGATCTTGCCGGCCATCTGCAACCCATGGGCGTGGTCGGCCAGATCCAGGCGGTTCAGGCCAACCTGCGGTTCCCAGAGTCCGTAAAGGCCGCCGTTCAAGGCGCCGAGGCGGTCATAAACACCGTGGCCATTCTATCGCCGTCGGGAAAGCAGACCTTTGAGGCTCTGCACGTCGAAGGCGCGCGGGCCGCCGCCAAGGCAGCGCGCGAAGCGGGCGCCAAGCGGTTCGTCCACATCTCCGCGATCGGTGCCGATCGCAAGTCCTCATCCGCTTATGCCCGCACGAAGGCCGAAGGTGAGCAGGCCGTGCTTCAGGAGTTTCCCGAGGCGATCATCATTCGCCCCTCGATCGTATTCGGGCCGGAGGATGAGTTCTTCAACCGGTTTGCACATCTGAGCTTGATGAGTCCGTTTCTTCCCTTGATCGGAGGCGGAGCCACGAAATTTCAGCCCGTCTACGTTGGTGACCTCGCGACCGCCATTGCCAACGCCGTGGATGGCGCCGGAAAGCCCGGTACGATTTATGAAGCGGGGGGGCCGGAGGTGTTTACTTTCCGTCGTCTGCTCGACCTGACACAGCAGTACACCGGTCGCCAGAGGGTCTACTTGCCGTTGCCATTCTGGCTTGCAAGTCTGCAGGCACTTTTGACGTCGCCGTTGCCCAATTCGCTGCGTCCCATCACCGGCGATCAAATCAAGTTGCTCAAATCGGATAACGTCGTGTGCGAGGCCGCCAAGGTGGAAGACCGCACGCTGGCCGATCTTGGCGTTACGCAGGCAACGGCCGTGGCTTCGGTCGTGCCGACCTATCTGGAGCGCTTTCAGCCTCGAGGCCAGTACGCGCACTACAAGGCTTGAGCCCCGACTGACTCATCGGTGACCCTAAGTGGCTTAACGCCGTTGGCCAGCATCAATTGCGCTGTCTGAGGATCTTTTCTACGATTGCGCGTCTCAGCGATGATCGTAGCGCGGCATGATACGCAGGCATTTCTTTCCCCTCTTTGCGCTCGTCATGGTCGTCCCGGTGGCGCTGCTGTCGTTTTTCGCCGTTCGCACGCTCGATCTGGAGAACGAAGCAGTTTCAGCGCGCCGCGCCCGGCTGCTTGATGAACGGCTTAAGCTCGCCGAGGCAATTGTTGCTTCGCGCTTGCAGATCCTGGGCACGGAGTTGTTGGCTCAAGCACACCGGGCCTACATCTCCGGCGGCGAGACGGCGCTGCGCAAACTCGTCGAGGAGAAGGAGTTTGCTCAGGCGTTCGTCTTTCAGTCTAGAATTCTCTTGTCCCCTCAGCCGAAAGAAACGGACCTCACGCAGAGCATAATTCTGGCGCACGCCCGCACACATATCGGCGAAGCCGATCCCTCCACCGGTGCCCTAGTTGCCATGGGAAACGGGGCCTACACGCTGTTGCGGTGTGAGAAAGATAATGACGGCCTCGGCGTATGCATTGCTATCAACCCGGATGATGTGACCAATGTACTGCGCTCTGCGCTGGGCCTCGTCGCGCGCACTGCGGCGCTATCCCGCGTCAACCTCATTGCGCCTGACGATCACCGGATCGGGCTGCAAGAGCAGTTGAGCAACGGGGCCGGTTCCGCGCGTTCCCTTGATGGCGTGTTGCAAGGTTGGCGGCTGGAGGCGGACGAGCCTCCGCTCGATGACGATGGTATACGGCGCACCGGCCTTCTTTATCTTGTGGCGGGTTCGCTTATTGCCGCCTGGATCGTTATGGCCTGGATGCTGCAACGGTCGGCGCTTGCTGAAGCGAACATGGTTGCGCGCCGTGCCGGCATCATCGCCCAATTGGCGCACGAGCTGCGCACGCCGCTCGCCAATCTTCAGCTTCACGTTGATCTCTTGCAGAGGAAGCCGGACGATCGTGGGGCCGTCACGCGCTACGCAACAGTGCTGTCGAGCGAGATCGGTCGCCTGGCGCAACTTGCCGAGAACGCTATCGACGTGGCGCGCGGTGCAGTAACCGGGCGGCGTCTGGAGGTCGCTGTGCCCGACGAATGCGTGCGTGCAGTTCTGGCGCGCTATGCACCGACCTTAACGGACGCGAAATGCGCGCCTCAGCTCGTGTGCGATGCTGGCGCACCTTGCCGCTTCGATCGCCCATCCTGGGAGCGCTGCCTCATCAACCTCGTCGATAATGCCCAAAAATATGCGCCAGGAGCGCCGATCACGATAACAACCCAGCTAGATTCGGGGCTCTTGCGTCTTGAGGTAACAGACGGTGGTCCCGGCATTAGTGGACCGGACAAGGAGCAAATATTCGAGCCATTTTCGCGCGGCACCGGCAAAGTCGCCTCTGGCTTCGGCTTGGGACTTGCAGCGGTGCGTACGTTGGCGCAACAGAACGGCGGCAACTGTTGGGTAGAGGATGCGACTTCGGGTGCCCGCTTCGTCGTAACGATGAATGTAATGCCTCTTGAAGCCGGGGAGGACGCCGGCAAATGTTGATTTTGATCGCTGAGGACGACGCCAATCTGAGGCGCGGACTAGCAGAACTGCTGCAGCTTGAAGACTTCGAGACGGTTTCGGCTGCGTGCGGTATCAGTGCGCTGGAGCTGTTTGCCGAGCGAGATCCAGACTTCTGTATTTTGGATGTCAACATGCCGGGCCTCGACGGTTTTGAGGTCTGCAAGCGAATGCGTGCCCAACGCGAGGACGTTCCGATTTTGCTTTTGACCGCACGCACCGACGAGATCGACCGCGTACTTGGATTCGGATTAGGCGCGGACGACTACCTTGGAAAGCCTTTCAGCGCCCACGAGCTTATTGCGCGTATCAAAGCCATTGCGCGACGATCGGGTGCACGGTCGGCAGCCGTAGCCCACACTGGCAGCGATGTCTTCTCCATGTGTGATCTCAAAATCGACAGCAGGGCATCGCGTGCGCATCGGGGCAAGGATGTGATCGATCTCAGCCAGCGCGAGCTGAACGTGCTCAGATATTTTCACGCCCATGCGGGTCAGGTTGTGACGCGCGATGCGCTTTACGACGCTTGTTGGGGGCGCGAGCACTACGCCAACAGCCGCGCGCTCGACCAGTTCATTTCGGCGCTGCGTCGCAAAATCGAGATAGATCCCGGCGCCCCTCGCATCATCGCGACGGTGCACGGCGCCGGCTATAGGTTCGATCCCTGACCCACCTTCTTCGGTCGGTCCGGCAGCTCAAGCCTGACAATTTTCTTACAAACTTCTTTCCGGCTCCTGACCATCACGCGGCAGGGCTCATGGATAGTCGCGGTCGTAAAAATGCCGGATCGGGCGCAGGTGCGTACCGTCACAAAGCCGGAGCAGAGGGAGGATCACCCATGAAACGTTTTGCCATAGCAGCCCTATTCGCCATTTCTTCGGCAGGCTCGGCTCTTGCCTTGGATGCGCATTACAGCAAGGACACCACCGGGTCGGCAGCCGATGCGTGGGCCGCAATCGGCGACTTCTGCGGCATTCAGAATTGGCATCCCGCACTTGAGAAGTGCGAGCTGTCCAGCAAGGACGGCAAGACCCTGCGCACGCTTCATCTGAAGGGCGGCGGCACGGTCTTGGAAGAGCTTGTCGAGCAGAACGACAAGACCATGACCCAGACCTATATCATCCTCGATGGTGTGCTGCCGGTCGCCAACTACAAGTCCACGCTCAAGGTGGTGGCGAAGGGTGATGGTGCGACCTACGACTGGTCCGGACACTTCGACGCCAAGAAGGGCGTTGCGGACGACGAGTCCCTCAAGACCATGAATGGCGTCTATGCTGCGGGTGTCGACGCTCTTGTGGCGAAGACCTCCAAGTAAGAGCGGTCGTCTCGTATCAACGAGCCTACGAAATCGACTTTAGCGGAGTGCGTTCAGCGGGGCGCACTCCGCTCTTGTTTGAGCGATGGTCCGTTCGTTAGCCTCAAAGAGATTGCGCGGCGGGTTATGCGTCGCGGCCGTTGCCGGGATAAAGACACTTAGCGACCCTCAGCAGTCCCGCGTCATTGCCGCGAGCCGCCACCAGTTGCACGCCGAGCGGCAATCCGCCGACCTTGAGCAATGGCAATGACATGCACGGCATTCCGAGATAGGTCCATAGTGCGTTGAACATTGGGTTTCCCGTTCCAGCAAGCCCGTGGGGCGCCGGTCCGGGTGCTGACGGTGTCAGGATAGCATCGTAGTTGATCAGGATCGGTCGCAGAGCATCGTACAATGGATCGCGCTCTGCGCGCGCTGCTGCGATGTCGGCTTGCGAGAATGTGCGCCCTTCGGCAATCGCTTCTTTTAATTTCTCCGTGACGGCGTCCGGGTTCTTGTCGGCGATGGTGCCGAAATTCTTGGCGATGTCGGAGAACTGCACAATCCTGTGCAACCGCAGCGCACCGTCGAACTCGGATGGCAGCTGGGTCACCACGACCTCTGCGCGTGCGCCAAAGTTCGATGCGAAATGCTCGTAGGCGGCGATTGCGTCGGGTTCAGCGACAGCGCCTGCCGGCGCGATGACGAAGGCGAAGCGTGGGGCCCGGTCGATTGGTGTCGCCAGTCCTGCGGCCAGAGACGGTCTTGGACTCGACGTCATGTCTCCATCGCGCGGATCGAACGCTGAAATGGCATCGGTCAGCAGCGCGATGTCGTCTACGCTGCGCGCGTAAGTGCCGACAGTGTCGAGCGGCGACGACTGGGGCATGATGCCGGTGCGAGAGATGTAGCCGAACGAAGGTTTGAATCCGATGGTGCCGCAAAACGACGCGGGTCGAATGACAGACCCGGCGGTCTGCGTTCCTAGCGCCAGAGGCACCTGAAAATCCGCAACGGCCGCTGCCGATCCCGACGAAGACCCGCCGGGCGTGTGCTCGATGTTATGTGGATTGCGTGTTTTGCCTGGTCCGAAGAATGCCAGCTCTGTAGTAACCGTCTTGCCTAGAATAATTGCACCAGCACGCTTGAGTTCTCCAACTACGTTGGCATCAGTGCTCGGGAAATTATCCTTGAAGACCTGACAGCCATACTCCGTCGGGTACTCGGCTGTATCGATGATGTCCTTGACGCCAACCGGCAGCCCTGCGAGCGGGGGAAGCGGTGCACCACTCTTGCGAAGCGCATCGGCCTCGCGCGCTTCTCGCAAGACCCGTTCGCGATCCAGAAATTGCCACGCTCTAACCTCTTGATCTCGCTCATCAATGCGCTGGATGCAAGCAGAGACGAGGTCATGGGTGGTCAGCGTCCCGGCCTTAAGCGCGGCGGCAGCTTCGGCCGCAGTCATGCGGGTCGGATCGATGGCGTCCATCAAGTAGTCCTCGTGGTTTTCCGCGCTGAAGAGCGTCGGCGATTGGCGTGGTACTAATGTCGTATCTCTGATGCGTCAGGTTGTGCTGACTTTCAAGGCACTAGAGCCTAGCCTGTGGGCAGATGCTCTTGACGGAGGGCGCGTTTACCCTCAAGAGAACGGTCCTTTGCAGGTCTGTTCCAGGGACACTTGATTTGGCGCACGTACCACCGTCGCTAGGTCGATTAAGGCTTGGCGGCCGCAGTGTGTTCGCACCATTTTTGACGATCAGATCAGATAAGTCAGAGGACGCCTATGTCGATCGAGCCCCGCCGCCCAGGCCGCCATTTCCTTCAGATCCCTGGTCCTACGCCCGTGCCTGAGCGCATCCTGGCAGCGATGTCGCGCCAGATGCTCGATCATCGAGGCCTGGAATTTCAGAAGCTTGGCAAGCGTGTTCTTCAAGGCGTCAAAGGGCTGTTCAAGACCGCGCATCACGTCATCATTTATCCTTCGTCGGGTACCGGCGCCTGGGAAGCCGCGTTGACCAACACGCTTTCGCCCGGCGACAAGGTTCTGATGTGCGAGACCGGCCAGTTCGCCGTTCTTTGGAACGGCATGGCGCAGAAACTGGGTCTGGTAACGGATGTAGTCCCGACCGACTGGCGCGTTGCTGTTGACGGCAACACGTTGGAAGCCAAACTGCGTGCCGATAAGGCGCACGAGATCAAAGCCGTCTGCGTGGTGCACAACGAAACTTCGACCGGCTGCTGCTCCCGCATCGACGAAATCCGCAAAGCGCTGGACGCAGCAAATCATCCAGCTTTGTTGATGGTCGACACCATTTCCTCGTTGGCCTGCACGGATTTGCGTCACGACGAATGGGGCATCGACGTAACCGTCTCGGGCTCTCAGAAGGGCATGATGTTGCCACCCGGCTTGTCGTTTACCGCAATCTCCGACAAGGCGCTGACGGCCTCCAGGACAGCCCAGCTGAAGCGTTCTTATTTTGCATGGGACGACATGCTGGCTAACAACGCCAACGGGTTCTTCCCCTACACGCCCGCCACCGGCCTGCTGTACGGCCTGGCGGAAGCAATCGACATGATCAACGAGGAAGGCTTGGAGAACGTTTTTGCGCGTCACTATCGCCTCGCCGAGGCGACGCGCCGTGCCGTTCGCGCCTGGGGGCTGGAAATCCAGTGTCGCGATCCGAAGTTCTATTCGTCGGCCGTTACCACCGTGATGATGCCAGAGGGGCATAACGCCGATGCCTATCGCAAGGTCGTGCTCGACAACTTCAACATGTCGCTGGGAACCGGCCTCAACAAGATTGCGGGCAAGGCGTTCCGCATCGGGCATCTTGGCGACACCAACGAGCTGACCGTCATGGGGGCTTTGACGGGGGTCGAGATGGGGTTCGAGCTGGCTGGGGTGCCCTACAAGAAGGGCGGCGTGCAAGCAGCAATGAGCTATCTTGCAGAGACTGCGCGCACGCCTGAGCTGGTTGCGGCGGAGTAGGCTTCAGGAGGTCAGAGAGCGTGGCGCAGGCTGGACGGCATTTTGTCTTTGACGCCTTTGGCACGCTCTTCGATGTCCACTCCGCTGCGCGCGAGTGTGCGGATATCATCGGCCCTCAATGGCCTCGCGTTTCTGAGGTCTGGCGCAATAAGCAGCTGGAATACTCTTGGATCTATGCCGGTATCGGACGGCACATGTCGTTTCGAGAGGCGACAAGGCTCGGGCTTATCTACGCACTTCAGGTGACGGGGCTGGATAAGAACATTGCCCCTGGCGTTGTGGCGGCCTATGCGCGGCTCGCGCCCTTCCCGGAAGTCCCAGCCGTTCTGCGCACCTTGAAGGAGCGCGGCGACAACTTGGCGATCTTATCGAACGGCGATCCAGACATGCTCGACGAGCTGGTCGGCAACGCTGGTCTTACCGATCTTTTTGATGCCGTGCTGTCGGTACAAGCGGCCGGCACATTCAAGCCCGCCCCGCAGGTCTATGCGCTTTGCGAGCGCCAGTTCGGCGTGAAGGCCGCGCAATTGACCTTCATGTCCTCAAACCGTTGGGACATCGCGGGCGCACGCGCGTTCGGCATGAATCCGATCTGGGTCAATCGATCGCGCGCGCCCGATGAATATCCTGAGTTTCCCCCCGTGCGCGTGATCGATGATCTCAACGCGCTTCTGAGCGAAGCGGTCTAGCGCTTGAAGCCGGCTAGAGCGAGCTGCATTTGGCATCGGCGGCCAAGCTGAAGAAACTTGCTCGCCACGCATACTTTGACTTTCGCGATGGTCGGATTGACACCAATGCAGAGGCGGCGAACGTCTTTTTCGCAGGCCGCGCGAAGCTGCGGCGTCACTTCAGGCGGCAGCTTGATATCTTCTTCGCCTGCGCTCAACGGTAAGGGTGCCAAAGCACTGAACATTGCAAGACCTGTAACTCTGATAATGCGTCCCAAAACGCAATTCCTCCGCTTCATTATCAATTCTCGAATTGCGCGCCAAAATGCACGCCGACGAGCTTCGGATTAAGGCGGCAATTGCCCCCGCGACCGTTAACCACGGACAATTCCCCACAAGGTCGCGCAATAGCCCCCGCTCACGCCCTACGGCCGGCAAGCTAGCTATGTTGGGTCACAAACTGAAACACGAATGGTTATGATGGTTTACGAATTCAGCGGATCGTCTGCATGTTCGTGACCCTCACGCTTCCTCTGCGACGATCCCGCGGCGTCGATGCGTTATGGATCAGAAAGCTGGATAGATTCAGGTCGCGTCGGGCGCGGACTTGAACACGCGCTCTAATGCTTCTGTAAGGCGAACGCTGTCCACATCGTCCTTATGAATGACTTCCTGAGCGCCCGCCGCGAGCAATACTGATCGACGATTGCGTGTCGCTTGGCCGCTCACCACTATGATGGGGCCTTCGTATCCTGCGTGGCGCAGAAACGGGATCGTCTGTGTCGCGTCGTCGGAGGGCTTTAGAATATCATCCAGGAAAATAAGTTCGGGCTTCAACTCCAAGACAGAGTCGATTGCGCTGGCGAGCGTGCTGGCGCGGCGTACTTCAAGCGCGTAGCCGAACATGACGCGCAAGGTGGCAAACATGCGCTCCGCGTCGAGGTTCTCGTCTTCAACGATTAATACGTTCTTGAGTGGGCGCAGGGTGCCGCGTGCGCGCATAAGCTCACTCTTGCGGGCGAGAAAATCTCCGCCTGAACCTGTAGACGACGCTGCCATTGTTGCCTTTGTGATGTTCTTGATGAGGCGAAGTCCTGGTGCCTCTGGGGTACGAATGGACCGGCAGTTTGCAGGAAAACCACGCCGTGTCACGCCTTTTAGTAACTATGAATAATCGCGAGGCAAAAGCGGGGCCAGTATAAGGACCTAATATGGTGGATGAAAAATACAGCTGTTAGAGCGGCACAATTCGCGGCCAATTCACGCAAATTGTGGTGCCCCGGCATTGCTGCGGATCAGACGTAAGGGTGATTGTTCCGCCGGCTGTCTCCACCATCTTTTTTACCATAGCGAGACCCATGCCAGTCCCGGCCTTTGCATTTCCAGACTCGAGCGTGCGGAACGGCAGGAACGCGGCGGCGTGGTGTTTGGTTGGTATGCCGGGGCCGTCATCGGACACAGAGAACTCTAAGTGATCCGGCAACTCCGCGCACTTAAGCGTGATGGTTCCGGTGGTCCTGTCGTGATGCTGAACAGCATTCTGTATAAGGTTGCGCAAGGTGAGATCTAGCGGGGCAGCCAAGGTCGTCACCGTCGGCCAGTTTCCTTCGATCTTAATCTGCATTCCGCTTTCAGGAAGGGAGTCGGCGATGTCTTGGACGAGTTGGCGGGTGTCGAGCGGGGCGAGGGCTTCGTATTTTCGGCCAAGGCTGGCGTAATCAAACAGCTCCGTCAGCATATGCGACATGCGGCGGGACAGATCCTGAAGCTGGTGAAGGTGGCTCGAAATATCTGCGCCTTGCGCCAACTCGGAAGCCTTGATGATGGCTTCGTCAGCGATCATGCGCATGTGGCGCAGCGGCGCCTTGAGATCGTGCGAGACGATTGCCGCGAAGCTCTCAAGATCTGCGTTGGCACGTGCCAGCTCGCGCGACTTTGCCGAGATCTCGGCTTCCGCCATCAATCGCGCGCGAATCTGGCGTGACAGCTCAAGCTCAAGTTCGGTCTGCGAGTTTGCCTGGTAGGCCAGGACCATGGGCCGATCTTCGTCGGGCAACCAGAACACAATAAAGTTGAGCCGCTTGTCGTGCCCGGTAGGTGAGGCGAGTGCTACAGCGGGCAGTTCTATGCGTTTATGGGGATGGTTACGCAATGCAAGAATTTCGTCTTCAAACCCGATGAGGGCGAGAACGCTGTCAGACAGGGGCTTGTTGTGCGTGACGAAGTCGACGAGTGGGCCGTAGGTGAGTTCTACGGTCAGATCCTTGTTGAGCCACACCAACCCGTAAAGCCCGGAATCAGCGAGCCGGGCGGTCGCCTCGGCAAGCGCCCGTGGCATGGGAACGCCGGTGTCGACATCCTCTTTAATGTCCGCGCCGGGCGATGACGTCGGCGGATTCGATAAATGCTCTTTCGACATTGCTGCCCGTCTTTGCGCTCGTGCGGATGAGAGGCGAACCAGATTGCGTGAGTGCGGAAAGTAAAGGCGCGCTTTCGGCGTCGGGTACGAGGTCGGTCTTGTTGACGATGAAAGAATGGTGGCGACCGGGAAAGGCATCCCGGAACCCCGTCGCTAGTTTGACCATCGTTTCCATTGTCGGCGGTCTGGCAATGTCGCCGACGATCAGCGCACCAGCCGCCTCTTTCATGTAAACGTGGCGGAAAATGGCGTCGCCGAAGTTGCCGTCAGTATCCCAGATGATGAGCGTCGTGGCCGGCCGTGTCGCACTGGCTGGTGCTTCATAACGATAGATGTCGACGCCGATCGTGGGCTTGTAGTCAAACTCGAACTTGTCGAACACGAGTCTGCGGGCAAGCGATGACTTGCCCACACCGATTTCGCCCAGCAGCATAACCTTTCGGGCGCTCATTGCGGCGCCTCGTCCTCGTAGGCAAGTTCAAAGTTCACGCGTCGGTTCGGGCTGTTTGGTCCGGTGATCGGACTGATGTCACGTGCATCTTGCCGTCCAATAGAAATGAGAAGTTCTGCGGGCACTCCAAGCCCGATGAGATCATCGCGAACTTTTTTGGACCGATTGCCAGCAAGCGTGGAATTGGAAGGATTGTTGCCAAGCTCGTCGGTGTAGCCCACGATGCGAACATGCACGTCGGCCTCGCGCATCAAAGCCGCAAGCTGTTCGAGCGTCTTCTCCGCGATAGCAGTGTCGCGGTAGTCGGTTCCATTGGCAAAGAAGATGGCGTGGCGGGCTATATATGCGCTCAGCAGCGTTATGGCATCTGGCTTGGGTGCAGGCTGCACGACCACCTTAGGCTCTGGGAGCTTGATGCTATTGACGGCCAGCAGGGCTGACGTGATCGAAGATAAACGTTCCGCATTGGTGGCCAGGGCGTCAGCTGCAGCTGATGGCTCTGACGTGCGCACGGCTGGTTCTTTGGCCTGAGCCGCACCGATCAGGGTCCCCAAAATGTCGTTGGTGAGGCTTAACTGGGCGCTGATACGGTCCATATCCGCGTTCAGGCTTTCAGCCGTTTCACTCGACAACACTTGCGTGTCGGCAATACGGGTGTTCAGAGCAGAAAGGTCTTTCGAAATGGCGGAAAGATCGCCCGAGGCCTTGATTAGAATAGAGCGCTTTTCTTCCGACAAAAGTCCTTCGGCAGCTTCCTTCAGATCGCGTGCTGCAAGTCCTACACGCTGGGCCGCGCGATCTCCTGCGCGTCGCAGCAACGAGAGTGTGAAGTTGCCTTGTAGATTGGCGATTTTGGTGCGGAGCGCATCAAGTTGTGGTGTTGCGTCGGGGATGGCGATGTCGCTTCCCGGAACGACGGTCAGTTCGTCGATGATATGAACTTTAGGCAGTGCGTCGCCGATGCGCGCGATAACCTGCGCTTTGACGTTTTGGGAGGGGGTCAATCCCGAGATGCTCAAGGTCTGTCCGGCAGCGCTGGCTTCCAGATGGGTTGGATAACCTTGCATCTCTGTCGTCTGGGCAATGACGGCCGTGGCTGCCTCGCGCGTGTGTTGGTTGGCGAAATTGACCCAATAATGCCATCCGGTCCACGCCAGTAATGGCAGCAGGATCAAGACCGCGAGCACTTTCAGCGGTTTTCCAGATGGCCGAAGCGCCGACTTCTGTGCCTCGATACGAGATTTGAGGTCTGTGCCCAGATCGTTCAGCAGCGTCGCGCCATGAACTGGTATGTTGTCAGATGGTTCCAGCTTATCGACTTCTTGCAGTTCCTTCTCGATTGTTGCGAGGAATGCATCGTCAAGGGTCTGCTCGATGCGCTTTGGTGCGGTTCCCGAGCATTTTGCGGCCAGGAGATAAAGCTGCGAACCGCGCAGATAGACCGTTTCATCGCCAAGGTCGATTTGGCGGAGCACACCTTCGTCGGCTGACAAAGCCTCGTTGGCGAAAGCATTGACCGCGGCAAGAACCCCGCTCATCAAATGCTCGCGGCCACTTGCCGTCTGCGGCCAGTGCTCGACGAGTTCGCCCGAACCACGTCGAATGAGGAACAGTTCGAGGATCTGGAAATCCTGGGTTGCGGCCAGCGCAATCTCGCCGACAGAGCGGCCGGTCGTAAGGCTTTGCAGGCGAAGCATCACGGGATTGAGCTCAAGCCTGCGGTTCATCTCCTCGGTGAGATCTTTGATGGCGCTCGCGACGTAGGCTTTCACCAGGCGGCCGGTGATGGGGTAGAGCGCCTCGACCATCTCATCCTGGCTGTTCTTCAGCTCGGCCTTGATCGTGGTGACGACGAGTGGCGCAATCGATAGCGATAACTCCGAGTGTCTGTGCACTTCCGCACGACGCAGGGCTTCGTCGATCGTGTCGGCGACACTCTGCGTGAACTGTTCGGTGCTTCCAGCACGTTCAAGGACCTGCGCAACCTGGGTCCGCAGAGCCTCGCGATCTTCGATGCCAAGCCTGTCGATCTCCGAAACGCGCCGTTCGAGTGCCGCTAAGGCCTGGGCCTCCGGTTCGAACAACAATTCCTTAAGGCGGTTGACGGACTGCGACATTACTGGCTCTGGGGCCGACACGCGTTGCCGCGCGCCAGCTGTAAGAATTATCCCCGCGAGATGCGGCGAACCTGCTCGCCCAGGTCCAAGATGCTGCTAGCGAGCGCTTCAAAGGCTGCGCGACGGTCTGTTTCCGAAGAGCTCGTCAAGGCTTGCAGCCGTGTTTCGACCGCATTGAACTGCCGGTTGAGGCTGGACTCCAAGTCTGCCAGCCGCACCTCCATGTGTCGCATCCGGGCCTCTAAGAGCCTGACTGCGTCCCCAAACAGGAGCTCGCGGACCTGCTCCATCTTCTCGTCGGAGAGGTCACGCCCATTGCGAAGTTCGTCAAAGGAAGGCGCATTCATGGCGCGTTCTCGTAATCCGGAAAAACTGATGGTTAGCCATTCGTCCAACAGCCTATCATATTTGACAGGGGTGTATACCTTGTGGGGTTTCAAAAGGTTACGAAAAGTCTGAGAAAAGCGCGAAATTTGGGAAACCGCGGGGTAGGCGTCCCCGGCAAGGAACGGCTGCGGTCGCTCTGGTTGCCGCAGCCGTTGTTTGGTGTCGAACGGCCGGCATCAACCTAGCGAGGACAGCTTGCCCACTTTTTCTGCCAGCAGGTAGTAGAAGGTCACGCGGGATTTCTTGTTGTCTCCCTTCATCTGCGCGCAGATGTCGGCGATGAATTTGTCGAGGGCAGCGTCCTCGTCTTTCATGGCAAGCTTCTTCTTCAGCCAGCTCTCGCGCACGCGAGCGAGCTCTTCCTTGCTGGAGCATGAGACCATTGAGGCATCCGCGCTCTTCAGCGCAATTCCCAGATGCTTAACGATTGCAGCGACTGCTACCTCGTTCACGTTGGGCTGATAGCGCTTGATCTCATCAACATACTTGGTGGTCATATAGTCCTCTCTGAAAGCACATTGCCGTGTGCGCCCGGGCCTGATTCAGGACATGCGAGACCTGGATCCGACCGTGGGTTGATGAACAAATCTGAGGTCAGTCCGGTCCGATTGGGACGAACGCGGAGGAACTATGATGGGTGACTAAGTTAGGAGTTGGCCCATGGCAAACATAAACGTCGTTCAGTTGGGCAAGACTTGAACTACAGTTATCCGCGTAAGTGCCAGGCTGCCATGTAAGCATCACTAAATTGGCGCGTTTGATCACATTTTGCAGCGAGTTCGGCGGTCACCGCTTCGCTTACGCGGCGGACGTGTTGAGCGTCGCCACAAGCGTAGAACACAGCCCCATGGGCTCTGCTGAGCGCGTCCTCCAGGACCATCTTCGAATTGGCGTCGCGTGTCTCTCGCGCCTGAGCATGGGCCTGAACACACGACAGAATGGATGATTGAGCCTGCGACGACAAAGTTCGCCAAGTTCGGTCCGACATAGCGAGAGACATGGCGCCGGCATGATCGGCAATCGGTGCGCGCGCCGCGAAGCCGGCTATCTTAGGCAGCCCGAGAGCGAGCGCATCCGTCAAAGTTGCGATCTCGGCGGCATCGATCTCGCCCGCGGCAAGTGCCGGGGTGATGTCTTCCGGTTTGAGTGATTTGGGTAGGCCTCCAAGGCCTGCAACGACCTGGGCATTCAATCCCTCCGTTGCGATCTTTAGGCCTTTCAGGTTGTCGATCCGCACACGAGACCACAACGTCGGGCTCTCACCGCGATGGCCCGCGTAGATGGGCACGACGCCATAGGAAGCCAGACTGGACCTCCACAGGTCAGCTCCAGTGCCTTGCATGAAGATGCGCAGACCTTGAGCGTTCAAGGCCAAGTGGCCAGGTACGCCAGCCACGAAGCCAAGTGCGGGAATATGGGCGCTGTTGGCGTGCTCAGGACCGTAGAACAAATCGGCGTGCCCATCCGCGAGGGCCGCGATAGATGCCGCAGGGCCAGGGACAACTTCGATCTTCACTTGGGCGGCGGCTGAATGCTCTTGCAGGGTCCGTTCGAGGGCGCGGGCGAGAAGTCGGGCATCATCGAACAGACCGCCGGTATTCTCCGGCGCTGGGCACGCCAGCACGAGCCGTTCGGCGCGTCGCGCGAGCGCTGCCGGCTTTGCAAGCGCGCATACCGAACCAATGCATGTGGCCGCGGTTGCAGCGCTAGCGGTGACAATGAAAGTGCGCCGATCCATCCTCGTACCTCGCCGCAAGCCGCGCATGGTGGCTGCAAGCGCGGCGTGTCAATCGCGCCAGATCAAAGCCGATCAGAGCGCTAATGACAAACGATATGCGGTCAAGGTGCGGTAGAAAGGAGGTAATTGATTGTGTGAAAAAAGAATTCAGGGCCTGTGTAGCCTGGAATACGACCCACTTCCTTATTGTTCTTCAACACCACGAAGGTCGGAACGATGTCGACGGGGTAATCGATGCCAAGCGCATCGGCAGCTTCATCGTTGATATCGACGAAGCGGATAGGCAGTTCCTTGGCTTTCGGAGAAGACTCGTAAGCTGGAAGCACGTCGCGCCGGAACAAGGTGCAATAAATGCAACCTGGGGCCTCCATGACCACAAGCTCCAAGTTGTCGTTCTGTGAGGCGGGAGCTTCAAGATCCAGACCGGCCTTAACCGAGGTCTTGCTGAGGCCCAGTACAAACAGTGCTGCAAAAGCCAGAAGAGCCAGTGTGCTGCTTCGCATACGCTTTACGACTTTCCTGAAACGGCATCCTTGAGAGCGCGGCTAGACGGCGCGCGAGATCTTCAATCTATCTCTTCTGGATGGGCCGTGTCGGGCAAATCTTAATCGCTGGTTAACCTGTGTCCCAGGCTGATCAGCGCGAAGTGCGGCCCTGCTGAGACGTCACGACGGACGCCGATCCGATGACGAACACGAGGCAGGCACCCGCGAACCCGTCCACAATCATTATGACTTTCCGCAGCTCACGGAGAACGTTGGGGTGAAGCCGGCGCCGATGTTGGTCGACTGTCCGAGCTGCTGGGCGAATGCGTCGTTCAGCAACTGGGTTTTCAGATCATCGGTTTTTTCATCGGACTTGGGGGCGTTGATCGTCGCCTTGCAGTTTGCCGGTGCACCAGCAGCAAGTTTGATGGGGTCATTCTTCTGAGGTTCGAAGGCGATGAAGAAGGAAGGATCGTAAACGGCAAACGTGAAGCCTTTGGCGTCCGGTGGCACAGCCTTTTCCAGCGGCAAACGGAAATGAAGGCTCAAAATCCCGTTCTTGTGTTCGAGCCAAGCGTCTTGGGGCGGCGCCATCTTGAGATCAGTGTCGCCAAGTTTGGCGTACGTGAAATAATCGAAGTCCTTGAGACCTTCCATGTTAACTTTGGCAAGCTCGGCAAGTTCTTCGCGCGTGTAGACGCCGTCGCCATTCTTATCGAGGCCCTCGATGGCCATGGCTGTGTACATGTCGTCGAAGGTCCAAACATGGTCGAAACCGATGATCGAACCTTTGTCGTAAGCGACCGTCGTCTGGTACGTGATCCACACGTGCGGATGCGCGTGCGCGGCAGGTGCCAGCCCAAAGATGATCAGCGCGATCGATGCGAAGGCGCTAAACAGTCTTGCTCGCATGTGGATGCATCCCCTGTTGAGAAGGGCTATTGCAGCCGCTGCGAACATCTATACCGCAGTGGCTACCCCCCCCCGATCCTCTTCTTCGGACAATAAAAATGGCCGTTCTACGACCGCGCCTCCAGTATGTGGGGAGTGGATGCGCTCCCGGCAAATTTAGTGTTGCCCAATCGGTTGTTATAACATACGAAATCAGGGTCGGATCAAGGTTTAGGTGTTTCCGGTGAGCTCAGACTGGGGTGGCGATGGAACAGAGCAGACTGAAGAGATTGGGAGGCTTTTTGGCGTTGGCCTGGGCAGCAGGACACGTATTCGCGGCGCCAGCGGTTGCCGCAGACGAGCCCGATGTTGTTGTGACGATCAAGCCTATCCATGCGTTGGTCAGTGAGGTCATGGAAGGCGTCGGTAAGCCTGTTCTGATCGTGCAAGGTAGTGCCTCTCCCCACACATTTACGCTCAAGCCTTCGAGCGCGAGTGCCATTTCCAAGGCCCAGGTCTTTGTCCGCGTGTCGGAACATCTGGAGCCGTTTACGCGCAAGCTCGTTGAGGGTCTACCGGACTCCGTGACCTTGCTGACGTTGGCGGACCAGAGCCTTGGCGTAAAATTGCTCGATATGCGTCAGACGGGCACGTTTGAACCGCATCATCATGATCACGAAGGCGAGCATGAGGGGAAAGAGCCAGAGCAGGGTGAGGAGGGAGACGACGATCACGACCACGAAGCCGGCGAGGTGAAGGATCCTCACATCTGGCTCGATCCGGATAATGCCAAGTCAATCGTCACAGCTGTCGCCCGCGTACTGAGTGAGAAATGGCCCGAATACAAAGACAAGTTCCAAACCAATGCTGAGAAGACGCGCGCGCGCATCGACGCCCTGGACGCCGATATTGCCAATCAGCTGAAGAGCGTGCAGAGCAAGCCATTCGTCGTCTTTCACGACGCATATCAGTACTTCGACAGCCACTTTGGCTTGTCGGCGGTTGGGTCCATAACCGTAAGTCCCGATCAGCAGCCTTCAGCCAAGCGCCTGACAGAGGTGCGCGCCAAGATCCGCGAGTTGAAGGCTGGCTGCGTTTTTGCCGAACCGACGTTCCAGCCAAAGCTCCTGGCTACAGTGACGGAAGATACGGGAGCGCGCATAGGTGAGCTTGATCCCGTCGGTCAGACGTTGGAGCCCGGCCCGCAGCTCTACGATCAGCTCTTGCAAGAGCTGGCGCATAATCTCGTCGCCTGTCTGAACGCCCCGGCAGCGCGCTGACATTCGCCGGTGTGTCGCGCGATGGCCATAAGGCCGACAAAGCGAGGGCTATTGGTGAGAGCGAAGAAAAAAGAAAAAGCGGCAGGCCGAGGCCCGCCGCTTTTTTGATGAGTGATCTTTTGAAAAGAGCGCTTACTCGGCCGCTGCTGACCTCTGCACGCTTGAACGGTAGCTCTTGCGCGATGCCGGTTGCTTTGCAGGCTCATCGTCGTAGAAGAACAGGTCGCTCAAGGAGCCACCGCTGCTGCTAGAGCTGCTGGCGCTCTTCGAGCTGGACGGCGAACTTGAGTTAGATGCCGACGAAGTGTTGAAGTGCTGCCAGGTCACCGTCACGCGAGTGCCGACGGGAACGCGCGGATAAAGATCGAGCACGTCCTGGTTGAGCATGCGGATGCAGCCATGCGACACGGCCTGACCAATCGTCCAAGGCGCGTCGGTACCATGAATACGATAGGCAGAGGAGCCCAGGTACAGGGCGCGCACACCCAGCGGATTCATCGGGTGGCCGCCGGGTACCCAACGCGGCAGGCGCGGGTTCTTGGCGACCATTTCGGGCGTCGGAGTCCACGGCGGGTTGACGCGCTTGTTGGACACGTAGGTCTTGCCCTGCCAGCGTGCCTCGCCCGTGGGAACGGCTACCGGATAGGTAATGGCCTGTCCGGGCTTGGTGATGAGATAGAGCCGACGGTCGGAAAACGAGACGATAATCTCGCCTGGCTTGTACTGCGGGCTGAAGCTCACGACGCCGCGGCCGCCACCGAATTCTTCGGTGCCGCCCCAGAGAAAATCAAAGCCTTGAGCGCTTGCTGAGTGTGGCGAAAGGGCGACGGCAAGCGCCGCCACGGCAGCACAGGCAAACGAATTCATACGTGCACGAAAGGTCATCGGGGGATGCTCCTTGTTCGGAAGCCATGGGGGCGCAGATGAAAAAAATCATCCTGCGCAACGATGGTGAACACAGCGTATACCTCAGTCTCGATTTTGGCGGCAGAGCAGGGAAGCCACACTGAGACCAGGAATGCGCCTGTGGGTAACATTCCTCCGCGCCCGCAAATTGATGACATCTCAGACAATTCCGCTTTCTGGATGGCTGTTTTTTGGTCGCTTGCCGACTGTTCTCATTGCGTTCTTTTTGATTGACGTGTGTGGGGCGGATGATCTAGAACAAAATAGGAACTTTCTGGCGGGTGTTTTATCCACCGGGGGTATTTCCCAGGCCCTTCATCTTCTTTGTAGCGAGGCGTCTCTCGTGGAACCGGCGGCTCACTCCCCCTTCTCCCTGCTGCCCCCGCGCGGGTCTCGCAGGCCCGGCTTTGCCGGGCCGGCCGGAACGGCGGACCTCCCCTCTGCCGTTCCGGCAAGGGGGGAAAGTGGGGTCATGGCTAAGACTGCTCTGGCAACGGAGCCTGTTGGGCGGGCAGGCGTGCTTCAGGCGTTGCGCGCGACCATCGCCAATCTTGAAAGGCCCATGCTGCGTCCCGCCTCGCCTCGCGTCACGGCGTCTAGGGGGCGCTGGCAGCTCGGCTGTTCTGAGGCTGATGCGTTGTTGCCCGAGGGTGGGCTGGCGCTGGGCGCCGTGCATGAGATCAAGCCGGCAGGCTCGGCCAGGGGCAGCGCCTCGGCCGCAGACTGGATGGCGGGGCTTGGTTTTGCCCTGCGTCTTGCTGCGTTGCGCTTTCATCAGCTTGAGGGAGCAGGCCGTGACCAAGCCATGATGCTGTGGTGCTGGCCGCAAGCCTTCGCCAATGAGTTTGGACGCCTGTCACTTCAAGGACTGATCCATCTGGGGATAGATCCGGCCCGCGTACTCATCGTTGAGACGCCGCGCCAGTCCGATGCCCTGACGGCGCTTGAAGAAGGTCTGAAGTCGGGGAGGCTGGCTCTGGCGGCCGGCATCGTCAAAGACGTCGATCTTAATGCAGGACGCCGCCTCAGCCTTGCAGCAGGTGCGCGCGGTACGCCTTGCCTTCTTGCAACTCATCCAGCCGCCCACGGTGCTGCGGCGACCGCCACACGCTGGCGGGTCGCGCGGGCTCCCAGCGGGCCCCACCTTTTCGATCCCAAATCGCCCGGCGCTCCCCGCTTCAGGCTTGCGCTGGAACGCTGTCGCCGTCGTCCGCAGAGCACGGATGCTGCGTCTTTTGTCGTGGAGTGGTGTGATGAAACGCTTCGTTTCCGTATGGCTTCCCAACTGGCCAATGACGCGGCTCGCCCGCGCCGAGCCGCGTACGGTTCCTGACGCGGAACCTTTCGCACTTGTGGATCTTGCAGGCCCTCGCGGCATCGTCGTCACCGCGGTTAACTCTCCTGCCGCGCGTGAGGGCATCTCGCCGGGCATGGCGCTCACCGATGCGCGCGCTGCTTTGCCGTCGCTGCGTGTACGTCCCGGGGAGCATTCCGAGGATGCGCGCGTGCTGTTCAAGCTGGGGCAGTGGGCAGGCCGATACGGTCCCAGCCGCGGCCACGACCGCGAGGACGGTTTTTGGATCGACATAACCGGCGTGGCTCATCTTTACGGCGGCGAAGAGGGGTTGATGCGCGATCTCATCGCCAGGCTCGATGCGTTTGGCATCCCCGCCTGCGCGGCTCTGGCCGATACCTACGCCGCGGCCTTCGGGCTTGCCCGTTTCGCCGTCCAAAAGAAGAGTGCATGGAGGATCGTTGCGCCGGGCGCCTTGCGTGCCGCGCTGGCACCTCTGCCGGTGGATGCCTTGCGGCTCGACGAAGATTGCATCGTTCTTTTGAAGCGCCTGGGATTGCGGCGCATCGGCGATCTTTATTCCATTCCGCGTATCAGTCTGGCGCATCGTTTTGCGTCAAGCGATGCAGCACAACGTGTGCTGGAGCGGCTCGATCAGGCCTTGGGTCGTTCGGCTGAGCCTCTCATTCCGTTCTTTGAACTGTCTCCATTCGTGGTGCGCCGAACCTTCTCCGAGCCGCTGATTTCTTCGCAGCCGCTTGAAGGGGTGATCAATGAGCTTTGCGACGAACTGGCGGAGGCTCTGAAGGACAAGGATATGGGGACGCGCGCTCTTATGCTGCGCTACTTCCGCGCCGACGGCACAGCCGGCGTCACCGGCACGATGATGCGTGCGCACAGCAATGATGGCGCGCATTTCAGACTGCTACTCGCGCCTAAACTTGAAAAGATCGACGCCGGCTTCGGTATCGATCTGCTTTCCCTGGAGGCTACGCTTGTTGGCCCGCATAAGGGGACACAGCCAGGGTTTGCCGAGGAGGGCGCGGCCGCCTACGATCCAGGTCCGCTTATCGATGCGCTGTCGAACCGTCTGGGGCAGACGGCGGTATACATGCTCTCTCCTCGCGACTCGCATGTGCCCGAGCGCAGCCAGGCGCGCGTTCCGGCCGTGCCGATAGCAGGCGAAAACCGTCCTTTGCAAACTACGCCGAAGACCAAGCAGAAGGCGGCGCGCGCTAGCAAAGACGCGAGAAAGAATTCAAGCATTTCCTCTGCCTACACACCGCCGTGGCCCTACGGCAAAGATGGCCCACGTCGCCCGCCTTTCCTGTTAGCGCGGCCTGAGCCCATCGACGTCGTTGCCGAAGTGCCCGACGGCCCGCCCGCCCGTTTCATCTGGCGTCGCGTGGAGCGCCGCATCGCGCGGGCCCAAGGTCCCCGGCGCATTGCGCCAGAATGGTGGCGCACAATCGGCATGTCGCGGCCTGCGCGTATCCGCGACTATTACGAGATCGAGGATGAAGGCGGCGCGGCATATTGGGTGTTTCGCAACGGCCTGTTTGGAGGCGCTCAAGAAGAGGGAGATGAAGAAGCCGCTCCTCCGCGTTGGTTTCTGCATGGGCTGTTTTGCTGAACATGACCTACGCCGAGCTCAACGTAACCTCGAACTTCTCATTCTTGCGCGGTGCCTCGCATGCCGATGAGCTCGCCGCGCAGGCCAAGGCGCTGGGGCTTGCAGCCATTGCCATCACCGATCGCAACACCCTTGCCGGTGTCGTGCGGGCGTATGTGGCCGCTAAGGACGCGAGCTTGCGCCTTGTCATTGGCGCGCGGCTCGATCTGGAAGATGCGCCGAGCTTGCTTTGTTATCCGACCGACCGCAGGGCCTATGGCCGTCTGTGCCGCTTGCTCTCGCTTGGGCAGGGGCGCGCGGAAAAAGGCAAATGCAGTCTCTTTCTCGCCGATGTCGCTGCACATGCTGAAGGCAATATCTTTATTGCATTGGCGCCGGAAGATTGGGATTGGCGGGAGGCTTTAGGTGTTCCTCTCGCCCGCACGGGATCCTCAGGTGCGGTCGTTTCTTTCCCTTCGGGAGCATCGCGCGCGTCTTGTCTGGAAGTCGTGGAAGATATCGAAGGCACGCCTCTTCAGTTTGAAGAGGCGCTGTTGCGCTTGAAAGGCATGCTGGGGGCTGCGCCGCTTTATCTTGCGGCTTCTCACCTCTATCGCGGCGACGACCGTGCGCGCCTTGGCGCGTTGCGTGAGATCTCCGGGCGCTGTGGCACGCCGCTCGTGGCCACCAATGACGTTCTTTATCACGCTCCCCATCGCCGCCAGCTGCAGGACGTTCTCACGTGCGTGCGTGCGCATACGACCATCGCCCAGGCGGGGTTTGCGCTGGAAGCCAATGCCGAGCGTCACCTGAAGCGGCCTGGAGAAATGGCACGGCTGTTCAAAGGCTACGAGGATGCCCTTGCACGCACAGTCGAGATTGCCGAAGCCTGCCGGTTCTCGCTTGATGAGCTTGTCTATGAATATCCCGACGAGCCCGTGCCGCCAGACAAGACTCCTCAGCAGCATTTGGAAGATCTCACCTGGCAGGGAGCGGAGGCGCGCTTTTCCGGCGGTCTTCCAGAAAAGGTGCGTGCCACCATTGTCAAGGAATTGAAGCTCATCGCCGAGCTGCAATACGCGCCTTACTTTCTCACCGTCCACGATATCGTGAGCTTTGCGCGGGGCTGCGATATTCTTTGTCAGGGACGCGGCTCGGCGGCAAATTCCATCGTCTGTTACTGCCTGGGCGTTACTGCGGTAAATCCGGGCGAGGTTGATCTGCTCTTTGAGCGGTTCATCTCGCAGGCCCGCCGAGAGCCACCCGACATCGATGTCGATTTCGAGCACGAGCGGCGCGAGGAGGTGATCCAGTACATCTATGCGCGCTACGGCCGGGACCGTGCCGGCCTTGCGGCCACCGTCATCTCCTACCGCGCACGCTCGGCGGTGCGTGATGTCGGCAAAGCGCTTGGATTGTCGGAGGATACGGTCTCCGCGCTTGCAGGCATGGTGTGGGGCACACGTTCCGGCGGAACATTGCCGGAAAAGCATGTGCGTGAGGCGGGTCTTGATCCCAATGACCCGTTGCTCGCCACCGTGCTTGATCTAGCCGAAGAGCTTATGGGCTTTCCACGGCATTTGTCACAGCATGTTGGCGGGTTTGTATTGACGCGCGGGCCATTGACCGAGGTCGTCCCGATCGGCAACGCCGCAATGGCGGACCGTACCTTCATCGAATGGGACAAGGACGATATCGCTGCGCTCGGCTTGCTGAAAGTCGATGTGCTTGCGCTTGGAATGCTCACCTGCATCCGCAAGGCGTTCGATCTTTTAGCGCAGCATCATGATGCACCGATGAGCCTGGCGCGCGTGCCACGCGAAGATCCTCTAGTTTACGACATGCTGTGTCGCGCCGATTCCATCGGCGTATTTCAGGTGGAATCCAGGGCGCAGATGAACATGCTGCCGCGCCTCAAGCCTCGCTGTTTCTACGATCTCGTTATCGAGGTTGCGATCGTGCGCCCGGGACCCATTCAGGGCGACATGGTGCATCCTTATCTGCGACGCCGTTCGGGGCTTGAGGACGAAATCTATCCCGCGCCATCGCCCGAGCATGGACCTGCCGACGAGTTGCGCCAGATCCTCGGCAAGACCAAGGGTGTGCCGCTGTTTCAGGAGCAGGCGATGCGTATCGCCATGGATGCGGCGAAGTTCTCGGATGCGGAAGTGAACGAATTGCGCAAAGCGATGGCAACTTTCCGCCGCCGAGGAACCATCGGGCTTCTGGAAGAGAAGATGGTCTCGTGCATGGTTGCGCGCGGTTATGAGAAGACATTCGCGGAGCGCTGCTTTGCGCAGATCAAGGGCTTTGGCGAATACGGCTTTCCGGAAAGCCATGCGGCAAGCTTTGCGCACCTTGTTTACGTATCGTCATGGCTCAAGTGTCATTACCCGGCGGCGTTCGCTTGCGCGTTGCTCAATTCGCAGCCCATGGGATTTTATGCGCCCGCTCAGATTGTGCGCGATGCACGCGAGCATGGGGTGACGGCGCACGCGGTGGATGTGAATTTTTCCGATTGGGACAATACGCTTGAGAGCGAGGTTTGCGTGCCGGATAGGCCGCGCGCACGACAAGAAGTCCAAGGTGTGCCAGCCTTGCGACTTGGGATGCGTCAGGTCGATGGAATCGTAGAAGCCGATGCACGGCGGATCGTTTATCTTCGCGGTGATGGATATGCCAGCGTTCAAGATCTATGGGTACGTGCGGGCGTGAAGCGCGCGACGTTGGAGAAGCTTGCAGCAGCGGATGCCTTCCGTTCCATGGGGCTCGACCGGCGGCAGGCGCTGTGGGAAGTGCGCGCGCTGGTGCCCGCGCCGCCGTTGCCGCTTTTTCAGTGGAGTAACGCGGCCGATACGGGAGAAGAGCCGAACGTCGCGCTGCCGCAGATGGCCTTGCCCGAGCATGTCGTCAACGATTACCAGACGCTGAGGTTGTCGCTGAAGGCGCATCCGATGAGTTTCCTGCGAGAGGATTTTTCCGCATTGGCGAGAGGGGCTTCAAACCCGCGCACCTCTCGCGCAAAGCAAGTGCTGACTTGCAACGAGTTGCGTGGGGTGAAGGATGGCGCGCGCGTTTGCGTTGCCGGCGTCATACTCGTGCGCCAGCGGCCAGGGTCGGCAAAGGGTGTGGTGTTCATGACCATTGAGGATGAAACGGGTGTGGCTAATGCAGTGGTGTGGCCGAAAATGCTTGAGGCTTATCGCAAAGTGGTCATGACCTCGCGGCTGGTTGAAATTCAAGGCCGTGTCCAACGTCACGAGGACATCATCCATATCGTGGTACAGCATCTGATTGACCGTAGCGATTGGCTGTTGAAGCTGTCGGAGTGGGCATCCGATATGAAAGTGCCGTATGCTAACGCCGACGAGGTGTTGCGGCCCGAGCCGGGTTCGGCGCGACCCAAGGCTGGAGAAGAACGCGATCCAAGGCTTCACCCGCGGTTTGCGCGCGAGCCTAAGCCGCACCATCCGCGCAACGTGCGCATTATTCCCAAGTCACGCGATTTCCACTAGCGGATCGCAAGCGCACGCCCTTCAGGTGGCGGCGGAGACCGCGCGGTTGACCTCATCAGCCCATATCAGGATTCCGAACGCGACGGTGATCGCGACGACCCAAAGCCCCACCACCCAGTAGACCTTGTGCTGCATGGCCTTGGCATCCTCGCCATAGGCGCCGCTTTCAATGTCGCGGGCGAGGCTGCTCGCTTCGTTCACATTGCGGTAGGCGGTGTTGATGCTGCCCTTGGTCTGCAACTTGGAAGCATTCTGGCGTTCCATCAGTTGCCGCCCGCCTTCGGTCTTGTTGATGTTAGAGTGGTACCAGACGGCCAGCCCAATCATCGGCAATACCATCAACGCGAAGCAGAAGATGAGATAGTTGCCGCGAATTGCCGGGTCGGCCAGGAGTTGGAAAATGCCATCGAGCAGCCCGGTGTCCGAAGGGGCGGCTGCCAACAACATGCCTTTCAAACCAGGCGATCCAGCAAGGACAACCTCGTTTACGTGCTGTTCGATGGCATTCATATCGCACATGGCGGCGCTGACTTCCCATAGACTAAGAGCGGGGTTCAGGAGTTCACATGCCGGCTCCAGATAAGACCGGCACTCTACCTCATATTAGTGTAAGGCAAAGACCCAAGCCGCCCCGCACGGTTACTTCTTCAATGGCGTGGTGTTTGTGATGCCTTCAGCGCCGACGAACACGACGAACAAGCGCATGACGCCTTCGCCGGTGTTCTTTCCGTTGTGGGCGGTCGCCATAGTCTCGATCAGCGAGTCGCCTTTGCGATATGTGCGCTTGCCCTTTTCGCCGTAATCGACCGTCAACTCACCGTCCAGAATGATGCCCGTTGGAGGCGCGCCATGGGTGTGCCAGCCAGTTTCCGCACCCGGTTCAAGCGAGAGAATGCCTGTGGTGATCTTCGGCTTGCCTGACGGATAAGCGAAGGACTCGCCTAAGATGGTTTCGCTGGATGCTACCAATGGCTCGAAGTGGACGCCGGTGGCGGCACGCGCCGAACTTAGCGCGTAGCCTGCCGCAAAGGCTGCCGTAATCGACAGTGCGAAGCCGATGCGCGCGCGCGGTAAAGAAAGTTCATTCAACTTGAGCATGACTTGCCTCGTCAGGTCTGCCAAAAGCAGGCTAATGAAACGCGTCTGCGAGCCGTTGCCAAGCGGGTCAATCCCTTCGTCTAATCTGGACTTGAACACTCTGATGATTGTTTTGGGCTGCTTTCTCTTCGCCTTGTCTCTTCTTTTTGCACCTTGTTCCCTAGCGCAGGGTGTGTCGTTGGCGCCCGAGGCGGAAAGCGGACGCAGCGAAAAAGGTCTTGTGATTGCGCACAAGGACATGGTGGTGGCTGCCCATCCTTTGGCGGCCGAGGCGGGGCGAGAGATGCTGCGCAAGGGCGGGTCGGCGGTTGATGCAGCAATCGCGGTGCAGATGGTCCTCGGTCTCGTCGAGCCTCAGTCTTCTGGGCTCGGCGGCGGTGCTTTCATCGTGCATTGGGATCAGGCTGCAAAAGCCGTGACGACTTTCGATGGGCGCGAAATGGCGCCAGCCTCGGCAAAGCCTGACCGATTTCTCGATGCGGCGGGCAACCCTATTCCCTTCGACACGGCCGTGCGCTCCGGCCTCAGCGTCGGAGTTCCCGGCGTCCTGCGCGCGCTCGAGATGGCGCACAGGAAGTACGGCAAACTGTCTTGGGCTACATTGTTCGAACCTGCGCGCAAATTGGCGCGCGAGGGCTTTCCTGTCGGCGAGCGGCTCAACGCGCTTTTGACGATCGAGGGACCGGATCGATTTTCTGAACCTGCCAAGCACTATTTCTTCGACGAAGCTGGTGCGCCACGCGCTGTGGGGTCGCTGTTACGCAATCCAGAGTACGAAGCCACACTTGCGCGAATTGCAACCGAAGGCGCCGGGGCCTTCTATGAGGGTGATATCGCGCAAGGCATCGTGGATGCTGTCGCGCAGGCGCCGTTTGCATCGGGGGGCATGACGGTTGAGGACGTTAGCGGATACAAGTCCAAGGAGCGGGAGGCGACGTGCTTTGCCTACCGCATTCGCAAAATCTGCGGTATGCCTCCGCCATCCTCGGGCACGTTGACGGTCGCTCAAACGCTCAAACTGATCGAGCCGTTGGGCGGCATCGAAGGCAGAAATGCGCGGATGGCGCCGCAGGCCGTCCACTTGATTGCGGAAGCTGAAAAGCTCGCGTTTGCAGATCGCAATCGCTACATAGCCGATCCCGACTTCGTCACGGTTCCGCGCGGATTTCTTGATGCAGGCTATCTGG
This sequence comes from Hyphomicrobiaceae bacterium, assembly GCA_041397645.1. Classification (NCBI taxonomy): domain Bacteria; kingdom Pseudomonadati; phylum Pseudomonadota; class Alphaproteobacteria; order Hyphomicrobiales; family Hyphomicrobiaceae; species Hyphomicrobiaceae bacterium. The sequence goes on along the minus strand of JAWKWE010000006.1, from coordinate 90,334 downwards.
CGGAGCGGCGTAATCTCATCAGTCGCGCCACGACGATGGAGAAGCCGCAGGCAGGTTTGCCGCCGGGCGTTTCAAAGCGGACCTTTGGGATAGATGGAACGCACGAGCAGCACGGCACCAGTCACATCTCCATTGTCGATGCTGAAGGCAACGCTCTCTCTATGACCACGACGATCGAGAGCGCATTTGGCTCTCATCTGATGACGCACGGATTCCTGCTCAATAACGAGCTGACGGACTTCTCTTTCCGACCGGCCGGAAACGACGGGGTGCCTGCGGCAAACCGTGTGGAAGGCAACAAACGTCCACGCAGCTCTATGGCGCCGCTGATCGTGTTCGCACCCGACGGAAAACTCTATGCGGTAACGGGTTCACCCGGCGGGAGCCGCATCATACTGTTTATGGTCAAGACGCTCGTGGCGCTTATCGACTGGGACATGAATGCAAGCGATGCTGCGGCTCTAGAGAATTTTGGCAGCGAAGGCGGTCCGGTCCAGTTGGAGGAAGGCGTATCCGACTTCTGGCTAACTCTGGTTTTGAAAAGCTATGGCCAGGAGGTCGTGCATATGCCGATGACGTCGGGAATACACACCATCGTACGGCGTGATGGCCGCCTGGAGGGCGGAGCAGATCCACGTCGTGAAGGTATCGCGCTTGGTGATTGATTTTGGCGTGATCGACATCAGGGCAAGTTCGCGAGCGGCGAGTAGCCTCGTCGTCGGCAGATTGCTAACAAAGCGCAAATTCGGAATTAGAACACGTGACAAAGATCAAAGTTACAGTCGTCGGTGCGGGCGTGCTCGGTCTGTGGCAAGCGCTTACGCTCGCGAAACTTGGCCATGCCGTTACGCTGGTCGAACAGAGTGAAGTCGCCTTCGCGACCGCGGCGAGCCGTTGGGCGGGGGCTATGCTTGCACCCGACTGCGAAGCGGAATCGGCGCCCGAAATCGTGCGCGATCTGGGGCAGGCATCGTATGATTTGTGGCATGGTGTCTATGACGGTGTGGCGCGCAACGGAACGCTGGTAACGGCGAGTGCGCGCGATCTCTCGGAACTCGACCGCTTCGCCCGCGCGACACGCCAACATGAACGGTTGGGAGAAGCGGCAATCGGTTCTCTGGAGCCTGACCTCGCTGGACGTTTCGCATCGGCGTTGTTTTTTCCGCATGAAGCGCACTTCGATTGCATAGCAGGTATGAGCGCCGTTCTCGGCGCTGCCCGTGTTGCTGGCGTGACCGTGGAATTCGGCACCCATTGGACCCGAGAGACGCGCCGTGCGGATCTTGTCATCGACTGTCGCGGACTTTCTGCGCGCGATGCAGTGCAAGGCTTGCGTGGTGTGCGCGGAGAGCGTGTGCTGGTGAAGTCGCGTGAGGTTACCCTCGCGCGCCCGGTGCGTTTGCTGCATCCGCGCCAACCGATTTACGTCGTCCCGCAGGGGGATGGACGCTTCGTCGTCGGTGCGACGGTGATCGAGCGCGAGGACGATGGTCCCATGACGTTGCGCTCGGCGCTCGAATTGCTGGGATCGGCTTATGCACTGCATCCTGCATTCGCGGAGGCTGCAATCCTCGATATGGGCGCAGGCGTTCGTCCCGCTTTCGCCGATAACGTGCCGCGCATACTTATCGAGGATGGCGGCAGAACCATTCGCGTGAATGGCGCATACCGCCACGGCTTCCTTCTTTCACCGATTCTTGCCGCCGCTGTCGCGGCTTTCGTTGCCGAAGGTCGCCGGGATCACCCATTGATTGCGTGAGTAGCGGCCTTTCGTGGCTTGTCAAACCGGCGTTAGCGCAGGAGCATCAGCTGCCGCGGTCTTGATGGCCGGGCGGTCCTTGGCAAGCGCCAACGCCGCCACGTGGTCGGGCTTGCCGGAGCCCAGCAGCGGAATGCTTGAGACAAGCAGAATTTCGGCGGGAACCATGAGTTCGGTTGCGCCCTTGCGCCGGGCGAACTGCGAGAACGCTTCGCGCGTGCATTTGGCGTCTGTCGTCAGCAGAACGAGGCGTTCGCCTTTGCGAGCATCGGGCAGTGCCACGACAACCGTGATTAGCTGCGGCCAGAGTTCGGCCGCCAAAGCTTCGACGGCCGAAAGTGACACCATCTCACCGGCGATTTTTGCAAAACGTTTGGCGCGTCCGCGAATGGCGATGAAGCCCTGGGGATCTATGGTGACGATATCGCCGGTGTCGTGCCAGCCGTTCGCCGGAGGTTCGAGCACGCCAGGATTTTCGGCGCGATAGTAACCGAGCATGACGTTGGGGCCGCGCACATGCAGACGTCCACCTTCAGTGATGCCAGCTACGGGATCCAGTCGCGCCTCCATCAGCGGTGACAGACGGCCGACAGTTCCAGCCTTGTTGGAAAGCGGCGTATTTATCGCGAGCACTGGCGCGGTTTCCGTCACGCCGTAGCCTTCCAGGATGCGCACGCCGAAGCGATCCATGTAGAGCTGACGCGTGCGATCCTTGACCGCTTCAGCACCCGCCAGAACGAGTCGCAAGCGCGCAAAATCGTAAGGGTGCGCGACCCGCGCATAGCCTGAGAGGAAGGTGTCGGTGCCGAATAGAATAGTGGCGTTGGAACTGTAGACCAGTTCGGGAATGATGCGGTAATGCAGCGGCGTCGGGTAGAGATAGACCGGGATGCCGCCGACGAGGGGCATCAGTAGTCCTGCCGTCAGTCCAAAGGAATGGAACACGGGCAGTGCATTGAAGACTTTGTCTGAACCATTGCAGGCCACGCGCGTCAGGCTCTGAGCGCAATTGGCCAACAAATTCTTGTGAGAGAGCACGACGCCTTTGGGCGTGCCTTCCGAGCCAGAGGTGAAAAGAATGGCAGCGGGCGCGTCGGGGTTCGTGCGCACGATGGGCTTGCCGCCCTGCATCAACCCTTTGACCTTGTCGGCAAACGAGATGGTCGTTCGCACGTCCTCCAGATAGACGATCTTGACCGTCTCAGACAAAGCGGCGATTAGATTTTCCAAGTGTCCCTTCTCGACGAAGGTGCGTGATGTAAGAACGACCGAGATCTTTGCAGCCGTGCACGCGGAGACCACATTCTTCGGACCAGCGGTAAAATTCAGCATGGCCGCCACGCGGCCGATGGTCTGCAAGGCAAAGAAGGTGACGGCAACGCCAGCGGAGTTCGGCAGCAGAACGCCAACGGTAGAGCCTTGGGGTGCCAGCGGCGCGATTTTCGCACCCAAAACCTGCGCTCCCGTGATTAGTTTCTTGTACGAGAGCCGCCCGCCGAGCGGATCCTGAATAGCGGGTTGTCCGGTGTCGCGGGTACGGTGGGCCAGGTCGAGTGCTTCAAACAGTGTGAGAGCGATGGGGGCAGTCAGCACCGCGCTGTCGGTCATAATGTCCTGCAACGCAAGACCGGCGGCCTGGCGACGCGCCTTGCCCCGTAAGGTTTCGTCGATCTTGACGTCGACCTTTGGCAAGATCGTTACGGTTATCTTGGGGAACCAGGCTTTCTTCGTCTGCTTGCTGGACAGGTAGCCAAAATGCGACCGTTCCAGCCCGTCTATGCGCACCGGTATAACGGGCGCGTTGGCCTTGTCGGCGATCATCGCCGTGCCGTCGTAGACCTTCATCAGGCCGCCGGTGACAGTCAGGCGTCCTTCCGGGAAGATGACCAGAGAGCGGCCATCTTTAACGGTCTGAATCAATCCGCGCATTCCTAGTGGACGGCTCGGATCGATTGGGAAGGCATCGACGAGCTTCAGGAACGGCTTCACCCACCACGTATTCGCCATGCCGGTATCGACCGCATAGGCAGAGTGCGAAGGAAGCAGCGCGTGCATCAGCGGCGCATCAAGCAAGCTGACGTGGTTCGGTGCGATGATGGCCTTTTCGCCTGGCTTGGGTAAGTTCTCCAAGCCCTTCACCTCCAGGCCGAAGAAGGTCTTGAATAAGAAGGCGGCGATGTCCTTTATCCCGTCGTTGCCCCAAGCGCGCAGGATCAGGACCAGAGCGATGAGGTTACCCACCGCTAGCATTGCGAGAATGGCCGCGGGCCCAAATCCGGCCGCCTGAAGCGCCGCTGTCGCCAGCGTTGCCGCCGTCATGAAGCCAGCAGAAAGTACGTTGCAAGCAGCTATGACGCGCGCGCGCCTGTCGACCGGAGCCCAGGCCTGCACGGCGGCGAAAGCCGGAACAATGAAAAGACCGCCGGAAATCGCAAGACCCGCAAGATCAATGGCGAGACGTATCCCGGCCCAAGAACCGAAGATCTCTGAGACCCCGCGCACTGTCGTGGTCTTCTCGTAGCTGCCAATCTGCCAAGCAAGATCAAGTGCGAACAGTCCCATTAGCAGGGCGGCCAGCGGCACAAGCGCAAGGTTGGGGCGCATACGGCTGGCGCGCGCTGCAAGCGCGGAGCCCAAGGCAATCGAAACGGTGAAGATGAGCAGGGCAACGATGTAGACGTTTTCACTGCCGCCGATCCAATCCTTGATGAGCGGCGGCAGCAGCGCAACCATCACTGCACCGATCAGCCAGAACCACGACGTGATGAGGCCGCCGGTCCAAAGCCTCTTATCGGCCTTAAGCTCGCTCAGCAGGTTCCAGGTGGAGGCTGCAAGATTACGACTGATTGTAAGTCCGGGCGCGGCGGAGGGCGCTGAAGGAATGAGGCGTGCAGAGATCCAGCTCAACGCGGCCATAGCGATCACCATGACCGATAGGATGCGCGCGGCTTCCGAGTGCGCAGCCGCCCATCCGCCGATGATTGTGCCGAGAAGAATTGCGGCGAAGGTGGCACTTTCGACCAGCGCGTTGCCGGCGGGAAGCTCTTTCACGTCGAGGTGCTGAGGGAGGATGCCGTATTTGATCGGGCCAAACAGGGCTGCCACGACACCGTAGCCCGACAAGGCAACGAATAGAAGAGACACCGACTGCATGAGAAAGCCAAGTGCAGCAATTGCGGCAATCGCCATCTCATAGAATTTGAGCCTCTCGGCGACACGGGCTTTGTCGAAGCGATCCGCCAACTCTCCCGCAAGACCCGAAAGAATGAAGAAGGGCGCGATGAGCGCTGTGCCTGCCAGGGCAACCAAGGATGCACCGTGGGCGTTTCCGATCTTGTAGAGGATGAGAATGACAAGGGCGTTCCGCACGAGGTTGTCGTTCAGTGCGGACAGAAACTGGCACCAGAACAGCGGCGCAAATCGGCGGGCCTTCATCAGGGAGGCAAACATTTGGGCAGATGCTCCAAGCGTTGAGCCGCTGGATGCGGCCGGATGGGCCAAAAGGAGTGGATGAAGTGCGGCGATTTCTGGACTAGATCGTTGAATTAGCGATGTTGGCGGTAAAAAAGCTCTCAACGGATTGAAAAAGAAGTCTTAATAACCCATATCGGCGCGCTGCAGCCAGGCACCCAACAAGGCCGACAGGCACGACAGTGCAAGAAATTCGGGAATGTCCGAGGCTATGAACGCGGTCATGGATGTGATGCTCAACGGCAAGAAAATCGAGACGTCGGCGCGCAGCTTGGAAGAGCTGATCGACGAACAGGAACTGGCCGGTCAGAAGATTGCGACCGCATTGAATGGCCAGTTCGTGGCTGCAAGCGCCCGTAGTGGCGCGCTGCTCCATGATGGCGACAAGATCGAGATCGTCTCACCCCGACAGGGTGGTTGATCAGATAAAGCTTTTGCATCTGGCAGAAGAAAAGAGGCTATGAATTTGCGCGCTCAACAAAAGCCCAAGGTGGCGCCGCTTGTCGTTTACGGCACGCCTCTCGAGTCGCGCCTATTCGTGGGAACTGCAGGCTATCCTTCGCCTCATGTGCTCGCCGACGCCGTCAAGGCTGCGAAGGCAGACATCATCACGGTCTCTCTGCGCCGGGAAACAGCCGGTGGGCGCATGGGCGCAGAATTTCTCGATCTTATCTCCGGTCTCGGCGTCAAAGTGCTTCCGAATACGGCCGGTTGCCGCACACCGCGCGACGCGATCACGACTGCCGAAATGGCGCGCGAACTGTTTGGCACCGATTGGGTCAAGCTTGAGGTCATCGCCAACGATGATACGCTTCAGCCTGACGTGTTCGGTCTTGTGGAGGCTGCGAAGACACTGGTGTCGAGCGGCTTCAAGGTCTTCCCGTATACAACCGAAGACCTGTCCGTGGCCGAACGCCTTCTTGCCGCGGGCTGTCAGGTGATCATGCCTTGGGGTGCGCCCATCGGAACGGGCCGTGGTTTGGCCAACAAGCAGGCGCTTGTGACCTTGCGTGCATATTTCCCCGGGGTCCCGCTTGTCGTTGATGCTGGTATTGGCGCGCCTTCCCACGCTGCCGAAGCAATGGAATTGGGTTACGACGCCGTTCTGCTTAATACTGCTATTGCCAAAGCTACCGATCCGGTCGGCATGGCGCAGGCTTTCGCAATTGCCGTGAAAGCCGGAAGGAGGGGTTATGAAGCCGGCCTCATGGCGCCGCGCGACATGGCCGTGCCTTCGACGCCTGTCGCCGGAACTCCATTTTTTGAGATTGAATGAGAACTGATGCCTGAGATTTCCCACGGACTAGACCCTTTTTATCCTATCGTTCCAGATTTTCAGTGGTTGATGCGCATCGTACCGCTTGGCGTTAGGACGGTGCAGTTGCGCCTCAAGGATGCCAGCCTCGAAGAAGTGAGCAGTCAGATTGCCGATAGCTTGGCGCTGACACGGCGCTACGGCTGTCAGTTGATCGTCAACGATTACTGGCAGGCGGCTATCGATGAGGGGGCCCGGTACATACATTTGGGGCAGGAAGACTTGGCTGCGGCGGATCTTCCCGCAATCAAGAAAGCCGGAATGCGTCTAGGCATTTCCACGCACAGCGAAGAGGAACTTGAGACCGCGCTTGCTGCCGAGCCCGACTATGTTGCCCTCGGTCCGATCTACGAGACTAAGTTGAAGGAAATGAAGTGGGCGCCGCAAGGGCTGGAGCGCATCGGTCAGTGGCGCCGGCGGATCGGTTCGCTGCCACTTGTTGCCATCGGCGGCATTACCCCGGAAAGGGCGAGCCCAGTTATCGCCGCCGGTGCAACGTCGGTTGCCGTGATCACCGATTTTTTCACCCACCCGTCACCGGAGAACCGTGTGCGCACTTGGGTTGCGTGGTCCCGGCCTACCTTTTGAAATTTTAGGTCTTTTCTGTCGCACCTTAGAATCCGGCATGTTAACCATGCATGGCCTCGCCGTTAGATTGTGACAACGAGCTGTGGTTGCTATTTTAAGCGCCTGCGAAATGCGCGGCACGAGTCACTCCATGGCCTACAGGCTTAAGCCGTCAAACATCAAAGCCAAATCGATACGCGCTATTGCTCGTGAGCAGGTGATGCGCGCGGTCGCGGTCTTGTCTCAAGATCCTGTGCCGCCCACAGGCGTCCACGAAGCGCGCAAAGTCGTTAAGCGGTTGCGATCGCTGCTGCGTTTGCTCGATCCGACGCTGCGCAATAAAGAGCTTGCTGCGCTATACAAGGCGATCGGCGGTCTTGGCGACCAATTGGCCGGGGCGCGTGGGGCGCATGTTCTGCGCGAAACTGTCGATAAGCTCGAAGCTCATTTCGGTTCAAATGCAAATGCGACGCTGGCACCGCTTAAGTCGATGTTTGCCTGCGAAGTGGAAGGGCATGCTCCGCACCTCGACGCGGCACGCGCGAAGCGCGTTATCGATGGCTTCGCTCGGCAAAGGCGCAAGCTGGACAAGCTCAAGGTGAAGCGCACAGGTTTTGCTTGCATTGTTGGCGGGCTGGAAGGGACATATCGGAAGGCCAGAAGGGCCTTTGCGCATGCTTATTCCAAGCCAGAGGATGAGTTGTTCCATGAGCTTCGCAAGGCCGTGCAATGGCACCAGAGGCACATGGCGTTGCTGTCTCGCGCGTGGCCGGAATTTTTCAATATGCGGATCGCAGCGTGCCGCGAGCTTGCGGAGTTGCTGGGCGACGACCACGACCTGTCCGAGCTTATAGACCTGGTTGAACGTCGTGGTGACGATACCCTGGACACCTCGGGGATCGTGGCGCTTGCCCGCAATCGTCAAGCCGAACTGCGCTCGGCCGCGCGGGCTCTTTCGGAGCGGTTATTTGCGGAAAGACCGGCAGCGTTCGCGCGACGTATGGAATGCTATTGGAACGCCGCGCCGTTGATCTCGTCTACGCCGCGTTCACAACCAGATACTCGCATGGTGACGCCTCTCAAGATCGGCTCGGACGGAGGCGGTTCTGCGGTACGTCCTAAAGCGCAGAGTGATGCCGGCGCTCCGAGATTAGCGGCGAAGGCGCCCAAATAGGACTGTTCGCATTCGCCTCGTGATCCGCTAAGGTCCGCCCGCCGTCAAGCACGTCGGCGAGGAGATCTGAATGAACGACGCACCACGATCCCCATCAACGGAAAGCGACAAGCAACATTGGCCTGCAGGCCATCCGCAGGTGAAGTACGGTCGTATAGGCGTTCTGCTGCTCAATCTCGGAACGCCGGATGGGACGAGTTACTGGCCGATGCGTCGCTATCTCAAGGAGTTCCTATCCGATACGCGGGTGATCGAGGAGCCGCGCTGGAAGTGGTGGCCAATCCTCAACCTCATCATTCTGACGGTTCGCCCCTCCAAGAAGGGAAAAGACTACGCGTCGATCTGGAACAACGATCGCAATGAGGGGCCGCTCAAGACCATTACCCGCAGCCAGTCAGATAAATTGACAGCGCGATTGGCCGATCAACCCAACGTCGTTGTCGATTGGGCAATGCGTTACGCCAATCCGACGACAGAAAGCCGGATCAAAGCTTTGATGGATCAAGGCTGCGACCGTATTCTATTGCTGCCGCTCTATCCGCAATATGCGGCGGCAACGACGGCAACAGCCGCTGACCAGGCTTTTCGAGCGCTCATAAAGATGCGTTGGCAGCCAGCGGTGCGTGTTGCACCATCCTATCACGACAATTCTGCCTATATCGATGCGCTGGCGCGCTCCATGCGCACGCATTTGTCCAAGCTCGATTTCGAACCTGAAAAGATCATCGCGACATTTCATGGAATGCCGCAAAAGTATCTTGAAGCGGGCGACCCCTATCATTGCCAGTGTCAAAAGACCTCGCGCTTGCTGCGCGAAAAACTGGACGTTAACAAAGATCGTTGGCTGACGACCTTCCAGTCCCGTTTCGGCAACGATCCCTGGCTTCAGCCGTATACGGATGAAACCATTATGGCGCTCGCCAAATCAGGCGTGAAGAAGCTCGTTCTCGTCGCGCCCGGCTTCTCGGCCGATTGTCTTGAGACACTTGAGGAGTTGGATGTCGAAAACCGCCACATATTTGAAAGCAATGGCGGAGAGAAATTCGCTTACCTGCCGGCTCTCAACGATAGCGCCGAGGGTATGGACGTAATTGAGGATGTCGTCCGTCGCGAATTAATGGGGTGGATATAACTCCCCAAATAGAAGCCGACCAAATCGAAAAAGGTAATCCGAACAATTGCCCGCTGGATGTGGAAAACGGCAATTTTCTCCATTGTACTGTTTAATGCATGTTTTTGACGTTCTGTTTACAAAGTTTTTCCGATTCGGACTTCAAAACACAATTGGCGAACCTATTTTCTTTGGAGCGATTGGCCCCTCGGGAGGGACACACCATGGACGGCATTTTCGGCGGTTTTGAGATCTTCGGATTCGCGCTCCTTGCGCTGGCAGTGTGGATTTTATGGTCCACGATCAAGATCGTGCCGCAGGGTTTCAACTACACCGTTGAGAATCTAGGCCGGTACACGCGCACACTAAATCCTGGAATGCACATCCTGATGCCGGTTCTGGAGCGGGTCGTCCATCAGATGAACATGAAAGAGCAGGTGATGGACATCCCGAGCCAGGATGTCATCACGCGCGATAACGCCATGGTTCGCGTCGACGGCGTCGCGTTCTTTCAGATCTTGAACGCCGCGAAGGCTGCCTACGAGGTCGACGCGCTGGAACATTCGATCATCAACCTGACGATGACGAATATTCGTACCGTCATGGGCTCGATGGATCTCGACGAATTGCTGTCCAACCGTGATCAGATCAACGCTCGCCTGCTCCAAGTCGTTGATGCAGCAACTGAGGCGTGGGGCGTGAAGGTGACGCGCATCGAGATCAAGGATATCGCACCGCCGCGCGATCTGATCGACAGCATGGCTCGCCAGATGAAAGCGGAGCGGGAAAAGCGTGCCCAAATCCTGGAATCGGAAGGCTTGCGGCAGTCCGCGATCCTGAAGGCGGAAGGCGAGAAGCAGGCTTCGATCCTGTCGGCGGAAGGTGACAAACAGGCGGTCGTGCTTGAAGCCGAAGGCCGCCGCGAGGCTGCGTTCCGTGACGCTGAAGCACGCGAACGTGCTGCCGAGGCTGAAGCGAAAGCGACAGCGATGGTTTCGCAGGCGATTGCCGAGGGCAATGTCCAGGCGATCAACTACTTCGTTGCCAACAACTACGTCAAAGCTCTGGAGAAACTGGCGAGCGCACCCAACCAGAAAGTGTTGATGATGCCGCTTGAAGCAGCTTCCGTCATCGGCTCGTTGGCAGGTCTTGCTCAGATCACCGGAGAAGCCTTCGGCGGGGGTGGGGCCGGCGGCCAGCCCGGACGTCCAGCGCCCAAGGGGCCCTCACGCCCTAGCGTGCCGCCGGCTTGAGAAATTTTTCCAGCGCCCAAACATGCCCGGCAAGACCCGGTAACTCGAGGATAGCGCCATGCAATCCGTTTCCCACCTGATCGCGCAATTTGGCCCCTGGCTGTGGTTTGCGCTGGCAGCTTTGTTGATGGTGCTGGAGACACTTGTGCCCGGCATCCATTTCCTGTGGTTTGGCATTGCCGCTGCCATTATCGGGGTCCTGGCACTTCTGCTTCCGATTGCCTGGCCCTGGCAAATCGTAGCCTTTGCGATCATCTCGGTTGCGACCGTGTTCTGGGTTCGTCGCTATGCGGGTGACGAGGTGGCTGACGAACCGACGCTCAACGTGCGCGGCGCGCAATATGTCGGCCGAAAAGTCGAGGTCGTGGATGCCATTCGAAACGGCCGCGGCAAGGTACGTGTCGGCGACACAGTCTGGACGGCGGAAGGCGACGACGCGGCCCAAGGCGCGGAAGTGCGCGTGACAGGTGTCAACGGAACGGTCCTGGTCGTCACGCCGCTATCGTAGCTGCGATGCTGCTGGGGACGCGCTTAAACGACGCCAGCACGCAGCAGGTCGTGAACGTGGATGATACCAACCGGCTTGCTTTTATCCACAACGAACAGCGACGTGATGCAAGACGCATTCATGAATTCGAGTGCCGCTGACGCCAGCATATTAGGTCTTACGGACTTCGGCTTGCGGGTCATGATATCGCCTGTGCGCGCCTTGCGCATATCGGTATCGATATGACGGCGTAAGTCGCCGTCGGTGATGACCCCGACGAGCCTCCCCTTGCCATCTATGATGCCAAGGCATCCAAAGCTCTTGGCGGTCATGGTCAGCACTGCGGTCGACATCATCTCGTTCGGTCCGGTCAGCGGTAGCTTGTCGGCCTTATGCATGATGTCGCTGACATGCTTGAGGTTCGCCCCGAGCGAACCGCCGGGATGGAAGATCTTGAAATCGTGCGCGGTGAAGCCCTTTGCTTCCAGCAGCGCAATAGCGAGGCAGTCGCCGAGCGCAAGCTGCATGGTCGTGGACGTGGTGGGGGCCAAGCCATGTGGGCAGGCTTCTTTGGAGCGCGGTAGTACAAGCGCGACGTCGGACTGGCTGCCGAGCGCCGAATCTGCGCGCGATGTAATCGAGACGAGTGGCACAGCAAACCGGCGAGAATAGATGATCAGCGGTTTGAGCTCGACCGTTTCACCCGACCACGAGAGCGCCAGGATAAGGTCCTGCGGCGTGATCATGCCGAGATCGCCATGCGAAGCCTCGCTGGGGTGGACAAAGAAGGCCGGCGTCCCCGTCGAGGCGAACGTTGCGGCGATCTTCTGACCGACATGTCCGCTCTTGCCGATGCCGGTGACGATGACGCGCCCACGCACGGCCACGAGCCTATCCACGGCGTCTCGGAAAGCTGGGGCAAGAGAGGCAGCAAGGTCCTCGGAAAGCTGGCTTAGTCCCTCTTTTTCGAGGGCCAGTGTCCGCAGCGCCGAGCTCACAGCCGCGCTTTGGACTGGCTTTGCGCGCTTTGCCGCCGTGCGGGTTCGCGGGCGCGGTTGGGTAAGGGCTTTTTGCATATCGACGACCGCTCATGTTGAGGCGCTGGGCCTACAGGGCAGGTTCAGGGCAGGGCGGTTGCCCTTTAAGAGTCGTGTCTAGCAAAGGACCGCCCCCGTGGCCACCTGGGCTACAGCGTAATCCCCTTAAGTCCGAATTAACCGGGCCTTTTTAGTGTCGGCGGTGGTGTCTGTGGCGTTCGCGTGAAGAGAAGTTCGTGGGGACGCTTCGGCAATGGGCCGCCGGCAATTTGCCTGGTTTTTATTGGGGTTTGCGGCCGCCAGCCTCCTAGGAGTGCTGTTGGGGCCCGTGCCTGCGCACGCGCAGGAAACGCTGCCATTGCGCTCAACCTTCCCCGCCGGGCCCTCGCTCCCCAGCACAAGTCGCCAGCCGTCAGCTGATCTCGACGACAATTATGCCGCACCTGGTATCCCGCCTCCCGTTCCCAGTGACGATCCCACTGCTGAGACTGAAGAAAGCGATGGGCTTGATCCGGTGCCCGGCGAGGGGCAGCGCGCGGTGGTGCAAGACGGCGATCCAAACTATCCCAGTGAGCCCACCCAGCCGCTCGACGGGGTGGTGGATGTTTCAGAACCCGTGGCGCCTCAGGACGGTACCGATCCGAGCGTCGTCGATACGCGCGATACGGAAGATATCGCAGTCTTCGAGAACCCGCCCGCCGGTTACAACCCGCTCCTGTTTCAAGTCGAGGATGTCGATCCGGCCAAGAACGACCGACTGGTGCGCCGACTGGCAAGTCTGGATCCTTATGATCCCGTCGGCATCAGGATCGGCAGCTTCGTTCTGTTCCCCGAAGCCGAAATAGGTTCGTCGTCGTATTCCAACGTGTTTCGCGCGCCCAATGCGGTTTCGGATTGGGCGCTCGACTTGGCGCCGGCGGCCCGTCTAGTGTCCAATTGGGACCGCCATGCGCTGGAGTTCCGAGCGATAGGCGATCTGAGCTACTATGGTGAATATGACTCCGAAAACGATCGCGCCTATCAGTTGGAGACACGCGGGCGTCTCGACTTCACGAGCCGTACCAACCTGCAGGCCATCGTCAACCGTCAATTCAGTCAGGAAAGCCGCTCTGCGCTCGATGCGTTGAGCGTCGGCTCGCGCGCAAACCAGACAGTGGATCATGGTGAAGCGTCGTTTAATCACCGCTTCAATCGGCTGTCGTTGCAGTTTCGAGGCTCGGTTTCCGACTACACATTCGGCGATGTGCAGAACGCAGGCCAGACGTTCTCCAACGCCGACCGCGACTACACGTCAACGGAAGAGACCGGTCGCGTTTCTTGGGAATTCAAGCCGACGCTGTCGGCGTTTACAGAAGTTGCCGTCAATCAGCGCAACTATGGCGAAGTCGCGCAGACGGACCTCATAAATCGCTCCTCCGATGGCCAGCGTTACCGGTTCGGGCTCTCATTCGGTAACACGGGGCGCATTTTGCGTGGCGAGATTTCGCTCGGCTATGGCGTTCAGACGCCCGATGACCATCGGCTGAAATCTTTGGACGGGCTTATCATCGACGGCAACGTCGCCTGGCGCGTCACCGAACTGACTTCGCTGCTGTTTTACGCAAGCTCGGATGTGTCCGAAACCACAACGGTTGATGTGGGCGGTGCTTTCTATCGCTATCTCGGACTTGAGGCGCGACACGCCTTCCGTCCCTACCTGATCGGATCAGCCGGGCTCTCGTACACCACGCAGAATTCGCAAGACGGCATCATTGAAGACAAGGAATATCGAGCCACGCTTGGTGCGGAGTATTACCTCAACCGAGAGACCTCCCTGTTTACGCGATACGCGCACACCAAGTTCAACGCGATCGGCATCGAGAGCGATTACAATTCCGATGAGGTTCACATTGGCATGATTATCCGGCGTTAGTGCCCTAGCCGAGGAGACGCCGCAGCTCTGCCTGCAGGGATGGGGCAAGATCGTCCCGCGCCATCGCATAGGCGATGTTGGCGGCGAGGAACCCGATCTTCGATCCGCAATCGTAAATACGTCCATCGAAGCGCACGGCATGGAAGGGCTGCTTCAGTTCCTCCATGAGACGGATCATGCTGTCGGTGAGCTGGATTTCACCGCCCGCACCGCGCTCCTGATCGGCCAGCAAGTCGAAGATCTCAGGCTGGAGGATGTAGCGCCCTGTGATGTGCAGGTTGGACGGCGCGGTCCCGCGCGGCGGCTTCTCGACCATTCCCGTGATGGAGGAGACCTTTGCCTTGCGATCGGTGACGCCGACGATGCCATACTGATGCGTCTGATCTTCAGGCACGGGGGAAACGGCAATCAAGTTGCCGCCATGTTCGTTGTACGCCGCGATCATATCGGCGAGGCAAGGACGCTCTGCATGATGAAGCATATCCGGGAGCAGCAGCGCGAAGGGCTCGCTGCCGACGATCTCTCTCGCGCACCACACCGCATGTCCCAGGCCGAGTGGGGCTTGCTGGCGCGTGAAGCTCGTCTGTCCAGGACCCGGCAGGTCGCGTGCCAGGAGATCGAGTTCGTTGCGCTTGTTGCGCTCGCTCAACGTGCGTTCCAGCTCGAACTGACTGTCGAAGTGATCTTCGATCACGCCCTTGTTGCGTCCAGTGACGAATATGAAGTGCTCGATCCCGGCTTCGCGCGCCTCGTCGACTACGTGTTGGATGACCGGGCGATCGACTACGGTCAGCATTTCCTTGGGCACCGCCTTGGTAGCAGGCAGGAAGCGGGTGCCAAGACCGGCCACGGGGAAGACGGCCTTACGGATGCGCTTGGAACCACTGGACATTTCTAAGTCTCCCGATCGAGGCAACAGGATTTCAAGTTTGATGTGCTAACTCAAGTGGAACACAATTTGAACAATGGTGCGGTGTCTCACCTTCGAAGGTAAAGACACTATTTCATCGCCGGAAAGGCTTGTTCAAGACTGGGACAAGACCTGATGGTTTGGGTACGCAAGGTCAAGCGGGAAGGAACGATGAGCGTATTGGTCACGGGGGGCGCCGGGTACATCGGCAGCCACATGGTTCTGGAATTGCTTGATGCGGGCGAGCGTGTCGTTGTCGTCGACAATCTTTCGACCGGCTTTAAATGGGCCGTTGCTGAACCGGCGACACTGGTCGTTGGTGACGCCGGCGATGAGGACTTGGTTAAAGCCGTTATTCACAAGCATGGTGTCACGGCCATCATTCATTTCGCCGGTTCGATCGTGGTGCCGGATTCAGTAGCCGATCCGCTGGGCTACTATCTCAACAACACCGTCAAGTCTCGGGCTTTGATTCAGTCGGCTGTCGATGCAGGGGTGAAGAACTTCATCTTCTCATCAACTGCGGCCGTTTACGGCAATCCGAAGGAGAACCCTGTTTCGGAAGCTGCGACGCCTGCGCCTATGTCGCCCTACGGATCGTCGAAGCTGATGACGGAAATCATGCTGCAGGACGCCTCGCGGGCGTACGATTTCAACGCTGTCGCCTTGCGCTACTTCAACGTGGCTGGCGCTGATCCGAAGGGCCGCTCCGGTCAATCGACGCCGCGCGCAACGCACCTCATCAAAGTTGCCTGCGAGACCGCCCTCGGCAAACGGGCGGGCATGGAAGTGTTCGGCACCGACTATCCTACTCCCGACGGCACCTGCGTGCGCGACTACATCCACGTCAAGGATCTTGCGCGAGCCCATATGTCGGCGCTGTCGTACCTGCGGCAGGGCGGGACGACCAACATCTTCAACTGCGGGTATTCCAAGGGGTATTCAGTGCTAGAGGTGATCGAGGCCGTGAAGCGCGCCTCTAGTGTCGACTTCCCCGTGAAGTTGTCGCCGCGCCGTCCGGGCGATCCGGCTGCCATCGTAGCTGGCAGCGCCAAGATCCGTGAACAGCTCGGCTGGAAACCAGAAAACGACGATCTCGACCAGATCGTTTCCCAAGCCCTTGCGTGGGAACGCAAACTTTCTGGTCCAATGCCTCCGAACGCCGCTTGAGGTCGCAAAAAAGCCCTCAAATCCTAGCATCCCGTTACCAAGACTGTGCGCCCGCCCAGCATCCGAATTGGTCTGCTGCGGCAGGGCGCTACGCAAGACTGGGAGGGCTGCTTTGTGATCTATCGGGCTCGGCTGATGCATGTGCTTTTCGCTGCCGCCGCTCTGCTCTTCGCAGGCGCGCCCGCGCGCGCTGAGACGTTCGACGTTTTTGTTGCCGGGCTGTGGCCGGATGCTTCCAAGGCCGGCGTGTCGCGCGCAACATTCGATGCGGCGATGAAAGGGGTCACGCCGGATTACAAGCTGCCCGATCTCGCTTTACCGGGTAAGCCCAAGGTCGATAACTCGGGTCAGGCGGAATTTACAAAAACAGCTGCCGATTACATCTCCAAGCCCTACATGGAGAAGCTGTCGTCGCAAGGGCGCAGCTTCTTTGCCAAGTATAAGGGGCCTCTAAAAGAGATCGAACGCAAGACGGGGGTCGATCCCTACATCCTCGTCGCCATCTGGGGGCGTGAGACGGCTTACGGCTATCATAAGCTCCCGCACGACGCGATCCGCGTCCTTTCCACGCTGGCGTATACCGGACGCCGCAAGGATATGTTTCGCAACGAGCTGATCGCGGCCTTGCGCATGTTGCAGATGGGTGTCCCTCGCTCCGATATGAAATCCTCATGGGCGGGTGCAGTTGGTCTCACCCAATTCATGCCGAGCGAATACCTCAAATATGCCGACGATGGCGATGGCGACGGCAAGGCAGACATCTGGCGTTCGATACCCGACGCTCTCGCATCGGCCGCCCGCCAGCTCGAAGGCAAAGGCTGGAAGCGCGGACAGGGCTGGGGGTATGAAGTCGTCTATGGTCGTGGTGCTGATTGCTCGCTCGAGGGACCGCCTGACGAACGCACCATTTCAAAATGGATCGACCTTGGCTTCCGGCGTGCGGACGGCAAGCCTTTCACCAAGTCGCAAAAGGCCGAGGTGGCATACCTCATGAGCCCGGCGGGCACTTATGGTCCACAGTTTCTCGCGTCGGAGAATTTCAAGGTCATCCGCCTCTACAACACATCGGATCTCTATGCGCTGTTCGTCGGCCACCTGTCTGACCGGATTCGCGGTGGTGGCGATTTCGCAACGCCGTGGGCCGAATTTAATCAGCCGCGGACGCGCACGGTGCATGACCTGCAAGCGCGTCTGAAGGCGCTGGGCTATCCCATGGATAAGATCGACGGAAAAATTGGATCCAACACACGCAAGCAAATTGGGCTTTATCAGAAGTCTAACGGCTTGAAAATCGACTGCTGGCCATCCGAGCCCGTACTTAGCCACGCAAATACAAAGGCTGAGCGTTAGGTGCGTTTGCACCGTGGGGGCCTGAAGGGCTAAGATGCACGTGTGATTTGCCGCGTAACGGGCATTCCTGAACGAGAGCCCGGAGAGCAACTTTGAGTGCAGGTCCCGGTGAGGACACAAATCGGTTCGCGACACGTTTGATGATACGCCGTCTTGCAAGCATAGGTATCGCGGTAATCGCCGCAGTCCTTCTGGGCTGTGCTGGCGCGCGCGCAGCCGATGACGACACAGGCGGCAGCTTTCTCAATCCTTTCCCCGAAGGCGAGGTCTACAAAGTTCTCGTTGTGGGCGATGACTTCGCCGATGGCCTGCTCAGTGGATTGGCGGAGAGCTTCGGCAACGACTCGCGCCTGGAGCTGCCGAAGCAGATCCGGCCCCTTTCCGGCATCATGAGTTCCAAGTTCGATAATAAGGCGGATGAGTTCGCTCAGGCGATGGCGAACGAGAAAGCCGACATCGTGGTGGTCATGGTTGGCGACAGCGACCGCGTAACCTTGCGGACCTCCGACAATCGCCGTGTCGCTGTTATGAGCCCCGAATGGCGTACCGAGTACGTCCGCCGGCTCGACAAGATCATGAAGGCCGTCAAGATCAAGAACGCGGGTGTGTATTGGGTGGGGCTGCCCAATCTATCCCGGCCGATCGCCAACGATCAGGCTCAGGGAATGAATGAAGTCATCCGCGAGCGCGCCTATCAAAATGGGTTCCGCTACATCGATGCCTTTGCCGGGTTCACCGACGAGAGTGGTTCCTATTCTGCTTACGGCCCCGACCTTGCGGGAAAGATCCGTGTTCTGCGCCAAGGCGACGGCGTGCACTTCACCGACGCAGGCAACGCGAAGCTAGCGCATTTCGTGGAAAAGGAAATGCGCCGCGATCTCAACAGGGCGAAGGCGGATCGCTCGATCCCGCTAGCTGGCAATGAGGCGGAGCAAGCACTGATCAATCCCGAAAACGCGGTGAAGTCGCCAGCGCCATCCTCGCCTGCGGCCGCCGAAAAGCCGGCACAAGAAGAGAAGAAGACTCTGATTAGCGCGCCCGTGGCGGATCCGTCGGGAGATGTTGCGGCGGATAACGCTAAGATTTCCATGGTGGTCACTGGCAATAACGGCCGGCCAGAGACCGTCTCATTGGAGATTGTGCGTCCGCCCATTCCCGCATCTGTAGTTGCGCTGATGACGCGGAGGCAGGCCTCCGGCCAGATGGGCGATCAGCTCGTTGACCAGATTGGTGACGGGCTCACGTTAATGAATTCGGTAACGCCTTCGGGTCAGAAAGGCCCTGGCAAGCTCAGCCCCTCTCAAGCACCTTATTTCCGCCTGTTGGTGAAGGGCGAGCGTCTGCAACCGAAACCCGGTCGGGCCGACGACTTTACTTGGCAGAAGCCCGACACGTCCTCGCTCGAGCGTCGACCCTCTGCGCCGCGCGGCTGATTGCAAACCCTATCAACTTTTGGACCATTGCCCGTCAAAAGGGCGATCATATTTGTTTGTTGAGAAATTGGGCCGCAAGTGATGCCCTGAGAAATGGAGACGCTAAGAGTGACCCGTGTTGTTCGCTTTCACGAGGCCGGTGGGCCGGAAGTTCTAAAGATCGAGGATCTAGAGGTCGGCGCGCCCGGTGAGGGCGAGATGCGCGTTCGGATAGAAGCCATCGGTCTCAACCGCGCCGAGGCTATGTTCCGTTCTGGCATGTACCTTCATCCGCCGATTTTTCCGTCTACTAACGGGTATGAGGCCTCAGCAATTGTCGATGCCATCGGGCCCGGCGTGTCCGGCTTCTCCGTCGGCGAGCCCATCAGTGTCATTCCGGCGTTGCACCTGAATAAGTATGGCGTCTATGCCGATGTAGCGATCGTGCCGGCGCACGCTTGCGTGAAGCGCCCGCCGGGATTGACGGCTGTAGAAGCAGCAGCGGTGTGGATGGCCTACATCACGACGTGGGGGGCCCTCATCGACATCGCGCACGCGCAGAAGGGCGATGCCGTGATCATCACGGCGGCTTCCTCCAGCGTTGGCATCGCTGCCATCCAGATGGTGAACTATCTCGGAGGCATCTCAATCGCCGCAACGCGCACGCGCGCCAAGGCGGAGGAGCTGAAACGCCAGGGCGCGCAGCATGTGGTCGTGACCGATGAGGAAGACCTCGCAGAGAGGGTAATGGCAATTACCAACGGTAAAGGTGCGCGTATTGTCTATGATCCTGTCGGCGGTCCCATGCTCGAAAAGCTGGCGGAAGCCACCGCTCCGATGGGCATCATCATCGTGTATGGCGCCCTGAGTCCGGAGCCGACGCCTTATCCGTTGTTTGCCGCTCTGGGCAAAGGCCTTACCATTCGCGGTTACACGCTGTTTGAGTTCACGCCCGACCGCAAGAAGATAGAAAAGGGCGCGGACTTTATCTACCGCGGCTTCGAGGCGAAAGCCTTCAAGCCCATCGTATCCAAGGTCTTTGAGCTTGCCGACATCGCGGAAGCGCACCGCTACCTGGAAAGCAACGCGCAGCTTGGCAAGGTAGTGGTGACTGCGAAGGGCTAGGCAGTCCAGATTTGGTGTTCTCAAAAATGAAAAAGCGCCCGGGGCTGTTGCTGCCGGGCGCGTTTTTCTGGCGTTTTTGAGGTCAACGCGGCAGCGTAGTCTCGCCCATCAGTTCTTTGTCGATCGCGTGCGCCGCCTGACGGCCTTCGCGGATTGCCCAAACGACGAGGCTCTGACCGCGGCGGATGTCACCCGCGCAGAACAGCTTGGGGTGGCCGTTGAGTTTGTAATCGCGGTCGTTGGCATCAAGTCCCTTGAAACGACCACGTGGAACAACCCGCAAACCCATTTCTTTGACGACATCGCTCTCGATCGGGCCGGAAAAGCCCATGGCGAGCAGCACGAGGTCCGCATCCAGCGTGCCCTCGGTGCCTGCAATCGGCTGCATGTTGGCATTCACGCGCGTGTAGTGAAGCTTCTTGATATTGCCGCCCTCGCCGGAAAAGCCGGTGGTCGAAATAGAATACTCCGTCATCGCGCCTTCTGCCTGCGAGGACGAGATGCGCAGCTTCAGCGGCCAATGCGGCCACGATAGACCCTTGTTCTCCTTGACCGGAGGCTTTGGCATGATCTCAAGCTGCGTCACGCTCTTTGCACCCTGACGCAAGGACGTGCCGATGCAGTCGGAGCCGGTATCGCCGCCGCCGATGACGATGACGTGCTTGTCGTTAGCAAGAATTTCCTGCGTCTTAGGCTTCTGCTGTTCGCCTGCAACGCGGCGGTTCTGCTGAGGCAGGAAGTCCATCGCGTAGTGAATGCCGTCGAGATTTCGGCCGGGCGACTTGGCGAAGAAGTCGAAGGGCTGCTCGGACCCGATGGCCAGCAGGACAGCGTCGTTCTTGCCGAGCAGGTACTTCAACGACAGTTCGTTGCCGACGTGAACGCCGCAGTGGAACGTGACGCCTTCGGCTTCCATCTGCTTGATGCGCCGGGCGATGACGCTCTTTTCCATCTTGAAGTCGGGAATGCCATAAACGAGCAGCCCGCCGGGCCGCGCATTCTTTTCATAGACGTGCACTTCGTGACCCGCGCGCGCCAGCTGCTGGGCGGCAGCAAGCCCGGCCGGGCCCGATCCGATGACGGCTACTTTTTTGCCGGTCTTCGTCTCGGCAGGGTGCGGCTGGATCCAGCCTTCATCCCAGGCGCGTTCGGCAATCGTGTACTCGATGGTTTTGATCGTGACAGGCTTATCATCGATGTTGAGCGTGCAAGCCGCCTCGCAAGGCGCGGGGCAGATGCGGCCTGTCACATCGGGGAAGT
The DNA here is from genome assembly GCA_041397645.1 of Hyphomicrobiaceae bacterium. Taxonomy (NCBI): domain Bacteria; kingdom Pseudomonadati; phylum Pseudomonadota; class Alphaproteobacteria; order Hyphomicrobiales; family Hyphomicrobiaceae; species Hyphomicrobiaceae bacterium. The sequence goes on along the minus strand of JAWKWE010000006.1, from coordinate 69,021 downwards.
TGTTGGTTGAGTGCAGGTTTAGCGCCGCCTGCTTCCAGTCGCCATGATAGACGAGGTCGTTCCAGTCTGGGATCTGGTTGTTGACAGGGCAACCGCTGTGGCAATACGGAATGCCGCAATCCATGCAGCGTGAAGCTTGCTTCTTGACCCCTGCTTCAGGCAACGGAACGACGAATTCGTGATAGTGTTTCAGGCGTTCCTCGACCGGCTTGTACTTGCGGTCTTCGCGGTCGAGTTCCAGAAATCCTGTCGGCTTGCCCATGGTCTTCTCTTCTTGATCCTTCGGTGCGCCTGGCGCGCTCGTTTCTCTGGTTGAGGCGTCGCGTGCCCCTCGATTACTGCTTGACCTGTTCTTCCGTCTGGCTGGCTTCGGCTTCCTTTGCCTTGGCGAGTTCGGTCAGCGCGCGGCGGTATTCGACCGGCATCACCTTCTTGAACTTCGGCAGGTAGCTCGCGAAATCCTTCAAGATCGTCTGTGCCTTGGCAGAGTTCGTGTAATGCGCGTGTCGGCTGATCAGAGCGAAGAGCCGTTCAGCATCCTGCTCGCGCATGTCGAGCATGACGTTCTTGAGCGCTACGGCGACATCGCCGCCTTGTTCGGCCATAGCTCTTAGCGAGCCGGGATCTGCCTCAAAGCTTTCAAGCTGCACCATCTCCTTGTTCAGCTTGGTCTCGAAGTCGCCGGCCTCGTCCAGAACGTAGGCGATGCCGCCTGACATGCCGGCAGCGAAGTTGCGTCCGGTCGGTCCCAGGACGACGACAACGCCGCCCGTCATGTATTCGCAGCCGTGATCGCCTGTGCCTTCGACAACGGCATAAGCGCCCGAGTTGCGAACGGCGAAACGCTCACCCGCCACGCCGCGGAAGTAGCATTCACCCAAGATGGCGCCGTAGAGCACGGTGTTGCCGACGATTATGCTGTCTTCAGGCGAGATGCCGGACTTCGGATGCGGGCGAACGATCAGCTTGCCACCCGAAAGCCCCTTGCCGACGTAGTCATTGCCTTCGCCGACGAGATCCATGGTGACGCCAGCCGCGACCCAGGCGCCGAAAGCCTGACCTGCGGTGCCAGTCAATGTGAACCAGATGGTGTCTTCCGGCAGGCCCGCGTGTCCATAGCGTTTGGCGACTTCACCAGACAGCATGGCGCCAGCCGAACGATTGACGTTGATGATCTCAACGTCCGCCTTCACGGGCTTCTTTGAATCGAGTGCGGGCCTGGCCAGCTCGATCAGCTTGCGATCGAGAACACTGTCGAGACCGTGATCCTGCGACTCGCAATGGTAGATCGCGACGCCCGGTTCTGGGCTCGGCTTGTGAAGCAGTTTGGTGAAGTCCAGCCCGCGCGCCTTCCAATGTTCGATGGCGCGGTCCTTGTCGAGGCAATCGCTTTGACCAACCATCTCATCAAAGGTGCGGAAGCCCATCTGTGCCATAAGCTCGCGCACTTCTTCAGCAACGAAGAAGAAGTAGTTGATGACGTGCTCGGGCTTGCCGGTGAAGCGCGCGCGCAAGACCGGGTCTTGGGTAGCGACACCGACGGGGCAAGTATTGAGATGACACTTGCGCATCATGATGCAGCCGGCTGCGATGAGCGGAGCGGTTGCAAAGCCAAACTCATCGGCGCCAAGTAGTGCGCCGACGACAACGTCGCGACCAGTGCGCAGGCCGCCATCTACCTGCACGGCGATGCGGCCGCGAAGCTTGTTTGCGACAAGAGTCTGGTGCGTTTCAGCAAGACCGATTTCCCACGGCGAGCCTGCGTGCTTGATGGAGGTAAGGGGTGACGCACCCGTACCGCCTTCAAAGCCCGAGATGGTTACGTGATCGGCGCGTGCCTTCGCAACACCTGCGGCGACGGTGCCGACGCCAACCTCGGATACGAGCTTGACCGAAATGGCCGCCCGCGGATTGACGTTCTTCAGGTCATAGATGAGCTGCGCCAAGTCCTCGATCGAGTAGATGTCGTGGTGTGGCGGGGGCGAGATGAGACCGACGCCCGGTGTCGAATGCCGGACCCTCGCGATGGTGGCGTCGACCTTATGACCCGGTAGCTGACCACCTTCGCCCGGCTTGGCGCCCTGGGCCATCTTAATCTGGATCATGTCGGAGTTGATGAGGTACTCCGTCGTAACGCCGAAGCGGCCCGATGCCACCTGCTTGATGGCAGAGCGCATGGAGTCGCCATTCTGCATCGGCTTGAAGCGATCGGTTTCCTCGCCGCCTTCGCCGGTGTTCGATTTTCCGCCAATCCGGTTCATGGCAATGGCGAGCGTAGTGTGCGCTTCGCGGCTGATGGAGCCGAAGCTCATTGCGCCTGTTGCGAAGCGCTTCACGATTTCTTTGGCGGGCTCGACTTCTTCGAGCGCTACGGGTTTGCGTCCCATGCCTTCCGCCGAGCGGATGCGAAACATGCCGCGCAGCGTCATCAGCTGCTCGGACTGCTCGTTGATGCTCTTTGCGAAGTCGCGATACTTCTGAGGAACCTCGCCACTCATGGCGTCGGCGTTTTCTGTTCCGCGAACGGCGTGCTGCAAGTCGGCAACCGTGCCCGGCCGCCAAGCGTGGGCCTCGCCGCGCACCCGGTAGGCATACTCGCCGCCGACTTCGAGAGCATTCTCCAGCACCGGAACGTCGCCGAAGGCAGCTTTATGCCGCTCGACCGTTTCGCGCGCGATCTCGCGCAGTCCGACGCCCTCCACTTTGGTGGCGGTTCCGGTGAAGTACTTATTGACGAAGGCGGACCGCAGGCCAACCGCGTCGAAGATCTGAGCGCCGCAATAGGACTGGTAGGTCGAGATGCCCATCTTGGCCATGACCTTGAGGATCGCCTTACCAATCGCCTTGATGTAGCGCTTCTTGACCTCCTCGGTGGTCGTGTTGGAGTCCTCGATCATCGTGTAGAGGGTCTCGAAAGCGAGGTAGGGGTTGATGGCCTCGGCGCCGTAACCTGCGAGCGTGCAGAACTGATGCACTTCGTGCGCCTCGCCGGTTTCCACTACGAGGCCAACGGAGGTACGTAGGCCTTGCTTGATCAAATGATGATGGACCGCCGACGTCGCCAGCAGTGAGGGGATCGGGATCCGGTCGGGGCCCGCAGCGCGGTCCGACAGAATGATGATGTTGTAATCGCCCTCGCGCACGAACTCTTCGGCTTCCGCGCACACGCCGTCGAGCGCCGGACCCATGCCCGCTTCGCCCTTCTCGGCAGGATAGGTGATGTCGATGGTGATGGACGCGAAATTGTTGTCCTTCACTGCGCCGATGCCGCGGATGCGCTCCAGATCCTCGTTGGTGAGGATCGGCTGGATAACTTCCAGCCGCTTCTCTTTGGAGGTCCCTTCCAGGTCGAGGATGTTTGGCCGCGGACCGATGAACGACACGAGACTCATCACGAGTTCCTCGCGGATCGAGTCGATCGGCGGGTTCGTGACCTGAGCAAAGTTTTGCTTGAAGTAGGTATGAAGCAGCTTGCACTTCGAAGACAACGCCGAGATCGGCGTGTCGGTGCCCATGGAGCCTACCGCTTCCATGCCGCTGTCGGCCATCGGAGCCATCAGGAATTTGGTGCTTTCCTGCGTGTAGCCAAATGTCTGCTGCAGATCGAGCAGTGCAATGTTGCTCTTGCTTACTGCAGACTTTGCTGGCAGCGGCAACTCGTGGACCTTGATCTGAGTGCTCTTCAGCCATGTGTCGTAGGGATGCGAAGTGCAGATCTCCGCCTTCAGTTCCTCGTCGGAGATGATGCAGCCCTTCTCAAGATCGATCAGCAGCATCTTGCCCGGCTGCAAGCGCCACTTTTTGACGATGTCTTCCTCCGATACGGGCAGAACGCCGGACTCGGAGGACATGATGACGACGTCGTCCTTCGTGACGAGATAGCGAGCAGGGCGCAGGCCGTTACGGTCCAAGGTTGCGCCAATCTGGCGGCCGTCCGTGAAGGCCATGGCGGCAGGACCGTCCCACGGCTCCATCAGGCAAGCATGGTACTCGTAGAAGGCACGGCGGTTGGCATCCATCGTCGGGTTGCCGGCCCAAGCCTCCGGAATCAGCATCATCGCGGCGTGCGCAAGGCTGTAACCACCCATGGTGAGGAATTCGAGCGCGTTGTCGAAGCACGCGGTATCAGACTGACCTTCGTATGAGATCGGCCAAAGCTTGGAGATATCCTCGCCAAACAGCGGGGTCGAGACCGAAGCCTGCCGAGCGGCCATCCAGTTGACGTTACCGCGCAGCGTGTTGATCTCGCCGTTGTGCGCCACCATGCGATAGGGATGGGCAAGCTTCCAGGACGGGAATGTATTGGTGGAGAAGCGTTGATGGACGAGCGCCAGCGCTGAAGTCATGCGCTCGTCGGACAGGTCCTTGTAGTAGGCCTTGACCTGATAAGATAGGAACATGCCCTTGTAGACGATCGTTCGCGTTGACAGGCACACAGTGTAGTGACCGATGTCGCGGCCCTTATAGGCATTGTGAATGGCGTTGGAGACGACCTTGCGCACCAGATAGAGGCGGCGCTCGAACTCTTCTGCGGTCTTGATGCTCTTGGGTCGGCCAACGAACACCTGACGATGCACCGGCTCTACGCCCCGGACCATGTCCGAAAGGCACGAGTTGTCGACGGGAACGAGGCGCCATCCGAGCAGATCGAGACCCACCTCCTTCAAGCAGCGACCCCACACGCGTTCGCAGTGCGAACGCAAGCGTTCGTCGGCCGGCATGAAGACGTGGCCGACCGCATAGAAACCGGGCTTGGGCAGCGTAAAGCCGAGCTTACTCGTCTCGTCGGCGAGAAAGTCATGCGGGATCTGGATCATGATGCCCGCGCCATCGCCCGATAGCGGATCAGCACCGACCGCGCCGCGGTGCTCCAGGTTATGCAGGATGCTCAGTGCGTCCGAGATAATCTTGTACGACCGGCGCCCCTTCATGTCGGCGATGAAGCCAACACCGCATGCATCGCGTTCCTGCGCCGGGTCGAACATGCCTTGAGGCGCCGGGCGGCCCGAAGCGTCAATCAGTTCGTCTTCGGCGGGGGGAAGGTAGCCTTCGCTCATCGTTCGTCCTCAATTGGCGCTGGGCCGTCTTGCAAGAAAAAGTAGGTTGAAACAGTTTGTTGGTGAGACCGTTCGCAGAGGGACCGGTTGGGGCCTCGCGGCATTTGCGAGGCCGCCGTGCCGTCAGCCATAAAGGACGCTGCGTTTTCGCGCGTCCTCTGCAGTGGGCTGCCGGGTTGCGTTCTGTATCGGGCCGTCGCCGGTTAGCCGGCGTCCAAAGCGTTTACATGCCCCACTCACGGCGTTCGTTCTCCAGCGCCCTTATATGGCCCGAGACACCGTTCGCCCGGTGCCTCGGCGCACAGCTCTCCACCTCATGATCCCATTGATCATAAAGGACAGCATTGTTGACCTATTTTTGAATTCTACAGATTTAATGACACCGCACAAGCGCTAACACTTCAGGGCATTTACGGAGCCGGCGGATGGGGCAGCGCCCTGATTATCAACCCTAAAGCGGAAAGAACAAAAGAAGGGCAGGCCTTGTGGCCTGCCCTTCAGCGTCGCGCAAACGAAGCAAACCCAAACGGTTTGCTGTGATGTCAGTTGACGGCTTCGATCTGCTTGGGGGTGTCGCCAGCGTTAATAGCTATCTGGCGGGGCTTCATGCGCTCGGGAATATTGCGCTGGAGGTCGATGTTGAGCAGACCGTTCTCGAAGCTCGCCGCGGTCACCTCAACGTAGTCAGCCAGCTGGAAGCGGCGTTCGAAATTACGGGCTGCGATGCCGCGATGAAGGTAGCTGCGCTCCTTGTCGTCAGGCTTTTTCTCGCCCGAGACGGTCAGGGTCGATTCCTTGGCTTCGACCTTCAACTCATCAGGGGTGAAGCCTGCCACTGCCATGGTGATGCGGTAGGCGTTATCGGCGGTGCGCTCGATATTGTAAGGGGGATAACCGCTTTCGCTGTCAAAGCCCGAATCGAGCATTTGGAACAGTCGGTCAAAGCCAATGGCGGAACGGTAGAAGGGCGTGAAATCAGTGTGTCGCATGGGACATATCCTCCATAAGAAGCGACATGCATTTTCAGACTGCTTGTAGGTCTCCCGATTGGGCAGAGCCTGCAGCGTGCCCCCTCGCTAAAGGCGGGCACACCACATAGGTAGTAAGCGCAAAAGCCCGTTCAAGTCCCTTGCGCGCAGGGCAGGAGACGACGGCGGAAGCCGTCTTCTGCGCCATGGATGCCGTGGATGGAGCGACCATGGCCTTTGCCGCTGGCGGCGCCAATGGCTAGGATGGATTTATGTGGTCACGACGAACCGGGCTCTGCGCATGACACTTGTTTCTCTCGCCATAAATCCCGTACCCGCAGGCGCCGTAACCGGCGCTTTCGCGGGCTATGACGGGCTGCAGCTGCGCTACGCTTGCTGGCAGCCGACAAGAGGGCCGATACGCGGGACAGTCTGCATATTTCCCGGCCGGGGCGAATACATTGAGAAATACTTCGAGGTTGTCGCGGACTTGCGCCGACGCGGTTATGCCGTTGCCATCCACGACTGGCGCGGGCAGGGCGGCTCGGAACGTGCCCTTTCCAACCCGCGCAAAGGTCATGTGGTCGGGTTTACAGAGTACGATCGCGATCTTTCGATATTCATGTCGGAAATCGTCGTTCCCAATCTGCCGCCGCCTTACACGGCCTTAGCGCATTCGATGGGCGCAAACATCCTCCTGCGAAATTCGCACGACGAGCTATCGCCATTCGAACGCATGGTGCTGATCTCCCCGATGATCGCCATTAATCGCTCCAGGCTAGGCGTCAGCCAGCGGCTGGCGCGGATCTATGCGGAGACCAGCTGCCTGTTTGGGCTGGCGACCACTTACGTCCGTGGTGGTAACGACAGGCCAGAGGAGACTGTCGATTTCGAAATCAATCGCTTAACGTCCGACCATGTGCGCTGGGCGCGCAACAAGGCGATTGTGGAGACCGCGCCGGAGCTTGCTCTGGGGTCGCCAACCGTGGGCTGGTTACGATCAGCGCTGCGCAGTTGCGCGTTGCTGCAACGGCCTGACTATCCAAAATATGTTGCGGTCCCGTTGCTGGTATTCGCTGCCGGCGCGGATCACATCGTTTCCACACAGGCCATCGAGGACTTTGCTGTCGAGCTCAAAATTGGCGGAGTCATTCTGATGCCTGGGTCCAAGCACGAGATCCTGCAAGAAGATGACGCCATCCGGCAGCGATTCTGGGCTGCGTTTGACGCCTATATGGGCGTGGCGATGCCTTCAGCCGCTTAAATCGGTGGTTTGAGCAAATCCGGCAGTTACACGATCTCGCGGCGTCCACCCCAGGAACGATCCGCCGCCATTCGCGTTTGTGCTTCAGTTCTCTTTTCTAAACCGAAGCGAAAGGCGCAGTAAAATGGCTCAGGCACACACGTGGACAGCTCCCAAGTCCGGCAGCGCTTACGTTGGCGATGAATTCCAGCACACGGTCGAAGAGGCCAAGGCCCAGGTCTCTGAGATGGCTCAGCGTGCAGGCAAAGAGGCGCGAACGGTGGCGGAAGACGTCAAGGATATCGTCGTGCGCAACCCCTATACGACGTTGGCTGTTGCCGCCGGGTTGGCGTTCGCAGTCGGTGCGCTATGGAAGCTCAACAGTAGGCCAAGTTCCCGTTTGGATCGGGTTTTGCGCAATCTGCAGAATGTCGATCTTCCGAGCCGCGCTGACATCTTGTCGGGCAAGTGGCGGTAAGCAGCCATTTAGCTTTGTGATCTGGACTGAGAGAAACGGCAGCTTTTCGCTGCCGTTTTCGTCATGCTTTTGCCAGCAACTTAAGTGCGGCTTCGTGAACACGCTTGTCACCGCTTGCGATGATGTCACCGCCTGCGTTCGCCGCCGAGCCTGACCACGTGGTGACGACGCCACCGGCGCGCTCGATAATGGGAATGAGCGGGGCAATATCGTAGGGCTTCAAATCGGGTTCGATTATGAGATCGACGAAGCCCGCAGCGAGGAGGCAATAGCCGTAGCAATCGCCGCCATAGCGCGTCATCCGCACGGCCTTCTCGAAGCGGCGAAGAATGTCCTGTTGGCGACCTCTTGCAAACAGGCCGGGGTGAGTGGACGTCAGCACCGCGTCCGCGAGGTTCTTGCAAGAACGAGTGGACAGCGTAGAGACTTTTCCGTCAGGGCCGCGGCGCATGTGCGCACGCTTCTCGCTCGACCAGAAGCGCTCTTGCGTGAAGGGCTGGTTCATTAGACCCAGCACGGGCGCCTCGCCATCCATCAGGCCGATGAGCGTGCCCCATAAGGGGCTTCCCATGATGAAGGCACGGGTCCCGTCGATGGGATCGACTATCCAGCGATACGAACTCAGGCCATCGAGATCGCCGAATTCCTCCCCAGTCAACGCATGATCGGGAAAGCGGGCTTTGAGCGCCTTGGTAATGACCTTTTCCGCCGCGCGATCTGCGTGCGTGACCGGATCGAAGCCACCTTCAGCCTTGTTGTCGATCGAGAGCGGGCGCCGAAAAGATTTCAACACCGCAGAACCACTAAGGTCGGCGAACTCGTGGGCCGCTTCAAGCAGGACCTTGAAGGGCAGGGATTTCAACTTTCGGTTGTCGATGGGCATGGCGAAGTTATGGGAAGATCTGAGTATTTTTGGAATGGGCGTTCAATTTACTTGGGATAGCGGAGGTCACGCCAGCGTTACGTTGTAAACCGCAGTTGTTGCCGGCCTGTTACATAGAATTGTTAATGTGTTTGGTCTAGGATTATGGATGATTGCGGTGCCCCGCGAACCGGCGCATCTTCGTGTTGCGGTTGCGGTCGACACGCTTCTTTCGCAATCGTGTTGCCCACTTTGGGCGTTTCCTCCCTAGACTTGGGGCCGTTCGATTTACGGACGGCCTTTTTTTGTTGGGAGCACACATTCTCCCCCTCTGATCCTCACGGCCGGTATGCTTGCCCTAACGTGCCTCTGCCCTGTGAGGAATGACGTCAAATCGCTGGGAAGCCGCCTTAACCATCATGCTTCAGATGTGCATTGCGGCGCTCGTTCTGCGCGCGTATTCTTTCATTTTGTTGCGGATTGTGATCGGTTTCGCTGGCCGGTTCGTCGGAAAGATCGTTGGGGCATCGTGAAAAAACAATATATTCCAGCAGGATAACGTCTTTTCCTCCCGTTGGTGAAATGCAAATGAGAATGTCAGCTCTGCGAAAATTGCAGTTGCTCGTGGTGCGCCGCACCCTTAATTATTGCATTGCGACATCGACAAGTCTTGCTTGTCTGTCGTAGCCCTCCTTGGGCGTTTCCTCCCTAGACTTGGGCCGTTCGTTCTCCGAACGGCCTTTTTTTTTGGGCCCCGGCAATGGTAGGCGGGAGTGCGGGTGCTTCAGTTGAGATTGGGCGGTTCTATTCTGCTGCCGCGCTGTAGGGTCCGAACATCTCGTGTGCGCTCGATATAAGCCCTTGGAAGATGGTCTCGAGATCGGCCCTTAGACCAGAGAAGCCCTTGCTGGCGACAAGGCGACGTTCATCCAGATACAGACCGCGATTGATTTCGATCTGCAACGCGTGGATGCCGCGGGTCGGTTTGCCATGATGTTCGGTGATGTAGCCTCCGGCATAGGGCCGGTTCATCTGTACGTCATAGCCGGCCCGCAGGAAGGAATCGCGCACCGCGCGGGCGAAGTTCGGATCGCAGGAAGCGCCATATCGATCTCCGATCACTATATCGGGCCGCGCGCCACCGCCCGCTACTGCGGCGGTGGATGGCATCGAATGGCAATCGATCAGCACCGCAAAGCCGAACTGTGCTTGTGTTTCCTCAATAAGTGAGGCGAGTGCAGCGTGGAAGGGAAAGTAAAGCCGCTCTATGCGGGCCATGACAGTCGTCAACGGAAGCCGATTTTCGTAGATTTCCTCGCCATCGGCAACGATGCGCGCAACAGTGCCCAGCCCTCCTGCGACGCGTACGGACTGCGTGTTGGCGTGCGAAGGGAGTGGATCGCTGACAAGCTCCGGGTCGAGTTCATAGGGCTCGCGGTTGAGGTCGAGATAGGCTCGGGGAAAGAGGGCAGCGATCAGCGGAGCGCCCAACGCGGGCATGCCTGAAAAGAGCTGATCGACGAAGCAATCCTCCGATTTGCGCAGCGACATCGCGTCAAGCCGGGAGGCTGCGAGGAAATCAGCAGGGTATCGCCGGCCAGAGTGGGGCGAGGAGAAAACGAACGCAGCCGTCTGCCGTTCAGGCCGAATGAGCTCAAAGGAGGGGCTGGCAGCGTTTGCTTGGGAAGCGTCGTTGTCCATCCTCGTTCAGTCGATCCCCGCATTCTGGAAAGTGCCAAGGCCACGTCGAAAAGGCGTGTGTGGTTCTCTTCAGGCCCTTGCTGGCTGATTTATGACGACAGTGCCAGTGTTACTTCCTCCTGTCCATTGCATCGTGTCCTGGCGCGGTACTTGTGCAACGCGGGGCGTGTAGACTTTGGAAAGGCACGCGGGGAAGCGTGTGTGCACGGCAACTGCCGGCTTAGGTTCGTCCACAGGTTCATCCTAAGTTTACCAAACTCGGGACAGATTTGCGTCTTAGCGAAATTCCGCTACATGCATTGTCTCCAAGATTTCCCTCAAGCAAGAGTACGCTTATGCCCGCGAAGCCCTCCAGCATTCCGTTGCACCGCATCCTTCTGGCGGAAGACGACGATTCCATGCGGGGTTTCCTGGTCAAGGCGCTGGAGAAGGCCAATTACGACGTTGTGGCTTTTGCCAATGGCGAAGATGCCTTTGAGCGGTTGAAGGATGAACCGTTCACGCTGCTGCTCACCGATATCGTGATGCCAAAGATGGACGGGATCGAATTGGCTCGGCGGGCTAGTGAGATAGATCCCGATCTCAAGATCATGTTCATCACCGGATTTGCGGCTGTCGTGCTCAACAGTGACAACCAGCCTCCCAAGGACGCCCGCGTTCTGTCTAAGCCTTTCCATTTGAAAGACCTTGTAAAAGAGGTCGATCGCCTGCTTGCGGCCTGAGGGCGCAGGGGGAAATCGGCTTTCCGGGGCTGATTTTACCAACGGAGGCTTGACCAGCCCGCCGAACACCCTCTAGAAGCACGACTTCCCTTATCGGGCACTTAGCTCAGCGGTAGAGCACTACCTTGACATGGTAGGGGTCAGAGGTTCGATCCCTCTAGTGCCCACCACTACACCATCAGATTTTCTTGGCCTTTTCGGGTTTTCCTTACCCTTGCGATGCTGGCCGTTTTTCTCATGTGTCGGCCGTGTGTCAATGATGTTGGCGGCGACCTATGACGCCCGTCCGGGTACCGCACGGCTGTCAGTCGTCCTTTGAAGTCGAGCCGAAAAGGCGCGGACGGGCGCGCGGCCTCGTTGTGGCGCTGGGCTGTGGTGGTTGAAGGGCCTAGGCTGGTGTTTCGTAGGCGCGGTGTCTTTGCATAATGCTTTCGATAACAGCCCCCATCGATCGCGCTATGACCTGATGCCCTTGCGCTGATAGGTGCATGTCGCGTTTGAAGCGGAAGTTCCGGCGCTCTTCTGGAGTGTATCGAAAGAGGTCCGGCAGCATGTCGTAAAGGTGGCACCCCGTGTCGGCTGCCAATTCTCGAAAGCGCGCCTGGTAATTGGTGGGGTCGCTCGATCCCTCGATATCCGTCCACATTGGAATTGGCGCAAGCAAGACGGGAGCAGGGCTCTGGCGAATCCACTTCTCAAGAATTCCGCGAAGAAGCAGCCAGCTCGGGCTATCGGGAGAATCGTACTCTGGAACTTGCTGTGTCTTGGTAATGGTCTGCGCAAGATCCTGAATGCCCAAGTTCTTAAGCGCCGTGCGTACTCCCTTATGCCGAACGAGTGGGCGCAGCACAGTTGGAACAGGCAAGATCGCTTTGAATCTATGGACGTGACGGGCGTCCTCCGGCGCGAGCGTCTCGCTCGTAAATGGCTTCTTCGGTACCGGGACGTTCTGCAGCTCCAGTTCGTCTTCAACGAGACTGAAGTACGGCTTTGCATAGAAGGTTTCTTGTCCGCTGGCATCGCGAAATGTGAGGAAGCGATTGTTTACCCGCTTCACATTCTCCGCATAGGGACTGATTATAAGTAGGTCGCAATCGACCGAAGCGCCGAACTCAAGGTAGGTCAAATACTGCTGGTCTGTGCCGGTGCCAGTTAGAGAGTAGTTGAACACTTCGAGGTTGGGCATTGTCTCTTCTAACAAGTCACTGAAACGCTCTTTATTCGATACGCCATCACCGGCGGTTTGTGAGTCTCCAAAAATGATTGCGCGAAATGTGTTCGGCGTGCGTTCGCGCACGAACTCACGTTCCGAACGAAATCCAGACGAGTTGGTGCGCACCAGATAGCCACCCGGCATACCGTTCTCGAGTGGAACTCGCGATCGGACGTTTGGCACGTAAGTGTAACCAATCCGAGGATGGTAGCTCCATAATGAATGCCACATTTGCGTGGATCCTATTTGATGCCGTACTTCTTGGCCATTCGATCGCGCCGTTCGACGACGAGTTCGTATTGTTCCCGTGGCCAATCCTTATAGTAGGATGTCCGCTGCAATGCCTTTGAGCCAGACAACACAGCGTTGATACGGTTCGCCACCACGATGAAATATGGATTGTTGCCGGACGAGTCTGGGTACGAACTATTCATTGTCTTGGTAACGCCAGTGTTCAGGAATATGCCATCCGAAATCAATTCGGCATTGAGAGATTCAACATACTCGCTAATTCCCCATTGCCACTGAACCCTCGGTGGAAACGCCATGACTCGGGTGGACAGATTTTTGGAGTCACGCAACTCGATGGATTTTTGACGAATGAATGAGCGGACGTTGCCCCGCAGATAGACCTTCACGTCTACCTGATCTGCGAGAATGGCCGAGAGTGCGTAAGGGCAGGGCGCGAACTTTCCCTTGTAGAATTCGTTTTTGACGGTGACAAATTCCTTGAGCCAAGCCCAAATGTCTTGACCTACAGTTTCTTCGATCGACGCCTCTACGCTCATGGCGCGTTCCTTCCCGCCTTCAAAACATCGTGTAACACATTATGTCCACATCCCCGGTGCTGACTGCTGCCTCTTCTTCCAGGGCGCGCGCAATTTTCCGCATCCAGGGGCACATACTCGCCAAGTGCTCCTCGCCCTCGGCGATCCAATGCTGTGCAGCCACGTCGATAAGTCCCGTCGCATCGCCTCCGCCTGGGAAATCGAAGTCAGCAGATTGCATGATCGCCATGCTGGGTGGTCCAAAGTAGGTCAGCGCCTTCACATCCCTTGCGCGGGCGAAGTACCCTTCATGTCCCGTCGCGCGCATCGCTTCAGCCGATGGGATCACTATGTCGTCGAACAGTGCCAGGGAAAGGCGGTCGACTGCGTTTGAATCAATCAAGTTCATGCTCAAGCCTCCAGTCGTCCTTCTCCCGCCAAGCAGGTTGCTCACTCTTCCAAAGCAAGCAATCTTCAAGTACCAACAGATCAATCTCCGTGCGCATGAAGCAGCGGTAGGCGTCTTGAGGTGTGCATACGATGGGCTCACCCCTTACGTTGAAGGATGTGTTTACGAGAACGGGGCAACCCGTCAGTTCCTCGAACGCTCTCAGAAGCTGGAAGAAATCAGAATTGCGCTCAGCATCGACCGTTTGGACGCGAGCACTGTAGTCAACATGCGTGACTGCCGGGATATCGCTCCGCTTCTGATGGAGAATGGGTATCATGTCGCCGCTATCGAACGTCGACCAATCCATAGGAAGTTGGCGTTCGGCTTTTACGGGCGCGGTGAGCAGCATGTAGGGGCTCTCACATTCGAGTTCAAAATGGTCTGCCGCGCGTTCTGCTAATACTGCGGGTGCAAATGGCCGAAAGCTCTCGCGGAACTTCACCTTGAGGTTCATCGTGCTTTGCATATCCGTACGCCGCGGATCGCCGAGAATTGATCGTGATCCCAGCGAGCGCGGTCCGAACTCCATTCGTCCGCGGAAGTATCCAACCACTTTGCCATCCGCCAATGCGCCGGCAACGATCTGCGCGCGTTCGTCCGAATTGGTAACGTGATGGTGCGGCCAGTCTTGGCGCTCTATGATTGAGGCCACTTCATGGGGAGCGAAGCGAGGGCCAAGCAAGCTGCCCATAAGCGAGTCGCTGCTTGGCTTCACAGAGCGTGGCGCGCCGAACATTTGGTGCGAGACTAAGAGCGCTGCGCCGAGCGCACCTCCAGCGTCTCCGGCCGCAGGCTGGACAAACAATCCCTCGAGCCCCGACTCCCGCCGTACGCGGCCGTTGGCAACGCAGTTGAGTGCCACGCCGCCTGCTAAAACGAGATTGTTGGATCCGGTGAGCGCCTTGCCATGAGCGACCAGTTTCAGAACGATGTCCTCGGTGACCTGCTGTATCGATGCGGCGAGGTCCATCTCCTTGTGCGTAATCGTCGTGTCGGGTTTCCTGGCCGGGCCGCCGAAAAGCGCTTCAAAGCGCTTGTTTATCATTAGACGCGAGTCAAGAAAGCCAAAGTAATCCGTATCAAGGCAGAAGGAACCGTCGTCCTTCACGTCGATCAAGGTATCTCGAATGAGATCAGCATAAATTGGCTTCCCATATGGCGCGAGGCCCATGAGTTTGTATTCGCCAGAATTCACCTTGAAGCCGCAATAGTAGGTGAATGCGCTATAAAGAAGCCCCAGCGAGTGCGGGTATCGTATTTCTTTCAGCAATTCTATTTTATTGCCGCTCCCGAATCCCAGTGTGCACGTGGCCCATTCGCCGACGCCATCGATGGTCAGGATCGCGGCTTCGTTGAAAGGCGAGGGATAGAAGCAGCTGGCGGCATGCGCCATGTGGTGATGGGTATGGAGTAGACGCGGCGTCTCCCCGAGCACGGCTTCAACATCGGCAGCAAATTGAGCCTTCGTTCCCAATATTCCACGGCAAGCTGCAACGAACTGCTCGCGACCGGATGGAGCTACGCTCAATGCGTTTTTCATCGCGCGGTCCAGCGTGAGTAGCGGACTATCATAGAAGGCGACCGCTTCTAGCTCGGCGGGATCTATGAACGCTTCACCCAGGCAATAGTTGATGGCTTGGCGAGGAAAGCGAGGGTCGTGCTTCTTACGCGAAAACCGTTCTTCCTGCGCTGCCGCGATGATCTCTCCATCACGAACGAGCGCTGCGGCGGCGTCATGGTAGTATGCTGAAATGCCGAGTACGTACCCCACCAGCTCACTCCTGTGATCATCATGGGCGGGTCGCGATAGAAGATGACGGTATTTAACGAAAGTGTCGGCGATATTACAAATTGAAGGTGTGCGAACAAAATTGGTAAATTGATCTTCGTTTGAGATTATTGTTTATTGTTGTGCAATGCTGGGGAAGTTGCCCAATAGGATAGGCGTTATCGCTCGTATGGCGTAGTGCGAGGTATCCAACTAGTTCAAAGCGAGCTTCTTGCGCTGACCTGAGGCCCCTGAAGGCCGGAGAGCATAGGATGCCGGTTGAAGCGCAGCGCAGCCAACCACCCGACAAGCGCCGCGAGCGCCGCAAGTAGGACGTCGCTGAATGAAAGTGTGGCTTTGTCTTGTATTGCTAGGATCAAGAGCGGCAACGCAACACACACTGCGGTGACCAGTGCGCTATGTGATAGTGCGGACGCCAGCTCGCCCCACGTAAATGGAACATGCTTCCTGACAAAGTAGAGCGAAATCCCAAGCTGCAGCGGATAAGTGAGCCACGTGCTCCAAGCGAGCGCGTAGACTCCAAAAAATGCGCTTGCTGCGCTGATCGCCGCGCACAAAGGAAACGCGACCATGCTCCGCTTAACCATGTCACTTAGGCCGCCAGCTGCGACTAGAACAGAGCCATCGAATTTACCGAGGAAGCCGGCCATGGCGCCAAGAGCCATAATCTGAGCAACGGGTGCAACGCTGTCCCACTTTGCGCCATATAACGTCGTGACGATTGGATGCGCCAATATTGCCAATAGGATGAGTGCTGGCCAATAGACAACAGTCACACATTGCAGAGTGCGGATGAAAGGCCTTTTCAGATCGCGGCCTTGTCTCGCTTCAGCTGAGAGCGCGGGCAGCATCAGCACGTCCACGCCGCTAAGCAGGAGCTTGCCGGGCAGTTGGGACAACATCAGAGCGCGATGGAAGTAGGCAACCACCTCAAGCGGCAAAATGTGCCCGAGTATCAGGTAGGGGACGCTCTCATAGCCCGCGCGCAACACTGAGTGAGTGCCGTTGTACTTGCCAAATTTGAATAGATCACCGGCACCGTCGAGCGTGGGGCGGAAGAACCAGAATTTGGGTTTGAAAACCGCTGCCGCAAGTGCGGTTGCCGTGAATCCGCAGAGTATGCCTATGGCAAAGCTAATATAGCCCCAGCCAAGGGCCGCAAGTGCGATTGTCACGCAGGCCATAGTCGCGGTGCCGGCCGCCCCGATCATAGCAGCCTTGTCAACGGCCATATCGCGGCGTGCGACGGCGACGACGGGTTGGGCCAGGGCTTCGGCGAGCAAGCCTACCGCAACAATCTGAAGAAAAGTTGTGAGTCGTTCATCGGTATAAAGAGAGCCGAAAATCGGCGCACCAAGCGCGAGAGCAAGTGTAAGAAGAACGTTGAAAGCCAGGATGCCGGTAAGGGCGCCCTTCGTGCGTGTGTCGCACAGATCGGCGTGCTTTATCAGATATGTTGAGGTCGCATATTCGCGTAGCGAGGTCGCTACGTTTACAATTGACATCCCGACCACCGTCACACCGATCTCGTTGGGCGACATCAGTCGAGAAGTCGCGACGGCGACGACGAAATTTGCGCCAAGCGCGAACTGTTGCTCTCCGGTCGCGAGCAGGACAGCCTTGCGCAAACTTATCATTTCGGCTCCGGGGTGCGTGCGTAGTCATTGTTCATAGACAACTGGTACGCGTAAGATGATCAAAAGACGTATCGACCGTTCGGACTTAGCGTCCCAGCCCGCGGCGAGGAGGAGAGCGAAGCCTTCTTTTCGTATTTCCGAGAATGTGAGAGCTAAGCTGAACCGCCAATCACATGCGAGGCGAACTTTCGGCTGCACCGCCGATTACACTTCCGTGACGCCTCTCAATGAAGGTCATGAAGTCGCGCGTCGGCGCCGTAAGCTTTACCAATTGGAATGCCCCACCGGTGGTGCGCCGATTGTCGGGTACGTCTTTTGGTTATATTAGGCATTCCATTTTAGGCGTCTCACGCATTCCGGCAAATGCACGCGATTATATTTGGAAGCTGCGACCGTGTTGTCGTCGCAAACTCTCCAGATTGATCCGGCCGGAGGCCGAGTTTTCGTCCTCCAACTTCGTTCCTTGAGGAAATGTCCGAGGCAATCGGAATGCACTTGTCCCCGCCGATTTGGTATCAAGGCGATGCGATGGAAGTCAGCATCCCTGTATGGGTCGTGTTTGGACTATTGTGCGTGGGCCTGTGGCATGTGGGACGCCGGAGCTTCTCAATATTCAACCGAAGGGAAGCAGGTAGTCCATCGACTGTAATCGTCACACTGCAAGGGCTCGCCGGCTTGCTTCTTATCGGCGCCATGGCGACGCTCTTCCTCGATGTGGCGCAATCCCTGGCGGGCCAGAGCCGCTTGGCCGCCACTACGCTAAGTGACCTGTGGAATTGGGCTCAGCCTGCAGGTTTGGATGTTTCGCGTGAAGGGATACAGGCACATCTGCCACCGTCGGTTTGGGATCGGGGGATCATAAAGTTTCTCCATTTGCCGGTTTGGCTCGTGCTGGCGGCGATAGGGTCATTGCTCTACCTGATTAGTGCAAGACGTCGAAATGGAGTGGCATCGGCCGTTGAGGCGAGTACCGAGGTCTCGGGACAGTCGAAATCGTTACCCCTGGTAAGTACTCCTCGTTCCGAGCTCAAAGCCGCATTGACGTCTTGCAAGGCAGCTTTCATCGGCATCGCGTTCTTCTCCGGTTTGATCAACGTCCTCATGCTGACGGGGTCGTTCTTTATGCTTGAGGTGTATGACCGGGTGCTGCCGAGCCGAAGTGTGCCGACGCTCGTGGGTCTAGCACTGCTGGCGGGCGGCCTGTTCTCTGCGCAAGGACTTCTCGATTTGATCCGGAGTCGTCTGCTGGTGCGGATCGGCGCATCTCTCGACGAGGCTTTGAGCGGACGCGTTTACAACGCGATTGTTCGTCTTCCGCTCAAGACCGGCTACCGAAGCGAGGGGAACCAGCCACTACGTGATCTCGACACCATCCGGTCGTTTCTATCCGGCCTCGGTCCCACCGCTCTCTTCGATATGCCGTGGATGCCACTCTATCTTTGTATCATTTACGCATTTCACCCCATTCTCGGGATGGCTGCACTAGGTGGTGCCGTCGTTTTAGTGATCCTGACCGTGCTCACCGAGGCGTTTATCCGCACGCCAACGCGATCAGCCACCGAGGCTGCCATGCATCGTAACGGCCTGGCGGAGACCAGCCGGCGCAATGCCGAAGTTCTCTTGGCCCTGGGAATGGCCGGTCACATGGGGGCACGCTGGAGTGACGCCAACCAAAGCTATATTGCCAGTCAGCGGCGGGTGAGCGACGTTTCCGGCGGTCTCGGCGCTCTCTCCAAGGTTCTGCGTATGATGCTGCAGTCGGCCATTCTAGGAATCGGCGCGTATCTCGTCATAAGGCAGGAAGCAACGGCCGGTATCATCATTGCGGGATCGATCTTGTCGGCCAGGGCGCTCGCCCCTGTCGATTTGGCGATTGCAAATTGGCGAGGGTTTGTTGCCGCGCGGCAGGGATGGCAGAGGCTTCATAAGTTGCTGGCTTTCTTGCCCGCACAAAATGAGCTTATGCAGTTGCCTGCGCCGAAGGTAAAACTCTCGGTGCAAGGCGCGAGTGCGTCACCGCCGGGTGATACGAGATCTGTCGTCCATGAGATCAGCTTTGACCTGAAGAGTGGTCAGGGGCTTGGTATCATCGGACCAAGTGCATCGGGCAAGTCTTCGTTGGCGCGGCTGCTGGTTGGCGTATGGCGTCCCGTGCGTGGTAGCGTACGTTTGGATGGCGCATCCCTCGACCAATGGCACTTCGAAGAACTCGGCCGTCATGTTGGGTACCTGCCGCAGGACGTGGAGCTGTTTGCAGGCACGGTGGCTCAGAACATTGCCAGGTTTGATCCTGACGCGGACTCTAAGATGATTATTGCAGCGGCTCATGCGGCCGGAGTGCACGATCTCATCGTCAATTTGCGCGATGGCTACGAGACCCAGCTAGGAGACCAGGGCTCGGCTCTTTCAGCCGGTCAACAACAGCGTATTGCGTTGGCACGGGCACTGTACGGCGATCCGTTCCTGGTGGTGCTGGACGAGCCGAATTCCAACCTCGACGCAGAAGGGGAGGCGGCCCTAACGCGGGCAATCGTCGGTATCCGGGCGCGCGGCGGTGTCGTTGTGGTCATTGCGCACAGGCCGAGTGCGATCGCCGGGGTCGATCTGCTTCTGGTTCTGGCGCAGGGCCGCACCCAGGCATTCGGGCCCAAAGACGATGTTCTGTCGAAGCTCGTACGACCTTCGCCCCCCGTTTCGCCGCTTAAGGTTGTTACCGATCTTGAGGGGGTCGCATCATGACTGTTCGGCCAAGCACACGAACACTGCGATCCATACGCCGCCACCTTTACGCTGGGGCAGGCCTTTTCTTGCTTCTTGTTGGAGGCGTGGGAAGTTGGGCAGCAACTACGGAGATATCGGGCGCCGTCATTGCCCCAGGCGCGCTCGTTGTCGACTCCAGCGTGAAGAAGGTGCAGCATCCGACTGGCGGCATAGTCGCCGAGCTGAACGTGCGTGACGGGGACCGTGTTAAGTCCGGCGATGTGCTGGTGCGCCTTGACGATACAGTGACGCGAGCCGGGCTTGCCATTGTCACCAAGGGGCTTGATGAGCTTCTAGCTCGCAAGGCGCGGCTGGAAGCTGAGCGGGATGGGCAAGACGATCTCAATTTTCCCAATGAACTTGTCGCGCGTGCGAGCGATCCTGGAGTTGCGCGTGTTATGCAGGGCGAGCGCAAGTTGTTTGAGATCCGCCGCTCGGCGCGAATGGGGCAGAAGGCCCAACTTCATCAGCGCATAGATCAGCTGGACGAACAGACGAACGGTTTGACGATACAAGAGCAGGCCAAGGCTCAAGAGATCGTGTTGATCAACCGGGAGCTGCAGGGCGCGCACGACCTGTGGGCAAAGAATCTCATGCCGATCACCAAGCTCACCGCCTTGGAACGCGAGGCAACACGGGTCGAAGGTGAACGCGGTCAATTGATAGCCGCCGTTGCGCAATCGAAAGACAGAAGATCGGAGACCGAGCTGCAGATCACCCAGATTGATCGAGACCTTGCCAGTGAGGTTGGTAAGGACTTACGCGAAGTTGAGGGTAAAATCGGCGAACTTGTGGAGCGCAAGGTCACTGCCGAGGACCAGCTGAAGCGCATTGATATTCGAGCTCCTCAGGATGGCACAGTGCATCAGCTGGCGGTTCATACAGTAGGTGGTGTGATTGGCACGAACGGTGAGACGATCATGCTTATCGTTCCCAAAGGCGATAATCTTGCAGTGGAAGCGAAAGTGCTACCGCAGGACATTGACCAGCTTCGGTTGAGCCAGCAGGCCACACTGCGGTTCTCCGCCTTCAACCAGAGAACCACACCTGAGATCAATGGTGAGGTCAGCAGGATATCGGCGGATGTTTCGGTTGATCAACGAACGGGCCAAAGTTACTACACGACCCGCATTACATTACCCGCCGAGGAGATCGCGCGTCTGGGCAACGTCAAACTCGTGCCGGGTATGCCGGTCGAGGCTTTCATCGAGACGGGTGACCGCAATGTCCTGTCCTATCTCGTGAAGCCGATGCGCGATCAGGTCGAGCGTGCGTTCCGCGAAAAATAGCCGATCGATTTTCCCTTACCAGAGCGGGCTGAGCTGACGTGGGTTGGAGCAAACAGGGCGCGCGCTCAACCTCGGCAATTTCGTGAAGCGCGTGGCGTGCACCGGGTGATCAATTTGGTGGCCTGAGATTTACCCCCTTTGGCGGAATTAACGCGCCCATAATCGCGTCCTAACGTGCGGGAGCGGCAAGTCACGCCGCGCAGCAAGCTGCGGGATGGCGAGTATGATTAAACTTGCAGATGAATGGGCGTCAAAATCGCGGCAAGTAGGCACAATCTGGGGAGATGGTCTCGTCGAACAGTCGTTGCACACGGCTTGGTATGCGAGCGATTGGGATAGCATTGATCTCGACGAACTGATCATGTTTTTGCCGGTGCTTTTAGCGAGCGGTGGCCGAGGAGAGCGAGGTCCGGCGCGGCACATCCGGAACGCTATTGCTGCGCACATGCGTTCTCTCGCGTCGAGCCTCGAGCAGCATTGCGACTTTGAAGACGTTTCGGAACGCGAGCGCGTAATGAGCATGATTTGTGCGGACATTTTGCGCGATGGAGTGATGGCGGACCCCAAAACAAACATTTCGATTGGCCGGGCCCTGTCATCGATAAAATCGAGCACTTTGCGAGAGTATCTCGTCTATCAGGTGGCAGTTATCATCACGCTTAATCGCGTTCTGCGCGCCGCGGAAGGAGATTGCCAATCGACATCCGATTGCGAACAAGCCGACGCACTTGTCGCCTCGATCCACAGCAGGGTCAATGGCGCTTACATCTACCCGCAATGGGCCTTTGCGCATGAACTGTTCTCCGCGGGTGCCTGGCTAGGCGTTCTTTTGTCGGGGAGGTGGGCTTTACTGCCGGAATTTCTGGCCGAGGTGTTTGCCGAACTTCTCGAGCGATCTGAGGTATCTGGTGCGGCGAACTTGGTCGCTTCTGATCTGGTGCTGCTATCGTATATCGATCGCACAATAGGACGTAGCCGGTTGCTACGTCAGGCCAAGCGCGTGCGGGAAACAGGAGTTCCTGTGGTCATCAAATCAAAGCGGATGCGATTCTCGCCGCCATCGGCACCGTTCGTCTGGAATGGCGGACTATTCGATGTCGTGGCAAAGCGCCTAAGCACACCTGATTGGAACTACGCTCACTGACTCGGCGATCGACTACTCCAATTGGAGTAGTCACTCACCCAAAGACGTACTGCGGCACAGCAAGCGTCGGGATTTAATCGTTCTTTCGGATCGCCACAGGCTACTTTTTCGGCACGACACACGGTGAGTAAGTGGGGGTAGCATTTAAATAGACGTTTCGACGTTCGAGGACCTCATTCGCTGTGGCCGGTGGTTAAGTGAATTGGAAAATTTCTAAAGGGCCAAGCGGCTCTCTCGACTTCTAAATTGGAATGGTGCCGTTATGACGATGATCGAGAAGAAAACAATCATGACAATCCAACGCTCCTATGTCACCGCGTTGATACGGCCCGTCGGGCTCGCTGCAGCGCTGTCGGTTATGCTGTGGAGCTTGGGCATTGGTCATGTCAGCGCTCAAGGCGTTGCGGAGAATGTGGCTGGGAATAGCGAAGAAGAATATCTTCTTGGTCCGATGGACAAGGTGAGGCTGAAAGTTTTTGCGTGGCGGCCCTCCCGCGATGAAGTGTTCGAGTGGAAGGCATTGAATGATGTCTACACTGTCGGGCAGTCGGGCAAGATATCACTGCCTCTAATCGGAGATATTTCGGCAGCTGGCGGCAATGTCCGCGATCTTTCGACGGCCGTGGGCCAACGAATGAAGCAGGCGTTGGGCCTTGTTGAGGCGCCTTCCGCTACGGTCGAAATTGTACAGTACCGTCCCTTCTACATCTTGGGATCCGTCGAACACCCCGGCGAGTATGCGTACCGTCCAAATTTGACAATCGTGCAGGCGATTTCGATCGCCGGCGGGCTGCCGCGTCTGACGCAAGCAGAAGTGTCGCGTTCGGACCGTGACACCATCACCACTGCAGGCGATGCTCGTGTCATTCAGAGCGAAATCTACTCGCTTGTCGCCAAGCTAACCCGGCTTGAAGCTGAAGCCAATGGCGAGACGAGCATCGTGTATCCGGCATCTTTGATGAGATCGAGTAGTGCGTCCGATATCGAGCCGGTGTTCGACGAAGAAAACCGCATCTTCAATGCGCGGCGCAAGGCATATGAGTCGCGCAAGACCGAACTCGAAAGCATGAAGGCCGTGCTGCAGCAGGAACTACAGGCCTCCAATGCTAATCTCGAAGCCCAGGATCACTATGTTCAGCTTGCTCGAGATGAGATGGATCAGTTCACCAAGCTGCTGGAAAGGAGACTGACGACGAATGCGCGAAAGTCTGAGGTGGCTCGGAACTTGATGCAGGTCGAAAGCGAGCGGATGCGTCTAAGGAGCGATAAAGCGCGAGTGCGCCAAGAATTGAGCAGGCTTGAGTTGGAAGCCTTCGAGCTCAGCAGCGTTCGCACCAATCAGACTTATGCCGACATTCGTGCTACCAAGGCTCGCCTTGATGAGCTGCGCCGGAAGATGATCACAGCCGGACAGCTGTTGCGGCAGTCGGAAGCTACGACCCCTCAATTGGCATCGATCGAGGATCGTCCGCGCAGCGAACAACTCACGTTTGCGATCGTACGAACCGACAAAGCTGGTGCGCGCGTTGAGGTGGCTGCAACCGAGACGACGGTCCTGCAGCCAGGCGATACGGTTAAGGTCATCCCTCCGCCGCGAGGCAGTGCAGAGCATGTCATGGCCCGCTATGGCTGGGGACCCTCGGACATTGCACAGCTCCTGGACACAACGAACACTGTGGCCGCTAAGCTGATCACGATCGGCGCGCCCTAATTAATCGGTAGGCAGCCAAGCAAGAATTTGCTTGGCTGCCTATTCGCTTCATTTTGCCGTCCGCGTCATGACGTTTGCCACGGTCGACCGATGGGACGCTCTCCAACCCAGGACGCAAAACTAGACATGGATGATAGACCACGCTGCGAAACGCAGAGTACGCCCGGTAACGCCGATACAAATATTTATTGGTGGGCATATCCATCGCGTATCGTTCTATTCGTCCACTTTCCTATTTTTGTCCTGTGTGCCTACCTCGGCGAAAGTGCTTATGCGGTCTACAAGCACAGCACCAAATTCTTCAGCGGTGAAATCGTCATCGTAGGAGCCATCGCATTAGCGATGTTTGCTCTTGCCTCCATGATTTTTGAGCCAGTTCGTGCACAGTCCGCGTCAGAAGCTCGCATAGACGTGCGTGCGGTCGATCGCGCCGTCAATGTTCTCTTTGCGCTTGTGCTCGGGGCCTATGCGATTTTCATGTTTCCGTTGCTGTTTAAGCCGCAGCTCCTGATTGATTTGATGCAGGGTTCGACGACGGCCATGTACGACTTGCGAACCACGTTGAATCGCATTCCCGGGGTCACAAGCTTTGTTGCAGTCGAATCGCTGCTTGCTGTGATCATATTGAATTATCGCCTACTGACCGGAGCGGCACTGCCGGCGCACTACCGCATTCTCTTCTTCGTCGTGATGTTCGCTTGTGTCATGCGTGCCTGGTTGTGGTCGGAGCGCCTGGCGGTTATCGAGTTGGCGCTTGCCATGGTGGTGACGCTTTACGCGAAGGCGAACGTCGAAAAATCTACCCGCACGATCGACTTGAAGCCGTTGGCGCCCTTGCTAGGGCTTGTCGGCTTACTTGCTGTGTTCAGTCTGGGAGAGTATTTTCGTTCGTGGCAATATTACCAGAATGTCTTCCCCGGCTCATTCTTCGAATTTATTGTTATCCGGTTTTCGGGATATTACGCGACAGCCCTCAACAACGGTGCGCTTCTCGTGGAAAATGGCCCGCTGTATGAACCTGTAATGACAGCGCACTGGTATCACAGCTTCCCGCTTTGGCAGTTTATTGATCCTACTCGGTCTGCCGAAGGCTTCGATGTCATGGCATATCTCGAAGCCTATCTTAATCCCGAATTCAACAACACGAGCGGTATCCTTATGCCGCTATTCGACTACGGCTACTTCCTGGGTGTTCTCTTTTGCGCGGGGCTCGGTGCCATCAGCGGCCGCTTGTTCGCCGGCTTTGCGAGAGGGGAGTTGCTCGGCATGCTGTTCTATCCGCTGTGGTTCACCGGAGTTGTAGAGCTTCTGCGTGTATTCTACTGGGGGCACAGCCGGTTTTTTCCCGTGATCCTCGCGACGCTCGCGGTTGCCGCTTATTTTCGGGCACACGCAGTCGACAAGACTTTGCCGCAGCAACAGCTCGCGCTCCCGAGTGCCAGCCGGACATGAACGATGAAAGCGCTAATCAGCTTCTTAATCGTAATCGGCGCGGTTTCGGCGGGCTCTTCGGTAGTGGCGGCAGTTCCGGTTAGTCCGCAATTCGAAAATTCGCGCAAATCATCGTGCGCGCTTCCGGATATTGTCGACAATCTTGCTGTCGCCGACGTGCGCAATTTTGGGGCCCGCGGCAATGGTGTAGACGACGATACTTCAGCAATCAATGCAGCGATACGATCGCTCAAGGGCGGCGGAACTGTGCTTTTTCCGCCCGGGCGTTACGTCCATAACGATGTGATTGCGATCGCCAGCGACAACATCACGCTGGAAGGACGAGACGCAGAGCTCTTTGCAACTAATCCGGATCGATCGGCAGTGATCATCGGAGGCAAGGGAAGTGGTCTGCGGAACTTGACGATCAGCGCAGTTCGTCCGGAAGCGCGAGGGCAATCTAATCTGCAAAGCGGCATCGTGGTGAAGGGCGAGGGCGTTCGCATTGCGCGAACTCGTGTCAGCAACACGAAGAGCGCAGGGATCTGGATCAGTGGCGGTCGCGATTATGTCATCACCTGCAATGACGTGGTCGATACGAAATCCGATGGCATTCATTCCACCGACGGCGCAACAAACGGCCGCGTCTCGTGGAACCGCATCTACAATTCCGGAGACGACGGCATTTCCGTCGTCTCCTACCGTTCCGATAAGCAGGCGTCGTCAATCACGATAGAGAACAACACTGTCGAACATATCCGCTGGGGGCGCGGCATTTCGGTGATCGGTTCGACCGATGTCACGATCCGTCGCAACCGTGTCAGCCTAATTGCGATGGCTGCGGGTATCATCGTTGCGCGCGAAGCCTCTTATAATACGCCTGGCGCGAGCAGCGTCATTATCGAGCATAATGTCGTTATCGACGACCAACAAAAAATCGCTCCGTTGGGGGGGGCAACGCGAACCGGGCATGGCGCTATTGAAATCAATTCTGACGACGACCAGCCCGCCGCCGCGGTGGCAAATGTTACGATCAACGCTAACCGCGTAGATGGCGCAGCCTTTGATGGCGTTCGACTGCTTGGGAATGTTTGCAATGTCCGGGTGACATCAAACGTCATGTCGGAAATAGGCGGCAAGGGCGTCAACGTGGCCAGCCATTGCACGCCAGCTCTGACCGCGTGCCAGGACAATTTGTTGGACGGCGAGACGATCAACTGCCCTTGAGTAAAGGGGTGGTCCTTGTGCCGTTGAACTGGGAACTTGGGTCTGGACTTCAGTTGGATAGGCTTCGACAGGCGTGGAGTACCCCAACAGGATGACAATACGCCTTTTGGAGATGCGAAATCGTCGGCTGCGTCTCTCGGCACCGCCCCGTTAGATTCTTATGATTTCGGGAAGTAAGATCAGGAATCTCGTTGCGCTGCTCTTATAATTGGAAGTGTCTCGTAATCCGATCGAAGATCGTGAGATTAAATAGAGTGTAGAGAAGCTAGTGTTGGGTGGGTCGAGGTGAATATTCTCAGAACGGACTTCACGCACGACGCGTCGGAGGAAGTACAAAATGGGGCAGACGCGGCAACTGCGCGCTGTCGCAACTGTGGAGCGCCATTACGAGAAACGTTCGTAGATCTCGGAATGTCACCTTTGGTTCAGAGCTTCGTCCCTGCATCAAAGCTGGATGAAGTCGAATATTTCTACCCGTTACACACGCTTGTGTGCGGCGAATGCAAACTGATCCAGCTGCGCGACTACGTCGCTCCCGACCACATTTTTACAGAGTACGCGTACTTCTCATCGTATTCGGCGTCATGGGTGTCGCACGCGAAGGCGTATTGCGAAATGATCACCAAACGGCTGTCGCTTGGTCCTCAGAGCTTTGCGGTGGAGATCGCGGCGAATGATGGCTATCTTCTGCAACATTTCCTGCCGCTTGGTGTGCCGGTTCTCGGCGTCGAACCGGCCGCCAACGTGGCAGAGGCCGCAAAAGCGAAGGGTATTCCGGTCGTGGTTGAGTTCTTCGGAACTCGCCTCGCTGACAAGATTTCTCGCGACATTCGCAAGGCAGATCTTATCATCGGCAACAACGTTCTAGCGCACGTTCCGGACCTCAATGACTTTGTGGATGGTCTGCATGACCTTCTGGCGCCTGAGGGCGTCTTGACGATGGAATTCCCGCATCTTGAACGTCTCGTCGCCGAAAATCAGTTCGATACGATCTATCACGAACACTTTTCGTATTTTTCATTGCTGACCGCCGATAGGGTTATGCGCCGTCACGGCCTGGAGATCTTTGACGTTCAGGAAGTCGCCACGCACGGTGGTTCGTTACGAATATTCGCAGCTCACCCCGGAGCGCAGGTTTGCTGCAGGACCCCAATTGTCGACACCATTATGGAACGAGAGCGCGCAACCGGCCTCGATGATATCGCGACACTTGCCGGCTTTAGAGCCAAGGTTGAGGCGACGAAGCGGAATCTCCTTGCTGTGCTGATCGGGATCAAGAACGAAGGAAAGAGCATCGTAGGATACGGCGCGCCTGGGAAGGGTAACACATTGCTAAACTACTGCGGCATCGGCGTCGACTTTCTGGACTACACCGTTGATAAGAACCCCTACAAGCACGGGACCTACACACCGGGTATGCACATTCCGGTCAATCCTGTCGAAGTAATAGATGTCACAAAGCCGGATTATGTTCTCATCCTGCCGTGGAATCTGAAGGCGGAGATCATGGCTCAGATGCGCAATATTCAAGACTGGGGCGGCAAATTCATCGTCCCCATTCCGACCGTCGAGATTGTCGACCCGCGAACGTAGCGGGCCAGGCGTGAAACCTTGAAGGCGTCGATAATGAGTGTTGGGGACGAGTTTCTGATCGGACGGCCCACCTCTAGGCCGCTCAGCGCGCTTCCCAGTGTGTCAAGCGTCACCGGCACAGATCTTTACGACTTGGCAAGCCGCCTTTATCCCATTTGCAGGAGTATTACGGGACCAGGTGTCCGCGAGACGCTAAGATTGATCGCCGATCATATCGATATCGACGTGCATGAGGTGGCGACGGGAACGCAAGTTTTCGATTGGACCGTACCGCGCGAATGGCACATCCGCGATGCCTACATCAAGGATGGGACGGGCCGCCGGATTGTAGACTTTGGGGCGTCAAACCTCCATGTCGTGAACTACAGCGCGCCCGTGCACGCAACCATGGGGCTTGCAGAATTGCTTCCGCATTTGCATTCGCTGCCCGACAAGCCAGATCTCATTCCTTATCGTACATCCTACTATCAAGAGACTTGGGGCTTTTGTCTCGCGCATAGCCAACTGGAAGCACTGGAGGATGGAGATTATGAGGTCTATATCGATTCAAGCTTGGTAGACGGTTCGTTGACCTATGGAGAGTTCTTACATCGTGGTGCCACGGACCGAGAATTCGTCCTGTCCGCGCACATCTGCCATCCTTCGCTAGCCAACGACAATTGTTCAGGATTAGCCTTGCTGACGCTGCTGGCGGAATGGATTAGCAGGTATCATACGCGGCTAAGTTACCGTTTTGTATTTGCGCCCGGCACCATTGGTGCGGTGACTTGGCTTGCCCGGAATGAAGCTCGCACTCCTAACATTGAGCACGGTTTGATCGTTTCCTGCGTCGGCGATGGCGGCGGACCGAACTACAAGCGCAGCCGAAGGGGCGACGCGGTCATCGATCATGCGATGGAGCATGTGCTGTCAAATTCGGGTTTTTCGGCGCGCATCGTCGATTTTGCACCCTACGGGTATGACGAGCGCCAGTACTGCTCACCGGGATTTGACTTACCTTTCGGTCTTTTTCAGCGCAGCCAGTGGGGCGCTTTTCGAGAGTATCACACAAGCGCCGACAACTTGGACCTCATAGCGCCTGAGCATTTGAAGACCTCACTGGACGTTATTGTTTCCGCTATTGAAATTGCTGAGAAGAATTGCACCCTTCGTAATCGATTGCCGAAGTGCGAGCCACAGCTCGGAAAGCGGGGGCTTTTTGGTCCGATGGAAGGTAACAAGGCGTCGGCTGCCTCCAATATGGCGATGCTTTGGGTGTTGAACCTGTCGGACGGAGACCATTCGCTTCTGGATATAGCCCGCCGTGCGAACCTGCCGTTTTCGGAGGTTTCTGGAGCAGCTGACAGGCTTCTAGAGCACGGGCTTCTCAGCGGTAAAACGCTGAAGTAGCAACCGACGAGACGTATACATCGGGCTCTATTGAGGGCCGCCGTCGTCGACCTGTATCTTGGATAAGAGAGTGCCTATTCGTAGAACTCCTATCCGAGACAGTGGGCCATTCCGAGAGATGCGGGAAGCCTTACCGCAAAGCTTGCATGCTCAATATCTACTCGAATTGCCTGAGCTTAGTGCATTGTATCCCACTTGATTCTTAGAGCTCAGTGCGTGTAGATAATAATCGATGTAATCAAATTGATAAAAAATAAAAATATAGAGAGCTTGTGGGAAGCGAGAAGCCTCAAGGAAGGATTAGATCTAGAAATCTTTCGACAGACAGAGGTCCAGCGATGACGTCTAGTTGCGTGGTAGGTCATCAAGGTTCAAACGAGCACACGATTGTTGTCATTGAAGAGCGTACATTATTCCAGGAATGCCTTGCGAGAAACCTTCAGGCGAAAACCGAATACAACGTCGTTTGTGCTTCGGGCGTGGAAGAATGCGTGGAGCTTTGCAAGCTCGGCACAGTAGCGAGTTTCTTACTCTGCATTTCGGATACGCGGAATGCCTACGACAAGTGCGCGAGATTGGCTGAGCTTGGGGCGCACGCTCCGACTATCGTCGTCGCGGGAGATGAAGAAGCCGAATTCATCGTTGGCGCGATCAAGAGCGGCGTAAAAGGCTACATTCCCACCAGCATGACGCTGGAGGCGGCAATTGCCGCCATCAATTTTGTCGTTGCCGGCGGAGTTTTCGTTCCAGCAAGCAGCCTGCTCAACTCAGCGCAAGTTAAGGGTAGCAACCCTGCTAGCACAAAAAGCCCGACAAACGCGCTTTTCACCGCTCGACAAGCTTCGATTGTGGAGGCCCTGCGTCAAGGCAAGGCCAATAAGGTCATCGCCTATGAGTTGAATATGTGCGAGAGCACTGTGAAGGTTCACGTGCGTAAGATTATGCGCAAGCTCAAGGCTTCAAATCGTACGCAAGTCGCGTATTTGACCAACGAGATCTACAAGGACAGAACTTTATCCGCTGCAAGAGCTTAGATCTCTTGCACGCGAGATGCGTCAAGTCGGTCCATTCCTGGACACTGTTGGCGCCAAACCCTTTCGATTTGCGAGACAACGTTTCCGAGAAACGACTTCAACGCTGAACGACAGACAGCGGTCCGAAAGCAAGACTTCCGTATTCGTACGTGAGGTCGATTTGGGAAGAAATGCGAGGTTCCTATGGCTGATACCGCAGCATTGCACACCAACAACATCGTGACTGAAACAAAAAGGTTCGGCGCTGTGGCGGCTCCAAACGCTTTCGGGTCCGACTCCATCAGTCAATTTCTGCACAGGCATCTGAAAACGATCGTCGAGTCGATGGTCGCTGCCTTGGTGCTGGGCTGCGCCTATCTTTATTTTGCATCGCCGACCTACACAGCACAGACCCAGATCCTGATCGATCCAGGTCTACCCAATGTGCTACGCGATCAAACGATCGAACCGCCTATGGCGATGGACAGCCAGCAGGCTGAAACTGAGATAGCCGTTCTGCGATCAGAGCGGGTGGCATCGGCGGTCATCGATCGCGTGAATCTCGCCGACGATCCTGAATTCAATGGGCCTTCGCTCTCAGACAGACTTGAGAACTGGTTCTTGTCGGCCCCGTCGACACCGCAAGTTGAACAGGAGCGCGCCCGCCGAGCCGCGCTGGCGGCTTTTCAAAGGAGCCTGATCGTGCGCCGGATCGGGGTCTCTTACGCCATCGACGTGTTCTTCACCTCTAGCGACGCCGACAAGTCTACGCGTATTGCTAACGCCGTAGCAGAAGAATACATCCGCTTCCAGATTGAGACGCGCGCTAACGCCGCCAAAGTCGGCAGCGAGTGGCTCGAGAAGCGCTTGGACGAACTTCGGGCGGAGATGAACGATGCCGCGCGTAAGATGCAAGAGAAAAGGGCGCGGCAAGACTACAGCATTGGTGGAACTCTTACCGCGCCGCCTGCGGGCAGCACACCTGTAGAGGGCTCGGATCAATCGGAGGAGGCGAAAGCGCCTAGTCCCTCCGCACCGCAAGTTTCGTTAGAGGATCTGGAAACGACCGCTCATACATATCGGCGCATTTATGAGAATTATCTGCAGTCTTATATGGCTGCCGTGCAGCGACAATCGTTTCCGATCTCGAACGCCCGCGTCATAACCAAGGCAGTTCGGCCGTTGACGCAAAGCCGTTCAAACGGTCTCATTCTGGCTCTTGCCCTTTTGCTCGGCGGCCTTGCTGGTGTAGGCATAGGCATCCTTCGTGATCGCAACGTCAATGCCAAAGCGGCGGCTCCGGCCGGCACTTGAGAGTGCAATTGTTGGTTTAGGACTAAGAGGGAGAATTGCACCACCCGGCACAGCGTTGCCGGGTGCGAGGAGCGACTCTCAATCTGGATTGAGATGACGACGCGGCCTCGTCCACTTTTGTCGGACGGTTAAAGCATTTACGTCGCTCGAAGGCCTCAGCGAGGCGGCGTTGCAGATCGCTCCAAGTCAAGGTTTGAATTGGCCTCGCCGTAACTACTCCGCAGCGGCTACCAAGGGCCGGCGGCGGCGCATGGCCGAATCTTCGAACAGCCAAGGTGTTTCGCCGCGTTCGATCATGTCCTCTAGAACTTGACGGTCTCGAAGTGTGTCCATCGACCGCCAGAAGCCTTCATATTTGTGCGCCATAAGGAGATTTTTCTCCACGAGCCGGCGGAAGGGTTGCATTACGAGTTCCTCGCCTTCGCGCATGTAATCGAAGATCTCCTTGCGGAAAATGAAGTAGCCGCCGTTGATCCAAAGATCGGATTGATCAGCAGGGCGCATCTCGCGAACCAAGCCGTCAGCGCCGATATCCGCAAAATGATAGGAGAGTGGCGGGCGGATCGAAAGGAAGCTTGCAACTTTATCACTTCTCTTGAATTTCTCGATCATTTCCGTCAGATCGACGTCCGTTAGCCCATCGCTGTAGTTGGCGAGAAAGATGTCTTCGTTCTCGACTTGCTCGCGAACAGCCCAAAGTCTTTCGCCGATGTTCCGCCATACCCCGGTATCTATGAGCGTGATTTTCCAATCTTCGGTCGGCTTCTTCATCAACTGCACGTTCCTGCCGTAGTCGGACACTATGCAATCGGAATAGATCTGCGGCTTATAATTGATGAAAAAATCTTTTACGATGTTGGCCTTGTAACCGAGACAGAGAACAAAATCCTTGAAACCATACTGGCTGTAGTACTGCATGACGTGCCACAGCATTGGCTGATAGCCGAGCGGTATCATTGGCTTTGGAATGCTGTCAGAATACTCGCGAATACGAGTGCCAAGGCCGCCGCAGAACAAAACGACTTTCATCACGCTACCCCACCTTAAACGCGAGCCCTGCCGATCGATTTTGCGCCAACAAACGGCAGGCCTGCCAAGTCCAGCAAACGCCGCCGCCGTATACCGGGGCAGAACGGGTAAACCGCTGAGATTCAATATGAGAAAGAATAGCTTCCTCAAAATTTGAGAGTAGAGCGATATTGGGTGAAATTGGGTGGCTCAGGAAGGAAGGCTGAAGGCAAAAAAGAGGTACGCTTGTGTTTGGCGCTACACCGTTTGTGCAGGGAGCGATCACCGCCAAGACCGAAAAATTTGAGCGTTGCACTGGTTTGCTGGACTGAACCTATTATCGGATTGAGAAGGACGAGTTCAGTGTAGCGATCTTGTTCCGTCGGCCGAAGAGCCTCCGAGCCCCACGCAGCAGGCTGCGAATCCAGCGGCGCTTCCAAAGAAACGTAATGGGCGGGAAGTGTCGATGAATTGAACGGCGCGACGCGGAAAACTGAAACGCCTCTCTAGCGTCCGGCTGCAGCCGGATGGTCTGCCATACGCCATACCAGAAGGCATACTCCCCCATTTTATTGCGTGCCAGTGATTTCAATTGCGCAGCATCGTGCAGTTTGCTCCCTTCATTTGCGAAGAAGGAGGCGAAGGCTCGCTCATGTTCCTCGAAATCTCGCACCGGCCGTTGATTGAAGGGTGATGACATCTGCTGGCTGTGCAGGCGGCGGATGCCCTGAACACGGTTGGTGCACGCCACGTCGCCGATCATCGCTAGCCGCAGATACATCTCAAAATCGCAAGTCCGCGGCAGGTTGTGGCGAAAATGACCAGCTTTTTTCTGGGCCGAAGTGCGCCTTATGACAGCCGGAGCGCCGATATCACAGAATGAATCCCAGCACGTACGGCGTATGAACGTTCCGCCTTTGGTTACCTGCCAATGTGTCGTTCCAGGATCGCTACGGCCGGAATCGAGCTGGTCACCCAGGAGTCGGCCTTCACAGCCGTATGCGAAGGCGACATTTGGGCTTTCGTCGAGGAATGCAACGGCCCGCTCCAGCGAGTTTGGCGCCAGTAGGTCATCGGCGTCGAGCAGTATGAAATAGTCGCCGGTGGCCCAATCGACCGCGCGATTATAAGAATCCAGATGACCGCGGTTTTGTTCGTTGAGAAAGAGCGTCACGCGGCTATCGCGTGCGGCGATCGTGCGAGCTATGTCCTGGCTGCCATCCGTCGAAGCGTTGTCAATTATGAGAAGCCGAATGTTGGCGAAGTCCTGTTTGAGGACACTCAGGGCGCTCATTTCTAGAAAGCGCGCATACTGATAGCTGGTGATGACCACATCAACGCTGGACATACCACGACTTCCTTGGGAGTTCTGTCTGAGAATGATCGAAATCTTGCGGAGGCATATTCAATACGACTTTTGATGCGCTGCCCGGCCTGCTAGCGCGCGAGCACCTCCTGTAGATGACCTTGCCGCGGCCGCTCCGACAAGGGGCAAAAAAGGGGTTCTTCGTGACCTGTCGAGAATGCCGTGCTGTAAGCAATACGAGGTAGCCTCGGAACGTCCGATGTCGGTGGCCCGACGACGTCCAGGTGAGGAGCTGCCCTGTTATTAATCAGCTGTCGGTTATTAATCATCAGTGCGGCGTCGCCTAGCACCCGGCCGTCCGTCCATCGTTAAGTCCATTGATTGATTGATCTCATGGAGGCTTGCCGAAAACTTGCGGTTCTCGGGCCGTCCTCCTACTGTTGCTGCGCGGCGAGCCGCGAATCTAATCTCTACGTCGCAACAAGTCTGGATTTGGGAATGATCGAGTTCTCTCTGGCTCAAGGAACGCAGCCAAAGTGCATACTTTTCCTGGGAGCCCACTGCGACGACATCGAAATCGGTTGTGGTGGGACAATTCTCACTCTCGTAGAGAAATGCCCGCAAACAAGAATTGTTTGTGTAACCTTGAGTTCAGATCCTCTTAGAGCACAAGAAACGCGCGACGCTACGTCGAGGCTGCTAGAGGGCGCCCGTTCTTCAGAAATCATTGTTGGGACATTCAAGGGAAGCTACTTCCCTTACATTGGCGACGTCATCAAAGATTACATCGAACAAATCAAAATTTCTCATCAGCCCGACGTTATATTTACGCACCGTCGGCATGACCTTCATCAGGATCACCGCATTACCAACGAACTGACCTGGAACACGTTCAGGGACCACCTGATCCTCGAGTACGAAATTACGAAATACGATGGTGATATAAGTGTGCCCAACACTTACGTGCCGCTCACGCGCGCGCAAATGCGCAGGAAGACGGACATCTTGATGGAGTGTTTTCCGAGCCAACATAAGCGTCAATGGTTCACGCGAGATACATTCGAAGCCATCGCGAGAATTCGTGGCATCGAGTGCAATGCTTCCGAAGGTTACGCGGAAGCGTTCTTCGGGAGAAAGATAAGGTTGAGTTTTGGAAGGTGAGGAACGTGATTACATCCTTCACCTCTCAATTGAGCGCTTAGCCGACCGTTCAACCCGCGCGCCGTAAGCAACCGATCGGCAGTTCTTTGAACTTTGCCTTCGTCGTGATTCTTGGTCAGCCTCTCCCTAATAACTTTAGAGTAGCCTCATACTTATTTGGCAGTTCGCTTTACCCGTTTGAGGCGTCGAGCCTTCTGCTGTTCTGCCGTAAGCAGAAGTTGACGGGGCGGGATTCGCCGAACGTCTACGGGTTGTGGGACGGACGGATCTGCCCAAAGCCACGCGGTTGGATCCCGCAAGGTGGCGCCGATTTTAGGCTCATCGTGCTGAGCGAGCGCCGGATTGTGAGAGACGTGAGTCGTGACAGACATGTCGTAAGTTTTACGGCCGAAACAACACGGATCTCGACGCAAGTCACCGCCGGCTCAAATCTGCGTGCGCTGTAAGTTGCATTCATATGTTGGAGTAATGTGTCATGACGGGAAATATCTATCTTGCGGGCACCGCGCTCAGCGTCAATGAGGCGGACGGTATCGTCTACGTACCGATAACGCGCACGGGAGATATTTCGGGTTCAGCGACGGTCACCTACGGTACGAACGAGTCAACGGCGACGAGCGGCCTTGACTTCATTGAAAACGACGGCACTGCAATCTTTCAACCGGGTCAATCGACGATCACGGTCCCCGTCACGATCGTCAACGACAATCTCTCGGAAACGACAGAAACGTTCAATTTCTCGCTTGAATTAGTAGATGCGAGCAGCACTCTCTTATTTCCCAGAACGGCTCGCATCGATATTATAGACGACGAAAATCCACCGCAGCCAGATCCCGCGATTCCGCCTTTGGTGTCCAACTATCAGGTCACCATGCAAACGGTCATTTCGGGATTGAACCAGCCGATCGCGTTTGAGTTTGTAAAGCCGTTGTCTACACCGCTTGAATTTGTGGCAGAGAAAGGCGGACGGATCAAAGTTTTCAACTCTGACACCGGCGCTTTCATTTCCACCTTCATAGATATTAGTGGACAGGTGAACCAGGCAGGCGATCGCGGGTTGCTCGACATCGCCGTGCATCCAGATTTCCTTCAGAACCCCTACATCTATGCATTCTACGTGGTTGATCCGCCTGATGCCGGCCCGCCAGGCGGTCCCGCGGGGCAGGACGGCCAGGGCAACAGATTTTCCTATCTGGTTCGCTATACGGCAGATGCGGCGACCGGCTACACAACCGTTGTTCCCGGGAGCGCGGTGATTTTGTTGGGCGGCGCCGGGATATCGTTGTCAGACATAAGTGGCGGCGGCGCACTCGACAGCACGGACCCGGCAAACATCAATCTGAGAGCGTCTGACGTTGATCCTGTGACAGGTGCTTACAAACAGGATTATATGAAGGTCGACTCCCTCTCTCATGCTGGAGGTTCACTGGTCTTTGGGCCAGATGGCGCGCTCTATGTCGGCGTGGGCGATGGCGTTTCTTACAATTACGCGGATCCGCGCGCGGTTAGTGTGCAAGATGTCAATAGTCTATCTGGCAAAATACTGCGCATTGATCCGCTGACTGGCGATGGCTTGCCGGACAACCCATTTGTTGTCCCCGGCGCATCCCTCGATACCAACGCCGCAAAGGTTTGGCAGCTTGGCTTGCGCAATCCTTATGCCACGACCTTCGGGCCGGATGGCCAACTTCTCATCAGTGAGACCGGCTGGTTCACTTATGAGGAAATCAACAAAGGAGGCGCTGGCAACAATTTCGGCTGGCCTTATTATGAAGGGGGTGACAACGGGGTATCGGAGAAGACGCCTCTCTATAGCGATTTTGCATCGGCGCAAGCTTTCTACTCGGCGGTTGCCAACGGCCAGATAGTAATAACGCCCGCTTACAGAGCCTTTGCGCATGACGACAACGCGCCCGGTTACCAGGTTCAGGCGATCGTCGGAGCGAACTCGATCTACACTGGGTCGGCCTACCCTGCAGTTTTCCAAAACGACTACTTCTTCACCGACATATCGCAAGGCGACATTTATACGGTTGATGCCTTCGACAGCACGGCCGTCAATTATATCTTCACGTCACCAACCGGTGTGGGGCCTGTCCACTTTGCTCAAGGCACCGACGGCTATATGTATTATGCCGATCTCTTTGCCGGCACGATTGGTCGATTTCTCATTGCGCCGAAGCCAACCGGTGGCACGTTGCCGACGTTTTCTACGATCGGGAACGCTGTGGCGCAATCGGGGACGTTTACGTACACGGTCACGCCGGACGCAGCGGTCCAGGCTGGAGGAGTGGTTCTTCAGGACCGGATCGATCTTACGAAGGCGTTCGATGTGACGTTTGAGATCAACGTCGGCACCAAGAACGCGAACGGTGCGGACGGCATGATGTTCGTGCTGCACAATGATGCCCGTGGTCTAGCCGCGCTCGGCGGTCTTGGCGGCGCGATGGGCGGACTGAACATTCAGAACGGCCTTGGGATTCAGTTCGATACCTATCAGAGCGCGGGTGACCCGAACGACATTGCCAACGATCACACCAGCCTGATCAATACCGACAGCGAGGCGATCGTCGGAACCATCAAGGATCTCGGTAACATCGAGGATGGAGCCTGGCATCAGGTCCATGTGACGTGGACAGGCACGACCCTGACCTACTCGTTCGACGGTGTGCAGGTAGCGAGCGTAACGCAGGATCTGGCGACGCAGTATCTGGGTGGTTCGCAATATGCATATATGGAGTTCACCGGCGCAACGGGCGGGCTCACCAACCTGCAACAGGTGCGCCTGCTCAGTCTCGACGCGACGGCTCAGAACGGCACGCATTTGACGACAAGTGGCGGCACCGCTCAGACAACGACGACGACAACGCTCGCGACGGCTAGCTTGCTTGCTTCGCCGGCGCTTACCAGTGACACAACAGTGACCACAACTGATGCGACGACGACAGATCCAACTCTGTTGGCTTTCACAGCATCAGCGAGCACGGACATCATCTCGTTTGATACCGCCAGAGCACCGACGCAGAGTGCGGTTCCTAACGCCGACGTCGGCACGGTAGATGCAAACTCGAACAGTCTGTCTGCGCAGTCGTCGAGCTCCGAACATGATTTGACGTCTGAGCTGCCGAACTCTGTGCCATTGACGACGGAGACCGATGTCTCAACGGTATGCGCATCCCATCACTGTTATGATCTGATGATCTAGAGCCGCAACGTCATCAGTTGCCGCCCAGAAGAAAACCAAAGCGATTTAAATCGCTTAGCGGTTGAGCAGCATCGCTTAGCGATACGTGATACTAAGGTCTGGCGATTCTAAGGGGCGTTGCTGTGTCGAGCAGTGAGCCCTAGGGGATGCGTCGTGTTGTTGGCCTCGCGACCGGCCAACGGCGCGACTGTGGGACTTTCGCCAAGCTGATTGAAATTAACATGAGGGTGGTGATTCTTGCCGTAGCCGCGGTGGGTATTCTGGCCGGGATGAAATTCCGAGTGCCAGCCGCTCTCGCTTTGTCGGCTGCCGTGACGCTTGCCAGCCTTTGTGAAGGCCTAATCTCTGGGCGTGGCCTTATCGAAATCGCTGGCACGATCATCTGCCTTGTGGCGATCCTGCAAGTTGGTTACTTGGCTGGCGTATACGGCTCTACACTTCTACGCCGCTTCTTCAAACGCCAGAACCGCAGGGACAGTTCTTAGTAGAAGGGCTATGTCCAACCCCATCGACCAACGGCGGACATAGAGGCTATCGAGCGCTACACGGTGACGATAGCTGAGGCGGCTGCGCCCGCTAACCTGCCAGATTCCCGTTAAGCCAGGCCGCACGCACAGATAATCAGACACATGCGTGCCGTAGCGCTCCAATTCAGCCGCAACAATTGGGCGCGGACCAACGCAGCTCATGTCGCCTCGCAAGACATTGAACAATTGTGGAAGTTCATCAATGCTCGATTTACGAAGCAGCTTGCCAAGCGGTGTTACACGCGGATCGTTCTTCAGCTTGCGCGTCTCGCGCCACTCGCGCGCGGCTGCGGGGTCGCATTCCAGATGCTGCTGAAGTATGGCGTCTCCATCGACGACCATTGAGCGAAATTTCAGGCACGGAAACGCTACGCCATTCGCTCCGACGCGCTGGTGTGCGAAAATTACGGGGCCACCGATGGTGAGCTTTATGAGCGCTGAAACGATCAGCATGATGGGAGCAAGGAGTATCAAGGCTGTGCCCGCCACTACGATATCGAGTATTCGCTTCTGGTAGCCGCCGAGTGTCGGTGACGCATGGAAAGTATCAATCGTCATAGGCCCTTCGCGCGCTGGCGACGGCTTCTCCCGTAGCGGCAATTCCCTGTTCACTACAGCGCTGAAATATTGCGTGCAAAGACCCATGAAGATGTTCTGAGCTTGGCGTTTCGCGTCCAAGTTCCCTTTTGGATCCGCTGATCGAATAGCAAAACGTTCGGACGAAACGGAAAATTTCGCAATGGGAGCGAACGGCGTAGACCGCTGATGCCTTGGGGTGCAAAGTTAATACTTTGGTGGATCAGTACGTATTGCAGTGCTGCTCGTCACTGTACGCTGCTCTCCTTATGACCGTCGCGCTGCCATCCAAACCGTTCGATATAGCGCGCGGGCGTAGGCCGAATGTTGGCGCCCTACACCGCGGCAGAATGCCGTGCCGCGTAAGCGTTGTGGTCTGATGGCGAAATTCTAGCGTGCCATTTGGTTGGCGATGAACGCGACTTGCGTGCGGTTCTTTGCGTCAAGTTTCTTCATTATGTTGCGAACATGCACTTTGACGGTGCTTTCACACATGTTGAGTTCGTACGCGATGGTCTTATTCGCCTTGCCGAGCCTAATGGCCTCGATCACGGCAGACTGTTTAGCGGTGAACATGCCCAGATCGGACTGCTTGTCGGTGGCGTTGGGCTTATGGGAGAGTTGAGAAGCAAGAAGAATCTCAGCCGGTATGAAAACGCCGCCTGAGCGAACGAAACTCAGGGCTTTGACAGTCATGTTTAGAGACAAGCTCGTAGGTATATATCCCTGGCAACCACGTGCGAGCAGACTGACCACGTAATCGGGACTCTCACTATCGCCCATGATCACCACAGGTGCCAGACCTTCGGTGCACGACAGCAGCGCGTTGATCTGTTGAGCTTCCTCGTCGCGGCTTAGACCCGAGACGCATAGAACGACGAGAGCCGCTGCCTGCCAATTCGGAATGTCGAACCAAGTTTCTACTTTTGGAAACGTGAGTATCGTATCGCCATTCGGTTCAGCGACTGCGTGCATAAGGCATTCGGCGTATAGCTGACTTCGATGAATGATGACGGTAGCGTGGTTCTGCGGGGAAACGGAAGCCTCTTTAGGGAAATCCCTTGCTGCCATACGCTCGAAATTTGCTGGATCAGAATGACTGGAGGAACTTTGCTCAAAATGCGAATGCGAACATCCAAGTGAGGTACACATGACTAGACCCCTTACTCTACAGCGCCGGGGTTTGCAGAATTTGGAGGATGCAACCGCCGGAGCCGAACTGGATATTCTTAAACTAGTCCTCATTTTTTTATTTTTCGAGCCCGGTGGGTATACTCAATTTGGAGATGGTACGATGGAAAATTCAGCGCGGCGAACGCCATGTGTCTGATTTTCAAGCAATGCCGCGGAATGCGCAGATCAAAAATATCGGTGCGCGCACCTGAGACGCTTTCAAAACTTTTGGTTTGGTGGCGGTACCTTGCCTGCAGAGAAGAACAAAGTGTCTCTCTATATATCTACACCCATAAATAGAAATTGGACCTGTTCGGCAGTTGGACATTCTTGAAGATTCGCCAAGAAATTCGCGCAATCGCCGAGCCTTCTGGGCTCGTCGCGGGTGCGTCTCCTTCTTTAGGTGCGGCGGAGGTCTACATCGATAGCCGTTGGAGGTTGGGGGGCTCCGCGTTCTAGCCGTATTTATTACGTTGATCTTACATGTTTCCGGTCGAGCATCTCGATACGATACTCACTGCGATTCAACAGCATTTGGCTCCCCACGGGTGGTTGTCTCTTGGGCCGTCCTCCGGTCAGGTATCAACAAGATGCGCAAGAGCAAATTTTCGGATGAGCAAATCAATGCAATTGTGAGTGAGCACGCTTCAGGTGCGACAGTTGGGGAGATTTGTCGGAAGTATGGGATCTCCAGCGCGACATTCTACAAATGGAAAGCCAAGGCCTCTGCTCAAGAAAAAGCGCCCAAGCGTCAGTCTCCGCCGCGGACGGTAGAGGCGTCTCAGGTACAGTCGCCTAGAGAGGCTGCTAAAGTAGATGCTGCGCTATCGGCACGAATTAAATCATTAGAGGAAGAGAATGCGAGGTTGCGCAATATGCTCATTACAGCGCTGCTAGAAGTGGCGATTTTGAAAGAGAAGCAGTGACCGACCAATCTAGCTGGCCGTTCTGCGGGCCAGCAGACGTTCATCCCTAACTTTGGGGCGCAATTTATGCGGCCGGCTCACTTCTTCATAGACGGCCCCGGTCTTCTGCAACATCGCGGAGGCGGTAAATTCCTCCATGAAGTGCTGGTGCCCTGCGGATCCCATGCGCTTGCGTAAACTTGGATCGAGCACCAAGCGCGCAAGAGCGTCTCTTAACGCATCGCTGTCGCCTTCGGGAGTGAGATAACCTGTAACGCCGTCAACGACCGCTTCGCCCACGCCGTCCACTTTGCTGGCCACAACGGGCAGTCCAGCCCTCATGGCTTCGAGAATGCTAATCGGAAAGCCTTCCCAATGGGAAGCCAAGACAAAGATATCGGAGGATGCGAGAATTTCAGCAATATCCAACCGCTGTCCGGCAAAACTGACCTTGGCGTCCAGTTCAGAGCGATGCACTTGATCTTCAATTG
This sequence comes from Hyphomicrobiaceae bacterium, assembly GCA_041397645.1. NCBI lineage: Bacteria > Pseudomonadati > Pseudomonadota > Alphaproteobacteria > Hyphomicrobiales > Hyphomicrobiaceae > Hyphomicrobiaceae bacterium. The sequence continues at coordinate 26,910 of JAWKWE010000006.1, read as the reverse complement.
ATTGTCGCAGCGGACCGTCGCCGACGAACATGAGTTGAAAAGGCATATCCAATCCGCGTACGGCGTCAACCAGCGTAGCTTGGTCCTTTTGCTCGCTGAAGCGGGCCACCATTACGATCCGCGGAACTGTGTTTCGGCCGTGCTCGGCGCGTGACGGGGTATCTCCTATACCATTGTAAATAGTGACCAGCTTGTCAGGAGAACAAATTCGGTTTCTGAGGGCGAGAGTGCGATTGGATCCGGAGACGGTCAGAATTTTACTGGATATCCGCCCGGCCAGTCTCTCGAGCGGAACCCCGATAAGCTTCCATTTCCGTGACGTACCTTCCGTGAAGCACCACGTATGCGCCGTGAAGACGGACGGCACGCGTGCCGCAGTTGCAGCGAGGCGGGCAATGAAACCGGCTTTCGAGGTATGCGCATGAACGATGTCAGGCCGGATTTTCCTGATAAGGCGATAACAGTTCCACAGCGCACGCAGATCATCTCGTGGCTGCATGGGTTGGACGAGGCCGGTTAGGACGTGGCATTTAATACCAAGCTTGGCAGCTTCGTCGGTAAGATAGCCAGTATCGCCGCAGGCCAGCTCGATGTCTGCGCGATCCCGAAAGCCGCGCATTAGTTCAACCAAGTGCGTTTGGCCGCCACCCAGCTCGGCGCGTGTAATCACATACAGGATCTTCATCAACGCCTTTCTTCAGAAACGCAGCAGAATCTCGCGCGTCGCATCTGCGCTGCGGTCCCAAGTGAAATTTTGGGCTCTTTCCAGGCCGCGTTTGCTTAGATCGTGACGCAGGGCTTCATTCTCGACGACTGCTACAATGCTCTCTGCAATCGAGCCTATGTCTAGAGGATCGACGAGTACCGCGGCGTCTCCCACGACCTCTTGAAGAGATGTGCTGGCCGAAGTTACGACGGCCGTCCCGCAGGCCATGGCTTCCAGCGGCGGCAGGCCGAATCCTTCGTAAAGCGAGGGGTAAACCAGCGCCAGCGCGCCGGAATACAGCGCGGGAAGCTGCTCTTGGTTCACATACCCGGTAAAATGGACACGCTCTGGAATTTCACTCAAGCCGGCGCTCGAAAAGACTTTCGATGCCCCGACCTTGCCAGATATGACAAGCTCAACCTCGTCGGGCAATTGTCGACTAATGAGATCCCAGGCCTGCAGCAGCCTTGGAACGTTTTTGCGCGGTTCGAGTGAACCAAGGCAAAGGATATAGTTTTTGCTCTTTATGCCGAGAGCCTCGCGCACGTTATCGATTTCAGCTTCGGTGCGCGGTCGGAACTGATCATCGACGCCGTTCCATACGACTGAAATCTTCGACTGATCGACGCCGAATTTCTCGACAATGCGCTCTTTCGTGAACTGCGACACCGCGATTAGATGGTCTACGCGCTTCAATAGGCGTGGCAGTAGCCACGCGTACCAAGCAGCGAACCGAGGGTTGAACCACTCGGGATGTTCAACGGGGATGATGTCGTGCATTGTGCAGACTTGGCGCTGGACGGCGATCGGTCCGGTGTTGTTCGGGCTCCAGAGCAAACGGCCGCGGGAGGCGGCAGGCAGATAGAACTGCTCCCAGAGGTGCCCCTCCGGTCCGCTCAACGGTCGACTTGGACGGACGACGTCGAGATCTCCCGACATCCGTTTGACCATCTCCAAACCGTAGCGCTGCATTCCGGTCGGAATGTGCGAGTAGAAGCGTGCGTTCAAAGTGATGTTTTGCATTCGGGCCTCTGCATCAATCCAATCGCCGCGGCTCTTTTTTCCCCAAAAAATAAAGCGGGCCATGCTCAGCAGCATGGGGCAAGTTTGTTGCCGCGCACCAGGGTTGATATAGGAGGAAGCTCAATCGGATCGGAGCTAGAGGACCACCGCACATTTGCTACCAAGCTACATCAAAAGGCGCAGCGCGATACGATTTTGGCGTAGCTCGGCTGCGCTGACGTGCACATTTACTGTCGATTAAAAACGTCCCCGCCGCGAACAAAAGTGGCGCTTGCTTTGGGCGCGGTGATGATAGAGTCAGCGCTAAGTTAGAATTTCCGCGCACTGAACGGGCAGGAACTTCGAATAGTCGGCGCGAGAGTCAGCATGCGTTATCTAAAAACTAGCCTGCATGGCGCGGTATTGATCGAGCCGGAGCGTCATGCCGACAGCCGGGGTTTTTTCGCCCGCACGTTCTGCATTCGAGAATTCGCAGACCAAGGTCTTGAGACAAGGTTCGTACAGCACAGCTGCTCGTTCTCTGCCAAGCGAGGCACCTTGCGCGGCATGCATTTCCAGCTACAGCCGCACGGTGAAGTGAAGGTTGTTAGATGCGTCTCGGGAGCGATTCACGATGTGATCGTTGATCTGAGACCAAATTCGCCGACTTATCGAAAATGGGAAGCCTTCGAGCTTTCGGCCGCCAACGGTTGCAGCCTTTATGTCCCGGAGGGCTTTGCACACGGTTTTCAGACGCTCAGTGACGACACTGAAGTCAACTATCTGATTTCGGCATTCTATGAACCATCCGCTTCGACAGGCATTCGCTTTGACGATCCTGCAATTTCCATCAATTGGCCGCTTGAGGTCAGTGTTATCTCAGAACGCGATCTCGCCTGGCCTTCGATGGATGAGATCGAAGCTAAGGTATAATGAGAATAATGAAGGGTCCGCCGGGAAACGAGAAGCCTGTACCAGTGAAATGAAAAAATTATGATGGACGGGTCTCTAGGATCACGCCGCGGCCCGATCTGTGTGGCGCAGACTCTGGTCGAGCACACCGTCGTTAATCAGTTTCTTGACATGACTGATGCGTTGATAGCGAGGTCCCTCGAACTCTTCGAGCGTCAAGCCAGATGACTTGTATGCCTGATAGAGTTGCTCAGCGCCCTTTCGTGCGTCCCATTGTGGTTTGAAGTCGGGCAGGATACGAGCGATCTTCTCGAAGCTCACGCGATAGCAGCGCTTGTCCGGGCCGGCGTCCTCGGCAAACTGCACCCTGCAATCAGGAACGACCTCGGCGACGATGTTGGCAATTTCGCTGATGCGGTAGTTCTGGGAGGTGTGCCCGACGTTGAAGGCTTCCTTGAATACCGCTTCGCGCGGTGCTGCAAGTGCCGCGATGAAAGCGCGCGAGATGTCTTCGATGTGAACGATTGGGCGCCACGGTGTTCCGTCGGATTTCAAATAAATCAGCCCTTTGGTGACGGCCCATGCAACGAGATTGTTGAGTACGATGTCAAAGCGCATGCGCGGCGAAAGGCCATATGCCGTTGCCGGACGCATGAACGTCGGGCAGAAATCGTCGTCAGCTAACGGCGCTATATCGCGTTCTGCCCAAACCTTCGATTGGCCGTAGGCCGTTACCGGATTGAGGTCGCCTGTCTCATCTATCAGGTTGTCGCCGGCCAAACCGTAGTTGCTGCACGATGAAGCCATGATGAAACGGCCGACACCGGCACTTTTCGCAAGTTTCGCAAGGCTGACGCTGGCGCGGTGATTGATTTCGAAAGTGACGTCCGGGTTCAGATCGCTCAGGGGATCGTTGGAGAGCGCCGCAAGGTGGATTACTGCGTCGATGCCCTTCAGATCGCGTCGCTCCAGATCGCGTACATCCTTGTGCAGCCAGGGCACGTCTGCAATCGGGCCACCGACGTCGAAACTGCACCGCTGGTAGATATTGCTATCGCAGCCCAATACGTCGTGGCCGGCGGCGATCAGCGCAGGCGCCATGATCGTACCGATGTAGCCAAGATGACCGGTAAGCAGAACTCTCATAATCTAGTCTCTCTCGTGCGCATTAATTCGAGAATGGTTAGTCGCTTTCGACGACTAAGCGAGAAACGCGAGGGGCCCGAGGCTGGGTCTCCGCGTTGGAAGATAGTCCCATCACACTATCAATTCTTGCGCCCGCCTTTGAACGGCGACCTCCGACGTATCGAGGTACCCAAACGACGTAGCAGACGTACAGAAGATCTAGCTCACCATTGGAGGAGTTGCCGGGATCTGTAAAAACCGCCGGTGGGTCCATCTGAAGGAAGAGTCGCGAGCCAGATGGCTGTGTCTGCTCCTTCCTCCGCCGTCAGCGGCGCAGCGTTGCCGCCCATGGCGGTGCGTATCCAGCCCGGGCACATGCAGTTAATTTTGATGTTCTGCTGCGCATATTCGGCGGCCACGGCTCGGGTGAGGCTGTTGAGGGCAGTTTTAGATATGCGATAGGCTGCAAGCCCCTGCCGCAGTTCCTGGAGCTGCCCCGCTCTCGACGACACGTTGACGATGCGCCCGTAGTTGTTTTCGGCCATGTGAGGCAACACGGCTTGCATCATGCGCATCGGGCCAAGTGTGTTCGTTGAGAACGTTTTGAGTGCGACCTCGGGCGAGATTGAGAGAAAAGTGGAGAGGATTGGATTTAGGCTTTCGATGGCGATCCCGGCATTGTTGATCAGGATTTCGATGTTCCCGAAATCTGCCGTGACACGGCTGACGGCTTCACTGACGCTGTCGGCAAGGTCAACATCGAGAACAACGCTGGCCGTCTGGAAACCATTGGACGTTAGCTCGGCGGCAGCGTCGGCACCCTTCTTTTCGTCGCGCGCTCCGATAATCGTGCGCATACCAAGGCGCGAGAGCTGCCTGGCGATTTCCTTTCCAAGACCCCGGTTGCCGCCGGTGACGAGAGCAACTGAGTTTGTTCTCACTACAAAGACCGTCCTCTCAAATGGCCCTCTTTTTATCTGAGGCTCCTCGCTACAGACTCTCGTTTTGTGGAAAAGCACGCCTTCTTGGAGACTGAGTACACAGATTGATGCGCCCGGTGTGGTGGGCCCGCAAGACCTCCTGTTGGGGGCTTGCAGCCCGACGAGTTAAACGTGAGGCGCCAAAAGCCGCATCTGCAATAGTGTGAGAGGTTGTTTGCTTAGCTAATATGCACGCAAAAGTTGTGCGTAATTGACGCAACGACAGTTGGCTTGGATTCGCCAATATTGCTTTTGAGTTTGCGGTGCACTACGAGCCCCGGCAAGGGCAGGGCAAGAAACTCTCTAAACTTGGATTGCATGATGACGTTCGCAACCAACGGGCCAGGGCGCGGGGCTTCTAAGCTCTGGAGGTCTGGGGTCCGGAAGGGTTTCTGGAAAATCGTTGACTAAACAATAGGTTAGGTTAGCGAATAGCCCAGTCCCAGGTCTGGCTTCGGTCGGTAGGCTGTCGAGTTAGAGATCGTAGAACTTGCCTGAGGCCGAACTGGATGAGACGAGGCAGCCGAGTCACTGCGCGCATGATCGTTTCTCCTAAAAGTAAGAAACTGGGGCGTCTACGCGCGACTGTCCGCCAACAAGGATACCGGCGGAGCCCATGTTGACAACGAAATAATGTGGTGCCTCCCATTGTTTGTTGACACATGATGCGCTAGACCCTCCTCCAAACCGTCCATCTTGGGCCTTCCCTTTGGCGAAGTGCCTGATTGCAATTGAAGAACTGGTGTCGTTATGAAAGTCAGAAACTCTTTGAAATCCCTGCGCTCGCGGCACCGCGATAACCGCGTCGTGCGCCGCAAGGGCCGCGTCTACGTCATCAACAAGACGCAGAAGCGCTTCAAGGCTCGCCAGGGCTAAGCGCCTGATCACGCTGTTTTACGCGCGGCGCTGGGCCTCACGGCCCAGCTTTGCTGTGCGCACATGCTCGTGCTTTTGGCTAAATTAAAATTCTGTACTTTGACGCTCCAAGCGCCTTTGGCTAGGTTTGCAGGCATGAAAAAGCGCGCCCAACTCCTGCTCGGTTGTTCCTTTCTGTCGCTCGCCGCTTTGGCTGCGACGCCATCAATAGCTGAGGAGCCCAAGCCTCCGGCAGTTGCCGACGCCCCAAATGGGGCGGCGCCGAACGATCCTGCGGAGCCCGGAGCCAAAGAGGCACCTGCACCAGCGCCTGAAATTGACGGTCCCGGTTTGCGCGAGCGCTATCGTTCGGCGCGAAAGGGCTATCAGGGTGATCCTGGCTTGATGGGCCTGAATTTCCCGCGCAACCAGGACGAGGCGACACTCGTCCTGGGAAAGCTGTTTGCCGCGCTGTCGAAGATGGAAGATCCTCTCCTTGCGACCAAAGTGATGGAGACGATCGAGCGGATTTGGCGGCTGCCCGGCGGCGATACCGTCAATCTCCTGCTTGATCGGGCCGCCGACGCCGCGAACAAGAACAATCCTGAACTTGCACTCAAGCTGCTTGATGCGGCTGTCGATCTGGCGCCGGACTACGCCGAAGCCTGGAGCCGTCGCGCATTTGTCTATTATCTGAGGGGCGATACCCCGCGCGCGCTTGGCGATTTGCGCCGTACCCTTGCCCTTGAGCCCAATCACTTCAAGGCCCTTGAAGGCCTTTCCAAGATTCTCGAGGAGCAGGGGCAGAAGAAGGGCGCACTCAAGGCGCTAGAGCAGCTCTATCGTATCAATCCGAATACGCCCGGCGCGAAGACCTCGATCGACAACCTCAAGAAGGAAGTAGAGGGTCAGGGCATCTAATCGCGGGACGGGTCGGAAGTTTCGGACCTCGATCGCCCGCGCCCTCTTGGCGAGAGATTCCTCTTTCAACAAAAAGAGCGGCCGAGAGGCCGCTCTTTTCGTTTGTCTGTTTTTAGTCTGATGAAAACCGCGCGAGCGCTACGGTTTTATCAGTAGAAGTACCAATACCAGCCGCCACGACGACGACGACGCCGACGGCGCCGACGAGCACGTCTACGACGGCGATAACGGTATGCGTGTGCGGGTGTCGAAGCAGCCGTTAAGGTTGCGACACTCGTCACGCCCGCGATGCCAAGCGCGGTTGCGCCCATAGAGCCAATCGTGCTGACACCGTATGCGACCATCATTGCGACGACCGCGACAGTGCCCACGACGACCTTGCGGACGTTGCGCGCGATGGTCATGCCGAAGGTCGAGACCTTCTGCACTGCACCACGTGGGTTGGACGTAATTTCTTTCATTTCACCGCCTTTCTCTCAATACCGCTACTGACGCGTAGCGACGTCTTAAAGAGTGCTTGGCCATGCGCCGAATGCACGGCAAAAAGGTGCTCGGTTCTTGAAATCTTGGGACTTGGCTCCACCCTGAATTAGTAAATTGGGAAAAAACGGAAACCAATATCGTCAGATCACAACCTCTAAGCTTACAGACAGGACGCTGTCTCGACAACCCGTCACCGCAGGGCTTGGGTAATCACATTTACCTTCCATATTTTGCCACTGATACGCGGCAATCTAATATGCTCATGCTGCACGTGCTCAGCCGCACAGCAATCGTAGAGCTTTGTTTGATAGGAGAACTTATTCACCTCACAATTCCTCACAAAAACTTATCCGCGAGAGAGCCAAGCACTTCGGTGATCCTCGCGGTCGTCAACTGTTTACTCCCGTAAAGCTGGATAGTTTCCTCGATGTCGAAAAAACATACGTATGTTCTTGGTATCAATGGCTACGATCACGACGTGAGCGCATGTTTGCTGCGCGATGGGAAAATCGCCTACGCGATCGAAAAGGAACGCATTACACGCCAGAAGCACGCGACGGGCTTCTTCAAGGAAGTCGTCGATTATTGTCTCAATGCTGAGGGTATCACCCTCGACGATGTCGATCTGGTGGTTCGCAACTGCTACGTCCTGCCGATGGAGGATCTTGAAACTCGCTTGGCTTACGAAAGCGTACCGGAGTTCTTGAGCGACGAAGAGCGTGTGCAGGCCAAGGTCCATCCACTCTATCTGCCTAAATCTGACAAAGTCATCACGCTGTCTCATCATCTCGCTCACGCCTACAGCGCATTTGCTGCCTGCCCGTTCAATGAGGGCGTGATCATGATCGTCGACGGCGTTGGAAGCTATGCCGTGGATGTCAAGGAACCCGGCCAGATGACTGAAGGGGCGACGCCGCTGGCGCGCGAGTCGGAGAGCTATTACGCATTCAAGGGTAGCGAACTCACAACCTTGAAGAAGGTATGGCTTGAGCCTGTCCGTGGTTTCTTGAGCGATGAGTTCTTTTTCATGGAGGGGCTGGGTGCGATCTACAGCCGGGTCTCCAGTTACATCTTCGCTGACTGGAACAAGTGCGGAGAGATTATGGGCTTGGCGCCCTACGGACGTCCTGACGCTTTCCAGCCTCTCATAAATATCAAGGATGGTGAGATCTCTGTTCCGGAATGGACGGCGGATTTCAACAAGGCATGGGCCCCGGAAGTCGATCCCAATTGGGAAGCGAGCCCTGACGTCAAGCACTGGGAGGATATGGCTTGGCGCGTGCAGGACGATACTGAGAAGGTTCTTCTGGAACGCGCTCGATGGCTGCGCGAGAAGACCGGCGCGAAGTACCTTTGCATCGCCGGCGGGGTCGGCCTCAATTGCGTTGCCAACGGCAAGCTCGCCGAGTTGTCGGGATTTGAAGATATCTGGGTTCAGCCGGCTGCCGGTGATGATGGCATTGCGATCGGCTGCGCTTTGTACGGTTGGCTTGAGATCCTCAAGAAGCCGCGCGGCTATGTCATTAACGACGCTTATTTCGGTAAGGACTACGCACCAGAGATTTCGCGCAAGGCAGTCGACAATCCGCGCGTAAAAATCGAAACGGCGGTCAAAGACAGCGATGATATCTGCGCAGAGACGGCGCGCTTGTTGTCGGAGGGCAAAGTCTTTGGATGGTTCCAGGGACGCTCCGAATTTGGTCCAAGATCGCTCGGCAATAGGTCCATCCTGGCCGATCCACGCACTGCTGAGATGAAGGACATCCTCAACAAGCGCGTGAAATTCCGTCAGGCGTTTCGCCCGTTCGCGCCCATCGTGCTTGCCGAGCGTGCCAAGGAAATTTTCGAAGGTGAAATCGATTCACCATTCATGCTCATGGCCATGAAGGTGAGGCCGGAGTGGAAGGATAAAATTCCGGCGATTGTGCACGTCGATGGCACGGCGCGCGTGCAGACAGTACGTGAAGATCAAAATCCCAAGCTGCACAGGCTCTTGAAGGAGTTCGACAAGATCACCGGCGTTCCGGTCCTGATCAATACTTCGTTCAACGTGAAGGGCGAACCGATCGTCGAGTCGCCTCAGGACGCGATCAATTGTTTTTTGGGGACCGGTATCGACTATCTCGCGCTTCACGACATGCTGATTGAGAAGAACAAGATGCATGGCATCATGCTGCCCATGCGCAAGACTTACAAAGAGATCTCCGAGATGGTACGTCGTGGTCTGATGGTTGAAGACTGATAAGCTACGGCGAGGCGTGATGAAAGAAAAACGCGGTGGGTGACGATCCGCCGCGTTTTTGCTTCACACTATTATATTACGGGCAGAACCAAACCGGCCCAACGATGACACAACCACGCGCTCTCCATCCCCGCGGACGGTAGTGATAGCGGTGCCATCCACGATACCTGTTATAGTCGCGGTCACCGTGGCGCCGGTGCCACCGGCGATGACCGCGCTCGTCATCGAAATCTCGTACGTGTGTGATTCCGCTTTCAGCTTTCATAGCTGATTTGATGTCAGCACTGTGAGTGGTTGGTGCAGCCATTGCTGCTGACGCAGTAATCGCCGTAAGGCCGGTACAGATTGCGAAAATTGTGGCTTTCACAGAACTCTCCTTCTCAGTCGCAGTTGCCCGTTGAAACGTTTGGCAATTGCTGAGAGTTCCGCGCGTTATTGTCTGCGTAGGGCCGGCGCAGCGCCGGGTTTGGCTTCAAAGATTAACGATGCAGGTGTCAGACTTCCTCGGCAATGGGAGCGCCACTGTCGTCGACGAAGGCAATGCGGATCATGTTTGTCGCGCCCGGTGAACCGAGCGGCACACCTGCTGTAATCAGAAGTCCATCGCGTGCAGAGACGAGCCCTTCCTCGAACGCGATGCGGCAAGCTTTGCGCACCATGTGAGCGAGGTTTTCGGGATCTCCTGTCATGATGCACTGGACGCCCCATGCCAGTGAAAGGCGTCGTGCGGTCGATTCAATTGGCGTCAGACCGATAACGGGAAGGCCTGGCCGTTCGCGGATGACGCGAAGCACCGTAGAGCCCGTCGCCGTGTAGCAGACGATAGCGCCGAGGCGCACCGTATCGGCAATGGCTGACGCCGCGTGCGCAATGGCGTCAGCACCCGTTGGCTGAGGCTCGGTGTGGGTCGCGTGAAGGATCGGTTCGTAAAGCGGATCGGATTCAACCTCAATCGCGATCCGATTCATGGTCGAGATTGCTTCGACCGGATATTGCCCAACGGCGCTCTCGGCGGAGAGCATGACGGCATCGGCGCCGTCGAACACGGCGGTTGCAACGTCTGACACTTCCGCGCGCGTCGGCATGGGCGAGGAGATCATGCTCTCCAGCATCTGCGTGGCGACAATGACGGGCTTACCGGCGGCGCGCGCGAGGCGGGTGATCTTCTTTTGCAGGCCCGGGACCTTCTCGACCGGCATTTCGACGCCAAGGTCACCGCGTGCCACCATGATGCCGTCGGAGGCGGCAATGACGTTTTCCAGATCGGTCACGGCGGACGGCTTTTCGATTTTGGATAAAATGGCCGCGCGCGTTCCAATCAGTTTGCGGACCTCATGCAGATCCTCCGCGCGCTGCACGAAGGACAGTGCGATCCAATCCACGCCGAGTTTCAGGACGTGTGTCAGGTCGACCTTGTCTTTTTCGGTCAGCGGCGAAATGGCCAGCAGCGTGTCGGGCATCGAAATGCCCTTACGAGAAGCCAGCATTCCTCCAACCTTCACCTCCGCGGCAATCTTGTTGTTGGACTTCTCGATGACCGTCATGCGGATCTTGCCATCGTCGAGCACCAGGTTGTGCCCCACATCGATGGCGTCGAAGATCTGCTCGTGAGGAAGGAATACGCGGCCATTGGTGCCGGGCACCTCTTCACGGTCGAAAATGAAAGTCGCCTTCTCCGGCAGATGCACACGGCCGGTGCCGAATTCGCCGATACGGAACTTTGGCCCCTGCAAGTCGGCAAGGATCCCAATCGGATGGCGGTGGCGCGCTGCACATGCACGCACGGTGTTATAAAGCGTCTTTGAGCCGTCAGGTGTCGAATGGCTCATATTGATGCGGAATACATCGACTCCGGCCAGGAAAAGCCGCTCGACCATTTCGGGGGCGGCGGACGCGGGGCCAAGCGTTGCTACAATCTTGACCCGGCGATTACGTCTCATTTTTCTTCACTTCCCTGCGCATCGGGGTCTGTTAGGCGAATAGTCCACTCCTTCGCCTCCCCGGTGTCCACTTCAAAAAACCCGGTGCGCTTATATCCGCGTTTGGCGCAATCCTGAACCCCCCTGATTGCAAACGACTTATCCGCGGTGCACATCTCGTTCTTGCCGCCCCATTCCCCGCCACGGTCATAGTCGACCGCGTGCACATACACGAAGCGGCTTGGTACGGGACCTTTGAGCAGTGTTTCACACGTTTGTGACGCGATGTTCCACCAGCCCTCGGTGGCCCATCCGGTGTTGTCTTGATAGCCGATTGAGACGCCGACTCGGCTAGCAGTCGAATTGCAAAGCTTCAGGTCTGCGCGCGCGTCGGCCGCGCCCGCCAGGCAAAGGGCTAGTCCCAGTCCGAACGCGGCACGGCGCGCCCCACTTCGTTGGGTGTAGATCAACCCTCTAAATCCCCCTCGTGCTCAAATCGGGCCAGCGTGCCTTGCCGCCACACCCTCTACTGGCCTCAAGGGTCGACGAGAATTACGCGGAAGTCGTTGACGTTTGTTTGGGTGGGGCCGCACAGGATAAGATCGCCTAGCGGTTTGAAGAATCCCGTCGAATCGTTGTTGGCCAGGAAATTGGCGGCATTTTGATTGATTTTGGTCGCCCGGTCGATGGTATCTGGAAAAACCATCGCACCAGCCGGGTCGTCGGCATTTCCGCCACCCCCGTCGGTGCCGTCCGTATCCCCCGCAAGCGCCGAGATTCCCTTAGCCCCTTCAAGGGAGATGGCAAGGCCGAGCGCATATTCCTGATTTGGTCCGCCTGATCCGTTGCCGCTTACAGTCACAGTCAGCTCGCCGCCCGACATGATGGCCAGTTTTTCACCCCGCTTCTTGGCGTCGAGGGCCATGGCAGCATGTTTTTCTGCAACTTCGCGGGCCTCCCCCTCCAGGCTGTCGCCGAGGATTTCAACCCGATAACCGGAGTTGCGGGCAATCGTCGCCGCCGCTTCGATGGACGCCTTGGGGGCGGCGACGATCTCGTATTTCGAGTTCGCAAGCCTGGGATCGCCCGCCTTGAGGGTTTCGTTGGCCTCATTCGCCAGAGCAGCCGCTATCTCCGTTGAAGGCGTGATCTTCCAGCGCTCCAGCACGTGGCGTGCATCGCGCAACGTGGACCGATCCGCAACGGTTGGGCCCGATCCGATTTCGTCGGGATGATCGCCCGGGACGTCCGAAATAGCGAGGGTGAGGAGGCGTGCAGGATAGGCAGCTGCGGCCAGTTTGCCGCCTTTGATCTGGGAGAGGTGCTTGCGTACGCAATTCATCTCCGAAATTGGCGCGCCCGACTTCAATAACTGCTTGGTGAGTTGCTGCTTGGCTTCGAAGGTCACGCCGTCAACGGGGGCGGCCCAAAGTGCGGAGGCGCCGCCCGACAAAAGGCACAAGACGAGATCGTTCGGGCCGGCAGTCTTGGCCAGCGCAATAGCTTGTTTGGCGCCTTCGATGGAGTTGGCGTCGGGGACCGGATGTCCGGCCTCGATGATCTTGATGATCTTGGTCGGCAGGCCAAAACCGTGGCGCGTGGAGATGAGGCCGGAGATCTTCTCCTGCTGCCCGGCCGCGATGTAGTGGCCCTCGGTCGCGACCGCCATAGCTGCAGTGCCTTTGCCTGCGCCGATGATGATGATCTTTCCACCCTCAGGCAACGCGGGCAGATGGGGAGGAAGACACACGCGAGGGTGGGCGGTGGAATAAGCAGCCTCGTACAGGGCCATAAGCAACTTCCGCGCCGCCGTATTGGTCGCCTCGGCCATGTATCCTCCCGGTCTCTTTTTCTTCTGCGTGCCCGGCCCTCGCTTGGGGCTCGCGCTGGGTCGCATTGTTCTTTAGTCTTGGTTTGCGGGATAGCCCGGAAAGCGTCAAGGAATAGGAAGCCGCAGCCAGGGCTTGGCAATCCAAATGGGCAGGAGCCATCCTATCCCCCAAGCGCCAGAGGCCAAAAGCGGTGCGGCGCACCCCTTAAGATCACAAAACCGGCTGTCACAGGCCACGAGGAGACGAAGCGATGACGATGGACCCCAAAACAACCGAGGCGCTTGAGGCGGCGGTCTACCGACGGCTGGTCGAGCATCTGCGCGCACGCACAGACGTCCAGAACATCGACATGATGAATCTGGCAGGCTTTTGCCGCAACTGCCTTTCGAACTGGATGCAAGACGCGGCCAAGGAAAAGGGTATCGACATGAGCAAGGACGCCGCTCGCGAGCTGGTCTACGGAATGCCCTATGCCGAATGGCGGGCCAAGCACCAGACCGAGGCGAGGCCCGAACAGCTCGCCGCCTACGAACTCAATCGTCCCAAAGAGCACTAACTTCGGACGGGCAGCGACCGCCAAACCTGTGCGGGATCTGGCGATCCTGGCCGTTCAGAGGCCGGAATATGCGTGGATTGGTCCCTTGCGGGGCCTCCATATCTGCCATAACGGTTGAACTGTCATAATTGGCGCCGTCGCACCGGCAGGGATTGAGGTTCGTGAGCAAGACGCCCCTTCTAGATACCGTCAAAACGCCTGAGGATCTCCGGGCCCTGCCCGAATCCGCTTTGGTTCAGTTCGCTGATGAGCTGCGGACCGAGACGATTGATGCGGTGTCGGTGACGGGCGGGCATCTCGGCGCCGGGCTGGGTGTCGTAGAGTTGACGGTCGCGCTCCATTGGGTATTCGACACGCCGCGTGACCGTCTGATCTGGGACGTCGGCCATCAAGCCTATCCGCACAAGATCATCACGGGCCGCCGCGATCGTATTCGGACGCTTCGCCAGCCAGGCGGACTATCGGGCTTCACCAAGCGCGACGAGAGCGAATACGATCCCTTCGGCGCTGCTCACTCCTCCACCTCGATATCCGCTGGTCTTGGCATGGCTGTGGCGCGCGACCTATCAGGCGGCGACAACAACGTGATCGCGGTGATCGGCGATGGTGCCATGAGCGCCGGGATGGCCTATGAGGCGATAAACAACGCTGGTGCGCGCGATGAACGCCTCATCGTCATCCTCAACGACAACGACATGTCGATTGCGCCGCCCACGGGTGCGCTGTCGGCCTATCTCGCCCGCGTCACCTCATCGGGTACGTATCTGCACTTGCGCGACTACGCAAAGCAGCTTGCCAAGATGCTGCCGAAGAAGTGGGAGCGGCGCGCGGCGCGCATGGAAGAATATACCCGCCACCTCTGGCAGGGCGGGCAGTGGTTTGAGGAACTCGGCTTCTATTACATCGGCCCTATCGATGGGCACGACTTCAACCAACTCATTCCTGTTTTGAAGAATGTGCGTGACGCCAAGCAGGGTCCCATCCTTATCCATGTGGTTACGAAGAAGGGTAAGGGGTACGCGCCGGCTGAAGCCTCCGCCGACAAGTATCATGGCGTGTCGAAGTTCAACGTCGTCACCGGCGCACAAGTGAAGCCCAAACCTAATGCCCCAACCTACACGCGGGTGTTTGCGGAGAGCTTAATCAAGCAAGCTGAGAAAGACGACAAGATCGTTGCCATTACCGCCGCCATGCCGGATGGCACCGGACTTGATCTGTTCGGAACTCGCTTTCCCCAACGGACGTTCGACGTGGGAATTGCCGAGCAGCACGCTGTTACATTCGCTGCCGGGTTAGCCGCGGAAGGCTACAAGCCGTTCGTCGCGATTTACTCCACCTTCCTTCAGCGCGCCTACGATCAGGTGGTGCATGACGTGGCTATTCAGCGTTTGCCGGTACGCTTCGCGCTCGATCGCGCGGGGCTTGTCGGCGCGGATGGCGCGACACATGCGGGCGCCTTCGATATCGCTTATCTGGGGTGCGTGCCGCATATGATCTTGATGGCGGCTGCAGACGAAGCCGAGTTGGTGCACATGGTCGCCACGCAGGCTGCGATCGATGACGGCCCGAGCGCGCTGCGCTATCCGCGCGGCGAGGGGGTCGGCGTAGAGCTTCCGGAGGAAGGCCGTCCGCTGGAAATCGGCAAGGGACGCATCGTACGCGAGGGCTCAACGGTTGCCATTCTGTCGCTGGGGACGCGGCTGGCTGAGGCGTTGCGCGCGGCTGAGCAGTTGGCTGCCTTCGGGCTTTCAACGACCGTCGCCGATGCTCGTTTTGCCAAGCCTCTCGACACAGCACTCATCAGAAAGCTAGCTGCCAATCATGAGGTGTTGGTCACGATCGAGGAGGGCTCGGTCGGCGGCTTCGGCTCGTTCGTTCTTCAGTACCTCGCGCAAGAGGGCTTGCTCGATCGGGGGCTGAAGACCCGCACGATGGTGTTGCCGGATATGTTTATTGATCACGGCAAGCCCGAAGAAATGTACAAGGCTGCGGGGCTTGGCGCAGATGGGATCGTCTCGACCGTGTTCAAGGCGCTGGGGCGTGACAAGTTGACAGGCGACCTGTTACCCGGACGCGCGTAGGCCCATCAGCTTCCTTGTCGGGCCTTTGGCATCTTGGGCGCATCAGGCTTTGCCATCCACTTGATCAACGCGCCCGCTGGCAATACCCACAATAGGCCGGCGACGACGTAATATGCGAACTCGACGAAGCCATTGGCTTGCCGGATTTGCAAAACGACGGCGACTGCGAGCGCGAGCAGCGCATAGACCGTAATGAGTAGGATGAGCAGGATGGCTCCCGCAAATTTTCGCTGACGCTGAGTCATGAATAATCGTCCCTAACGCGGGGGCCATAATCGACAGGGTGCGGCCCGGCGCGCATTGCGGGCGCAGTGATGGCCCATTATCAGGGGCTACGCAAGTAATCGCCGATCCGGAATGTCACTAGGAGATCATCGAGCATGGCAAACGGGGCTGCCAACACAGGCGCATCTCGCGCGCTTCGTGAGGAGACCGGCCACGCGGCTGTCGAAGCCTGGCTGTGGCTCGTCGCTATCCTTGTGTTCGCTATGGTTGCCGTCGGCGGCGCAACGCGGCTGACCGGGAGCGGGCTTTCCATCACGGAATGGAAGCCGATCATCGGCGCAATTCCACCCCTCAATGAAGCCGACTGGCTCGCCGCGTTCGAGAAGTACAAGCAGATCCCGCAGTACAAGCTCATCAACGAAGGCATGTCGCTTGCGCAGTTCAAAGGCATTTTCTGGTGGGAATGGGGACATCGCCTTCTCGGCCGCGTCGTCGGCGTCGTGTTTGCACTTCCGCTTGTGTTCTTCTGGTGGCGGGGATGGCTGCGGAAGGGCACTGCGAGAAAATACGCGGCATTGTTCGCGCTGGGCGCTGTCCAAGGCGCCATCGGCTGGTACATGGTGTCGTCGGGTTTGTCTGAGCGCGTCTCCGTGAGCCAATACCGCTTGGCGTTGCACCTTTCTGGTGCGCTGGCGATCTTCTCGCTGCTGGTCTGGCTGGCACTCGATGAGCGTAGGGCGCGGCGCGGCGGATCGGCCGCGATTGTCACGCCCTTCGTGCGAGCAATGGCCGCCGTGATACTCGGCCTGGTGTTCTTGCAAACAGTTCTGGGGGCCTTCGTTGCCGGCCTCAAAGCGGGCCTTATCTACAATACATGGCCGTCGATGGATGGGCAGTTCATCCCATCAGATTACTGGATCTCCGGGCAGACTCTGATGAGCTTTTTTGAAAGTCATGCCGCAGCGCAGTTCAATCACCGGATGGTGGCCTACATCGTGCTCGCGGCCGCGCTCGTTCAAGTCATCGCCATCGTAAGGGGCGGTGCGACCTCGATGGCAAAGCAATCCGGTTTGATGCTTTTGCTGGTAACGCTCACCCAAGCTGTCGTAGGCATTTTGACGTTGGTTTGGCATGTGCCGCTCGAACTCGGCGTGCTGCATCAAGCCGGCGCGGTGATCGTACTGGGCGTCGCGGTCTGGCACCTGTTCGCCGTGCGCGACGCGCGCAAGGTTTGACGACTTACAGCGCAAACACAACCGGCAAGACCTTCACCAGGATCATGATGGCCGAAAGCGCAATGGCGGTGAAGGTTGCCGTCATGCCAGTTACGCGCAGCTTGAAATTTTCCGGCTGCTGCGAAACGCCGTAGGCATGGATATAGCGTCCCGCTACTAGCACGACGCCGATGATGTGGATCACGAGAGAGGCAACTCCAACACCTTCGGCCAGCCCCATGCTCAGCAATGTGAAGGGCACATACTCGGCAAAGTTCGCGTGGACGCGCATACGCCGCAACAGAATGGAGTCGTCACCCGGGCCAAGGGCGACCTTGGCTTCACGTCGCCGGCCGATGACTCGCACAGAAAGGTAGAGGAAAAGCGGCGCCAGAAGAGCGGTGTAAAATGCGGTGATCGGCATGAGAGAGTCTCCATCTTGCCGGTTCAGTTAAGCAAGCCAAGTAACGCGCATAGCGGCGGCGTCCACTTGGATACGTTTCATACCCTTAATTGGTTCGATAGGGTCTAGGGTCCGGTGAGGTTAAGCATAAGTTTCAGGTTCTGCACGGCCGCGCCGGCTGCACCTTTTCCAAGATTGTCCAATCGAGCAACGAGTACAGCCTGGTTTAGCGCGCTCTTGCCGAATACGTACAATTCAAGCGCATCGGTGTCGTTGAGCGCAAGCGGGTCGAGGCGGCCGATCTTGGAGGCGGCATCGCGCACGAGACGGACCTGGGAGGCGTTGGCGTAATGCGCGCTCAGCACCTCTTCGAGCAGCTTGATGGTGACGTTGCCCGGCAGCAGGTCGAGATGCAGCGGGATGGAGACCAGCATACCCTGTTTGAAGTTGCCGACGCTGGGAATAAAAATCGGTCGCCGGTCCAATCGCGCATACGCCATCAACTCGGGAATGTGCTTGTGCTCAAGTCCCAGGCCATAGAGCTCAAAAGCGGGCGCTGTCTTCGACACCTCGTAGCTTTCGATCATGCTCTTGCCGCCGCCCGAATACCCCGACACTGCATTGACGCAGACGGGGAAGTCGGCAGGGAGAAGACCGGCATCGGCGAGCGGGCGCAAAAGTGCAATTGCGCCTGTTGGATAGCAGCCCGGGTTGGCGACGAGCTTAGCCTTTGCGATACGGCCCGCCTGATCTGCATCGAGTTCCGCAAAGCCGTAGATCCAGCCGGGCGCAACCCGGTGAGCGGTGGAGGCATCGACGATTTTGGGAGCGTGCTGGCCAAGTTCGGCGGCAAGCGCAACGGCTTCCTTGGCGGCATCGTCCGGTAGGCACAGCACGACAAGATCGCAAGCGCGCATCATGTCCTTGCGCGCCTGGGCGTCCTTGCGTTTGGCGGGATCGATGCTGACGACCTCGATGCCGGGCTCTTTGGCGAGCCGCTCGCGGATCTGAAGGCCGGTCGTCCCGGCCTCGCCGTCGATAAAGATCTTTGCCGTGCCGCCGTGTGCGCCTGCCGCCATCTCAGCCTCCAAATCCGAGCCGGTGCTTGATGCCCTGGAAGATGGTCTCAGAGCACCCGATTCCGTAGGTCCGGCAAGCGATCTGGTGGAGATCGCGATAGATCATGTCCAGAGCAACGTAGAGGATGATGAGCAACCCGACCCATGCAATCCAAGGATATCGGTGGAGCAGCTTAGCGACATAGGTAGAAGCGACGGCCATCAGCACGATGGCAATCGCCAAGCCGATGACGAGCACAAGCGTCGACTCGCCAGCCGCGCCGGCAACGGCCAGAACGTTGTCCATCGACATGGAAAGGTCGGCGAGAATGATCGTCCACAGAGCAGACCAGAAGGTCGCCTCGTGGCCCTTCACATGGTCGGATGCGAGGTTGTGTTCGATTGTCTCGATGGACTCGTTATTCTCGTCGACGATCTGGCGGTACATCTTCCAACAGACAAACAGCAGAAGCAGTCCGCCGGCGAGCGTGAGACCGATAACTTGAAGCATCTGTTGGGCGATGCTTGAAAACAGAATGCGCAGGACGACCGCACCCGCGATACCCCAGAAGATGACCTTGTTCCGGATGTCCTTGCGGACCTTGGAGGCCGCCATGCCGACGACGATGGCGTTGTCTCCCGCGAGCGTCAGGTCGATCATCAGGATGTTGAACAGAGCCACCCAATGCGTGCGCCACCACTCCGGCGAGAGCACGAGGCCTATGTCGGTAACAACAGTGTCGACCATCGAACCTAAATTGCTGAGGATGAATTCCATGGCTGTGCGGGCTCCCGTGAAGGCCGCATGCCCTGCGGCCTCATTTCAATCATTCTGATCGCGCGGTATGTGGCATCGGCCCGGCCGGAGGGCAAGTCTGCAAGTCTGCAAAACACTATGATTGCGCTCATTGGATGCAGTCGGGGTACGGCCAAATTGCCTTAGGTCATGGTCTTGCCGCTATCGTTCCCAAGGGTATTTTCCGGGGCAATTTTGGCGCTCGGATGGGGGTCGCAAATGATAATCAGGTCGATAATTCCGGCAATTTTCGCAGCTTTTGCGGTTTGGATCTCGGCGGCGCCACCTGCCATGGCGGCATCGGCAGCGGCACTTGAGGCCGATGCTCAGGACACACTGGAGCGCTTCTATCGCCATGTCGGAGGCGCGCGCGATCTGGCTCAGAAGTCGGTTGGAATGCTGGTGTTCCCTTCGGTCGTCAAAGCAGGCTTTGGTATTGGCGGCGAATACGGAGAGGGCGTTCTGTTCGAACGTGGGCGACCTAATAGCTATTACAACACGATCTCGGCTTCAGTGGGCTTTCAGCTCGGCGTGCAGGCGCGGTCGGTCATCATTATGTTTATGAACCACCAGGCACTTGAGAGCTTCAGGCGAACGGATGGCTGGAAGGTCGGCGTGGACGGCTCGGTCGCCATTATCACGGTTGGTGTTGGCGGCTCGATTGATACGGAGCGCATCACGAGCCCTATCGTCGGGTTCATCATCGATCCCAAGGGGCTGATGTACAATCTGACGCTCGAAGGTTCTAAGATTTCGCGCATCAGAAAATGAGTGCTGCGAGCCTGATTGGTTTTCGCACGATCAGATGCCGAAAGGGCCGTCCCATCGGACGGCCCTTCTGATTTGTTCAAACCCCAATGGGCAATCCAGGCGCAGGAAGCGATTAGCGCTTGGAGAACTGGAAACACAACAGGATAGATGTTAAAATTCTATGTGTGAATGATTTGTGAACTAATTTCGACCATGGACTTGCGCTGGGGTGCACCAAACTGCGCGCGCGGCCCATGGCTGAAAAACATGGTCGGACATTTTCGGCGATTACGGTCACTCACCATCTCAGGGCCTGAAGTTTCCCAATTCCACCACGTTGCTATCAGGTCCATTTACTTCGGAAAAGTGTGTCACTTTGTTGGAGTCGCAGACGTAGAGCCATTTATAGTCGAAGAGCTCTCCGTCGCGAATAAAACCGAAAACCGCCGCCGACTTGGAACCACGCCAGAAGAGGCTGGGCGGCCCTTCCGCACCCACCTTCTCCCAGTTTGGCTCAATGAACTCGTCAATCTGCTTCCAATGAATCACGCTGGATCTCCTTATTGCGTAAAAGCTAGCGCATATCAGACTGTGTCCGCGGTCGATTGGTCTAAGGCCGGTATCGCTTCTGGCACCGATGAGCGCATACCACGCACATACCTTCGCTTCAGCTGCAAGCAAAAGAAGCGGGCTCGCACCTTGATATCACAGTTCATTAATTGCATTTGCCAAGCAGGACGTTTCTGCCGCTTTACCCGTGGGTCTCGGCTCAGAAACCCATGCCTCCACCGCCCATTTGTGGCTGCGCGGAGCCAGCCTCCGACTGCGGCAACTCGGCAACCATCGCCTCTGTCGTCACAAGCAGGCCTGCGATAGAGGCCGCGTCCTGTAGCGCGCAACGTGCGACCTTGGCCGGATCTATCACGCCCTCGGCAACTAGGTCACCATACTGGCCCGACTGGGCGTTGTAGCCGTAGGCATACTTGGCGTTCTCGAGAATCTTGCCGACAATAACCGAACCATCCTCACCGGCATTTTCGAAGATCTGGCGGGCCGGGGCCTGGAGCGCCTTCCGCACAATCTGGATTCCGACCTTTTGATCCTCGTTGTCAGATTCAAGCGTTTCAAGTGCCTTGATGGAACGAAGGAGCGCCACGCCGCCGCCCGGAACGATGCCCTCTTCAACGGCTGCGCGGGTGGCGTGCAGCGCGTCGTCGACGCGATCCTTACGTTCCTTCACCTCGACCTCAGTCGCTCCGCCAACCTTGATAACGGCCACTCCTCCTGCAAGCTTCGCCAAACGCTCCTGCAACTTCTCTCGGTCATAATCCGACGTCGTGTCTTCGATCTGGGCTTTGATCTGCTTCACGCGAGCTTCGATATCAGTCTTCTTGCCGGCTCCGTCTACCAGCGTTGTGTTCTCCTTATCGATCGTCACTCTCTTGGCACGTCCGAGCATGTTGAGCGTCACGGTCTCAAGCTTGATGCCGAGGTCTTCAGAGATCACGGTGCCGGCCGTGAGGATCGCGATGTCCTCAAGCATGGCCTTTCGGCGATCGCCGAAGCCGGGGGCCTTGACGGCGGCTACCTTTAGTCCGCCACGCAGCTTATTCACCACGAGAGTTGCAAGCGCTTCGCCCTCAACATCCTCGGAGATTATCAAGATCGGCTTGCCCGTCTGAACGATGGCTTCGAGCAAGGGAAGGATGGGTTGGAGACCCGAAAGCTTCTTTTCGTGAACCAGAACGTAGGGGTCTTCAAGTTCGACCGTCATCTTTTCCGAATTGGTGATGAAATAAGGCGAGAGATAGCCGCGGTCGAACTGCATGCCCTCGACGACATCGAGCTGAGTCTCGAGGCTTTTTGATTCCTCGACCGTAATCACTCCCTCATTGCCGACTTTTTTCATCGCTTCCGCAATTCTGGCGCCAATTTCAGCGTCCCCGTTCGCCGAAATGGTTCCAACCTGGGCGATCTCGTCGTTGGAGGTCACCTTCTTAGCCTTGACCTTGAGATCCGAAACGACGGCCGACACGGCCAGATCAATACCCCGCTTGAGGTCCATTGGATTAGCGCCGGCAGCGACTGACTTGGCGCCTTCTCTCATTATTGCATGAGCGAGGACGGTTGCGGTTGTGGTGCCATCGCCGGCCACTTCAGATGTCTTAGAGGCGACTTCCTTTAGCATCTGCGCGCCCATGTTCTCGAATTTGTCTTCGAGCTCAATCTCCTTGGCTACCGTCACACCGTCTTTGGTGATGCGCGGCGCGCCAAAGGATTTAGCAATGACAACGTTGCGTCCCTTAGGCCCGAGCGTCGCACTGACTGCATAGGCAAGGATCTCAACGCCCCGTAACATTCGATCGCGCGCGTCGCGGCCGAATTTGACGTCTTTCGGACTCATCTCGGGTACTCCTGCAAATCGCTACGTTTAATCGAGACGAATTGGATAGGTCATGCTTGCACGGGACTGGCAAACAGGCATGCCAAAATCGTTGTCTACTAAGAGGAGGGATCGGCGCGACCAAGCGAGGGCGCGGGCATAAGCAACTGCGTGAGACTTCACGCGAAAATCCTTCGGGTTCTTATAAGAGTACTGGCGTTGACCCGTTACAGCCCATGCTCCACTGGATGTGCGACTGACGTGAATAACCTGATGGGACACTGACAAAGACATTGATTATTTCCTTAGCTCGGGCGAATTCACTGAACCTGACCTGGCCTCTTTCAGGGTGCGTTCATCGTCAACTCCAGATGCAGGCTTGACCGAACGGCCTTAGGTCGCCAGCATCCACATCGGTTTGCCGGAACATTTCTAGATTTTAGCGCTTGATGCAGTTCAACGACGCGAGGGACTCGATGTTTTCGAGCTATGTCTCTTTCGAAAGAGCAACCCGGTCAAATACGGCGTGACTATCGAACACCGTAGCCGTTATCCAACCACAAGTCCAATCATCTGTTTGAGGTGATCGCCGCTTCAGTGGTTCTGGATGGCACGGATCAGTTGCGACGAGCTGCTGTTAGGAATGAGGGGATAGCTCTGATTCCTTTGCTATCCGCTCGTAGACTTCGGTAGATGACTTGATGCGATACTCCTGCTCTCCTCGGTCCCGAGGCAGTAGCTTCAGTACTTTGTACTCGCGGATCGAGGCAGGAAGCGTGGGGCGTGCTGGATTGAAGTCGACCATCTGGCCAATTCTGTACTTTGGATTTGCCAATTTGTTTGCCTTTCGGTTTCTAGAAATACTCTGTAGCACGTTGCAATTGACACACGCGCAAATATTACGTGTCCGAGGCCTCCGTGTATCGGCTCTTGAAGGCCCACGACCTGATCACCAGTCCGGCCTTCATCGTCATCAAGGCAGCGGACGAGTTCCGCGACAAGACGACCGCGCCCAACCAGCTCTGGCAGACCGACTTCACGTATCTGAAGGTCATCGGCTGGGGGTGGTTCTATCTGTCGACGATCCTCGACGACTTCTCGCGTTACATCATCGCCTGGAAGCTGTGCGCGACGATGAAGGCCGAGGACGTCACGGATACGCTGCAGCTGGCGCTGGCCGCGTCAGGCTGCGACAACGCCCGCGTCGTGCACAAGCCGCGGCTGTTGAGCGACAACGGCTCGAGCTATGTCTCTGCCGAACTTGCCGAATGGCTCGACGGAAACGGCATGGGCATGTGCGTGGTGCCCCGAACCATCCGCAGACGCAAGGCAAGATCGAGCGCTGGCATCAGACCTTGAAAAACCGCATCCTGCTATCGAGCACGCCGTGCATCGCTTCGTCGAACACTACAACCACGCCCGCTACCACGAGAGCCTGGGCAATCTGACGCCGGCCGACGTGTACTTCGGGCGCGGTCGCAAAATCCTGACCATGAGGGAGAAGATCAAGCGAGAGACAATCCAACACCGCAGATTGACCACTTCAAATCCGCAGCTTAAATCTCAACCCAACCTGACCCGGAGCCTCCAGTCCTTCACGCCGCAAGCCGTCTCAAAGCAGCTGTTCGCGCCTATGGGACGAATGGTTTCATTTTCGAATCTCGACGGCTTGCCGTAAATCGAGAACGGCTGTCCGGGCTTGTGCAACCAAGGTGGATTAGCTGGATCAAGGGACCTTTTCGCGGTTTCTTCTGCCGCCGCCGTACCGCCAGTCAAAGCGGCAGTCGTTATTATAAGTCCGCCCTTAAGCAGAATGCGTCGGTCCAAATGCCATTGCCGGCTACGGGGGGCAGATCCTCGCCTGCAAGGCTTGAAGTCATTGAAAACTTTTCCTCAGCTGTTTCGATCGGCAGATGGTATACTGCCGCGCGAAAATCGCATCACCGGTATCATCATCCTTGACCTCGATGATCTCACGCGCCTTGCCGACAACGTTACCCCCATGGAGCAATTCAAGTCCGCTGCCTAATCTCAAATGATCATTCGTTCCTGATTAAAGTTCATGCCGTAGCGGATGAGCTGTTCGATTAATTCAGGATATCCGATGCCAGCATGCTCTGCCGAACTGGCAAATTCATCATCACGTCCAATTTGCGGGTTTGGGTTGGCTTCTAGAAGGAATGCTTCTTCAGAGGGCGTGACGCGAAAATCCAACCGGGCGTAGCCACTCAGTCCAAGAAGGCGGTATATTTCGCGGGACAACTTCTGCAGTTTGGCTGCTAGTTTATCGCTGATCTCTGCTGGGCCGGTCACCGCGCCAACCTGCTCCTGATAGTCTGGATCCCATTTGCCGCGGTCTGTTGCGATCAAGGGCGCCCCCTCAGGCTTTTTCTCTAGAAAGAACTCCCATACCGGAAGAACAGTGACACGCTCATTGCCCATCACGCCAACGTACATTTCCCGGCCCTCAATGTATTGCTCTGCCAGTGCAGCAGTCCCGGCCGTACGATGAACGTAAGCCACCCGTTCCATCAACTTTGAGTCGTCCCAAACGATTGATGCACTCGATATGCCGACTGATCCTTCCTCCGAGAGTGACTTTACAAACAACGGGAAGCCAAGTGTTCGCGGTCGCTTTGTCGCCCGCTTCATTGGGAAGATCGCAAATTCCGGAACATTAAAGCCGTCATAAGCCAGAATTTTTTTCGTCAAAGCCTTATCACGAGCAATAGTGAGGCCGCGCGGATTGCAACCTGTGTAGGGTTGATGCAGCAGTTCCAGGAAACTTACAACGTGCTGATCAAAATGCCCGATGCCGCTAAACTCCTCGGCTAGGTTGAATACGATGTCAGGCCGGTGCGCGTCGATCGCACCGCGGATCGTCGAAAGATCGTCTGAAACACCAACAGCTATGAGTTCATGTCCAAGTGATTCAATCGCCTCCTTCACATTGAATTCGGTTTTTCGCAATAGCTGTTGCTTGTCGCTGAACTGCGAGAGATCGCCAGTTGGCAATAATCTCTCATCTGCCAGAAGAATGACCCTCAGCTTTTTTTTCATTTTCCGTATGGCGGTCATAGCGGCAACCTTGGGCCATTTCGAATAATTGCGACGGTAGCGCGTGTCACAAGACGGAAGAGCTTGGAGATCGTTTCGGCCTCGGGCTGGGTTTGCTTCAAATTCAGAATGCGGGCCCTGTACATGAACTGGCGCAGGACCTGATCGACAACATAAGCCGGTACACCGAGCGGTTGGGCCGTGCGACGACGTAAGCGCGTGCGATGTGATGCCAAAAGACTGGCCGCCGAAGGCCGTCTTCGACTGCGATATTGTTGACGAGACGGTTGAAAAATCCGGCGGAGCGCACTGTCGAACTCGTCTTCTGCATCTATCGCATAGAAGTCACGCTTTTGTTCATAGTGCTCTGCGAGTGTCCGAGTCGAGCATTTTAGCTCGTTTGCAATACGCCGCGGCTTGATCACTGGTTCGACTTTCCGGCGTTCGTGCATCCACTCGTCCACAAGCTCCAACTTCGCAAGCGCAGCCCAGTCGCGATACTTACGACGCCAGCCTCGTTTCGACTTCAGCCAAACCGCAAACGTCTCTGCAAAGTCCTCAACCGGATGGGACTGTGCATACCAAGCGTTGAGGTGGTGGACGTAACTACGACTATCAGAATCGGCAACGTAGTCGGTCGGATATGCCCGGTCGGGACTACCAAATACTTTTCGATATTCGGGCAATTTTCGCAGTTGAAATGCTTCGTCGATGGCGTGTCCGGTTTCATGGCGAATGATGCTGAGAGCTTCGTTGATGGCCACTCCCTCGGCCTCCAACATCATCTTTCGCTCTAGGCGAACCAGTCTTGGATGCAAGAGATAAAACGGTACAGCAAAGCCAACCACCTCATCGGGATTGTACCATTCGTCAGCGATCCAGATGGATGGCCTGAAGAAAATGTCGCGATCTTCGAGCTCATCGAAGACCGCCTTCGCACGCTGCTGCACGGCTGACCCATTAAGACGCAGCGGCAAGTCGCAGAAGCGTAAGCGCAGCAACTCGTCGTCGGACATCGCATCTAGGCGCGACGCGCGTATGGTCATTCTTGCCTCAATCTTTATTCCCTTCAGGAACAAGCCAGTGCGAAAAACTGAACGCAAATTTGCGAGGAGAGGTGCCATCTAAGCCCATTATCAGTAGGGCTCGACGCAAGGCTGCTTGCCGCAATGATTCTTTATGACGGTCCCTCGGCACTCGTCAATAAATCCATGATAGGTGCGTGGACTGACACGAGTTTCCTAAGTGTTCTTCGAGAGCGGTGGTCGGGCGCGTTCCTGCGCGCGCACATAAATCTCAGAAGAAAGCCGCAATTTCCCTCCTGGAGCAGATCCACATACGTCGAACGCGTGACCTTCGAGCCTGGGGTACCTGACGCCTGCCGCCTTCGCGGCAAAGATCGGGAACGCA